>JAQVJM010000017.1 GCA_028695135.1 Candidatus Moraniibacteriota bacterium | reverse complement strand
ACTTTCTTTTGCTATACTTTTTAACCTCTTTCCCTCACATAAACATCTCACCTCTTCCAAAGATCAATTTTTTCGTTTTTAACTTTTAGGAGCAATATTTATCTAAATGTTCCACGTGGAACATTGGATATCGGAAAAAGGTAAAAATCTTTGAGATAATTTGATCCGGTCAAATTGTTCCACGTGGAACAATTTTGAGGGTTTTTGGATATATGAAGTTTTCCGAGGAAAATATTTAGTCTCCGGAAGTCGTTTTTTCCACTTTAGACTTTTAGGAGCAATATTTATCTAAATGTTCCACGTGGAACATTGGATATCGGAAAAAGGTAAAAATCTTTGAGATAATTTGATCCGGTCAAATTGTTCCACGTGGAACAATTTTGAGGGTTTTTGGATATATGAAGTTTTCCGAGGAAAATATTTAGTCTCCGGAAGTCGTTTTTTCCACTTTAGACTTTTAGGAGCAATATTTATCTAAATGTTCCACGTGGAACATTGGATATCGGAAAAAGGTAAAAATCTTTGAGATAATTTGATCCGGTCAAATTGTTCCACGTGGAACAATTTTGAGGGTTTTTGGATATATGAAGTTTTCCGAGGAAAATATTTATGGTTTTAAAATTTTTAGCATATTAATCTTTGAAAGAGAAAGGATTGGAAATCAAGTTTAACCACAATAAGGATTTTATATCGAATCATAAATTAAGAGTTAATTATTGACAAATATATGTTTTTATTGTTTAATATAATTTTTATCCCCTTTTTTAACTTTTATGAGTTGTACGACGCTTATTATAAAGATTACAAAAATACTCATTATTTAAATATTTATATTTTTTTAACAATTAATGAATTACAAAAAAATAGCCTCTTTTAATCGAATAATTAAAAATTTTTTATTCATAATTTCAAAATATTAGCCTCTTTAATCTTAGTTTTTTAATTTTTATTTTATTTTCTATTGACGGTTATTTCATATTTATCTATTATTAAATACGTACTTATCAAAAAGGGGATATAGCTCAGCTGGCTAGAGCGCATCCATGGCATGGATGAGGTCAAGGGTTCGACTCCCTTTATCTCCACTTTTTTGTTTAATAACATTGTTTCAACAACTTATTAACATACTTATTAACAATTGTGATATTATCCACAACTATATCGTGCTATACTCTTCTAAGAAATTTAGATAAACACTTTTTTAAATATAAATAAAAAATTTAAAAAACCCTATGAATAATGAGGATCTTTGGAAAGCGGTATTAGGAGAAATAGAACTTTCTATTTCCAAGCCCCAGTTTATAACATGGTTTAAAGATACTTTCATAGTCTCAAATAATGAAGGTCATGTTGTTATCGGAGTTCCTAACGGGTTTTCTAAGGAATGGCTGGAAAATAAATTCAACACCAAAATAATAAAAGCGCTTAGAAATTTTCAGGATAATATTAATGAAATAAGCTGTTCTATTCAGACTGCGCCCAATAAATTAAACAGGAACATAGACGGGGCGACAAAAACTCCTTCCTTAAAACAAACTGTTGATTTAAAAAATAAAAGCGCTTTTTCTCCTCAAATTAATTTTTTCCAGTCCAATAATCTGAATCCGCGGTACACTTTTGATAGCTTTATAGTTGGAGAAAATAATGAACTAGCAAGAGCGGCTTGCTATGCTGTATCGCAAAATCCAGGAATACAATATAATCCATTATTTATATATGGGGACGTAGGATTAGGAAAAACCCATCTGTTGCAATCGATAGGGAATGAGCTGATTAAAAACGATCCTGAAAAAAAGATTATTTACATCTCATCGGAAGGTTTTACGACAGAACTGGTGAATTCCATAAAAAACCAGACGATTGATAAATTTAAAGAAAAATACCAACAAACAGACCTTTTAATCATCGACGATATCCAATTTATATCGGGAAAAGAAAAAACTCAGGACATATTTTTTCACATATTTAATTCCCTTTATCAAGTAAACAAGCAAATTGTCATAAGTAGCGACCGTCCGCCCAGTCATATTCAGATCCTTGAAGATCGTTTACGGTCGCGTTTTGAGGGGGGAATGATTGCGGATGTGGGAAATCCGGATCTGGAAACTAGAATAGCCATATTAAAATCCAAATTGCTCGAAAAAAATTTCGATTTAGACGAATCTGTTTTGAGATTTATCGCTGAGAATATAAAAAATAACATAAGAGAATTGGAAGGCGCTTTGAATAAAATAGTCGCCTCTTTTGAGCTGAATAAAAAAAGACCTGATATTGAAAACACTAAAAGAATTTTATCTTCATTACTGGTAGATAAAAAAAATTCCAGAAAATTAAGCAAAAAGGATATAGTAAGCACCGTTGCCGCTTTTTTTGAGATAAATAAGGAAGATCTTTTAAGTAAAAGCAGGAAAAAAAAGATAGCTCTCCCTCGTCAAATAATAATGTATCTATTTAAAAGCGAATTAAAAATGTCTTATCCGGAGATAGGAGAGTATTTTAAAAGAGATCATACCACCGCACTTCACGCTTTTAAAAAAATAGAGGTCGATATTAAGAAAAATCAAAGATTAAAAGAAGACTTGGAATACATAAATAATCTAATCCTTGATTAAATTATTTAATAAGCTGTGAATAACTCAGGTTTTACCTGTTAATAACCCTGTTTAAATAGTATTTAATAAGTTGTATAAAAAATTTTTATTTTTATTTTTATTTTTAATAAATATATTTTTCCACACCTTATTTATTAAATAATCAATAATTTATTCACAGCTTATTATTCAAATAAATCCTTATTTTAATAACTTATTTAGACTTATAAACATATTTATATCCCTTAATAATATTAATAAATATAAATATATAAATAAAAATTACTAATATTTATGGAATTAACATGTACTCAGGAAAATTTAAAAAAAGCCATACTATCGGTCGAGAGAGTAACTTCTAAACAAATAAGTCTTCCTATTTTAAAAAATATATTAATGGAGACTAAAAATGGAAGATTAATATTATCAGCCACTAATCTTGAAATAGGAATTGTTTGTAATGTAGGCGCAAAAATTAAAAAAGAAGGATCCATAGCGGTTCCCGCTAAACTATTGAGTGATTTTATATTAAACCTCCCTCAGGAAAATAATATTGAGATAAAATCAAATAATCAATTATTAAAAATAAATTGCGGTAAATATAAAGCTATAATAAATTGTTTTGATTCAAGTGATTTCCCTATTATTCCTAAGGAAAAAAATAAACATCAATTTTCTATTGATAATAATATATTTAAAGATATTATAAATAAAAGCCTTATTTGCACAAGCTTAAATGATACTAGGATTGAATTTACTGGGATAAATATTATTTTTGAGAGTGATGATATTTATATAGCCTCGACTGACAGTTTTCGCTTGATGGAATATAAGTTAAATATTAAAAAAAGCGAAAGGTTTGGCGACTTAGTGAATAAGTCGATAATAATACCTTCAGAAACATTAAGGGAAGTCGGGAAAATAATAAATAACAATGAGAATATTAAACAAACACTTGTTTTTATTGAGGATAATCAGATATTTTTCAACATAAATGATATAAAAGTGGTTTCACGGCTGATAAATGGAAAATATCCTGATTATAAACAAATAATTCCTGTTGATTTTAAAACAGAAATCATAATTAATAGGAATGAAGTTTTGAAATCTATAAAAATAGCCAGTGTTTTTACGAGGATAAAAGAGGGTGAGATAAGATTGGATATAAAAAATGATAAGTTAATAGTGAAATCTGAGTCATTGGAAACAGGAGAAAATGAAACAGAGGTTGATATTGATAAAAAAGGGGATGATCAGGAAATTATATTAAACCCCAGATATTTGATAGATAGTTTGAACACTATAGATTCGGAAAAAATATCAATAGGTATTAATAATGGAGAATCGCCCATGGGAATAAGAATGATAAATAATAAAGACGAGATTTTAAAGGAATATATTTATATAATTATGCCGATTAAAAAATGAGATCTTTAAATAAAATCCTTAAAAATAAAAAAATATTAAATAGTAAGAAGAAAGATTTGGATAGTGAAACTGTTTTTTTTCTTTTTAATAAGATTATTGAAGTTAAGTATGGAGAAATCGGAAGAATCAATATAAGAACTAGTTTCTATAAGGAGGGAAGTATTTTTTTGGAAATAAAAAACTCCAATTGGGCAAATGAAATCTGGATGAATAAGAAAAGTCTTATAATGGAAATAAATAAGAAAATCGGAGGAGATGATATTAAGGAGATTAAAATTAGAAATTAAGATTAAAAAAGAAATTAAGCTATCGGGTGTAATAATCCTGGTTTTAATATCGGGATTTTTTATTTTCGGAGAAATAAAAGCCAAAGATGATGAAGAAAAAAAGATCGTTATAAATGAAGTAATGTATAATTCAATAAATAATGTGGATTGGTTTGAGATATTTATCAAAGAAGATCTAATTATTGATAATAAATGGGGCTTAATGGATGAAGTGGAAATAGAGAAGGAAGATGGGAAGAGAAATATTTGCCACAAACTCTTAAATAAAGGCGAGAAAGAATTTAAAAAAGGAGAATATATTGTTTTTACTGACAATGAGAATGATTTTAAAAAAGAATATCCTGATTTTAAAGGTAAGTTGTTTGATACAACGCTAGATCTTAAAAGTAGTGATGAGGATGCGGCAAGAATTAGTGATGACAAATGTGGGAATTTTACAGACGAGGTTAAATATAATCCCAAAAAAGACGAAAAAGTTGAAAAAGGTTATTCTCTTGAATTGGAAGATGGAAAATGGAGACAGAGTTATGTTATAGGAGGAACGCCAGGAGAAGAAAATTCCCAAAAACCGGAGCCGATAGAATATGAAAAAACGATAAGAATAAATGAAATTTTCCCTGATCCCAAAGAAAAACCCGAAGGAAAATATGAGTTTATTGAAATTTACAACTATGGAGATGAGAAAATAGATCTTAAGGGATGGGAGATTTTGGATAAAAGTAATAAAAAAATTTCTCCAAAAGAGGTTTTGGAAGCCGGTGATTATTTGGTTTTTTATAATAAAATTTCTTTAAATAATGATGGCGATAAAATTATATTAAGGAATCCTGATGGAGATATAGATAAAGTAAAATATGAAGAAACAATAGAGGGTTTTTCATATAGTTTTAATTCAGAAAAAAACGGGTGGGAGTGGAGCAGTATTATAACCCCGGGAAAAAAGAATGAGTTTGATAAAAAGAAAAAGTATTCGAATAAGATAAGGATAAATGAAGTATTGCCCAATCCTTCCGGAGAAGAAGGGAAGGATGAGTTTATAGAGCTTTATAATTTCGGAAAAGAAAAGATTGATCTGAAAAACTGGACACTGAAAGATTCTTCAAAGTCCGGAAAATATGTCTTTTCGGAAAGTTTTTCTATTAAGCCGGGCGAATTCCTAACAGTTAAAAGAAAAGAATTTAAGTTCGCTTTGAATAATTCAGGAGGTGAATCCGTTTATTTATTGGATCCTAACGGCAAAACCGTTTTTAAGATCGATTATGAAAAGGCTAAGGAGAGTGTTTCTTTCGGTTTTGACGAGGAAAGTAAAAGATGGCGCTGGAGCAGATTTTTGACTCCGGGAAAGGTAAATAATTTTGATAAAATTCCTGAAATAAAGATTAAAATAGACGAAGATGTTTATAAAAATATTTATGCCGACTTTAAGGCATATGTAAAAGATGTCGATAAAAAGGAACTAAAAATAAGATGGGATTTTGGCGACGGAAAAAGGAGTTATAAGCAGGAGACCAGACATAAATATGAAAAAGAGGGAAAATATGATGTTTTTGTCAGAGTTTTTAACGGAAGCGAGGATTTTGAAATAAAAAGAATAATCGAAGTTGAAAAATACCCTCGTCGTGATGTCGAAATAGTTTCTTTTATGCCGAATCCCGAAGGAAAAGACAATGAAGCGGAGTGGGTGGAGGTTATGAATAATTCTAAAAAGAAAGTAAATATGTTAAAATGGAGCCTGGCTACCGGAAAAGACAAAAGAAGCCTCATAAATCATCCCATAAACGATGAGATTTATCTCAATTCCGGAAAAAAGAAAAAAATAACCAGAGAGTATTCCTATTTTTCCCTGAATAATAAGGAGGGATGCATAGAACTTCGCTATCCTGACGGAAAAACGGCGGATAGAGTTTGCTATAAAGACAAAAAAGGAATTAAGGACAACGATATTTATCAAAAAAATGAGCTCGGAGAATGGATAAGAATCATTTTTGGCGCAACTGAAAATGAAGCCTCTGAAAAAGAGAAAATAATTGAAGATAATTTATTTTTGAGCGAATACGCTTTAAATATAGGCAAAAAGAGCCAAAAAGAGATGGACAGAAACAGTATATTTTTTTCCGGATACCATCTTAAAAAAGAGATTTTGTCGCTTTTTTGGCAAAATGGCAAAAAAGCGAGGATTGAGAACAATAGCTACTTCTTTAATCCTAAGGCAAAAGTGGAAAAACACTATCTGGTCAAATTTTTCGAGCAATATGTCTAAGCTTGCTATTTAGAGGAATCGGTGTTATGATTGGCACATAATCAATCAAAGTGTGTACATTGGTTTTCGCGAAGCGGAACGAATGTATGGCAAAAAATATGGCGCTTACATCAAAGCAAAAGGAAAAGGCCACCAAGGATATCAGGAGAAACGAAAAAGATACCGGTTCTCCGGAATACCAGATCGCTCTTTTCACCGAGAAAATTAAAAAATTAACCAGCCATCTCAAAAAGAATAAGAAAGATTTTCATTCCAGAAGGGGTCTTTTAAAGATGGTTTCCAAGAGAAAGAAGCTGATGGAATATCTGAAGAGAACCAAAGAAACAAACTACAAAAAGGTGATCAAAAAGCTTAAGATAAAAGGATAAGATTCAAAAAAACGAATGCCCTGGCATTCGTTTTAAGATTATTAAAAAATATGAGTAAAAACAAGGAACAAAGAGTGGGTGTCTTGGTAGATGTGCAGAATATGTATTATACGGCAAAAGTTTTATATAAAAAGAAAGTTAATTTTAAAAATATTTTAACGGAGGCTATCAGCGGAAGAAAGTTTATCCGAGCCATCGCCTATGGAGTAAAAACAGAAGAAGGACTAGAGGAAAAATTTTTTGAGGCGCTGGAAAAGCACGGATTTGAAGTTAAGACCAAAGATCTGCAAATATTTGCCGGAGGAGCGAAGAAGGCCGATTGGGATGTGGGGATAACGGTCGACTCGATAAAGATGAGCAAAAATTTGGATGTTATAGTTTTGGTTTCCGGAGACGGCGACTATGTGCCGATGATAGAATATGTAAAAAATACCACCGGGTGCCGGGTGGAAGCGATAGCTTTCAAAAAGTCTACCAGCTCCAAGCTTATAGATGCGGTTGATGAATTTACGGATCTGTCGGAGAATAAGAGAAAGTTTTTGATGTAATTATTCCCACAAAACTACAAATCTACTACAAATATACAAATAGCAAAAACAGTTCGCCGAGACGAACTGTTTTTTATGTGATGTGCCCAGGAGAGGACTCGAACCTCCACGGATTGCTCCACCAGTTCCTAAGACTGGCGTGTATACCAATTTCACCACCTGGGCATATTACTTTACGAACTTTTGACTATTGTCCAGTTTATAATCTTTTTGAGCTCATGGCAACAGCTAGCTCAAAACTTTCATCAACCTCTCTACTTCGGTTTTCAACGCGCCTTCGTCTTCGTATTCCCCATGGTGGCGCGTGTCTTTGCCGTAAGTTTCCTTTTTTTGATCAAGATGGATATTGATTATCAGATCAAAACCGTCTACGCGGGCGTAGATATGGAATCTTGGGAAACCTGCTTGCGCCAACGGGCGGATGAAACTCATTTCGTCGCCTTCATGCCTTTGGAAAGAATATCCCGCTCTTCTTAAAATATTGGCCGGATTTTCTTTGATGTTTTCAATTCTGATTTGCATAAGATTAAAAATTTTTTAGTTGTCTTGGAATACGAAATTCCCCTTTTTCTTGTCCAGCTCAAATTTTATTTCCCACTTGCCCCCGTATCTGTTTTTAATTTTTTCCAAAAGCTCTCTTCTTTCTCCGGAAAAATAAGAAACCGCAATCGCCTTTCTTCTTCCTTCCCGCATGACATTTCCGTAAGACAAGTCAAAGACGATAAACTCCCGCTCTTTATTCTTGGGTATTTCCAGCATCCCGATGTCATGATGCTCGCAGATATAACCTATCTTATCCAGCGATTTTTCACTCCTAACCGTCATATATCTGGCGGAAGGACAAAGATCGAAAAAAGATTCTTCGTCGCCGAGCCTTTCATTCAGTCTTTTGCCGAATTCCTTGACTGCCTCGTCGCAGTGGTTCAAGAAATTTTCACCTTCCATGGTTTTTAGAACAAAAACGCATTGCTCGGCTCCTTCTTTTCCGATCAGCGGAGCCAGCCAAATCTCAAGCTTTTCATAATCTTTCTCCTTTTCTTTTTCAAGAGGCAATTCCAAAAAAGTTTTTTGGGGCACCTCGATATTTTTTTCAGGAAAATTCATAATATTAAAATTTTTTATCAGAATTTTTTAAATGTGCCGCGGAAAGGACTCGAACCTTCATAGGATTGCTCCTACAGCGACCTGAACGCTGCGTGTCTACCAATTCCACCACCGCGGCTTTCTGCTTTCTACTTCATAAAATTGTCGGATTGCTGGGAATCCCCGCCTGCCATCGCCTCAGTCGGAATGCGGAGAGTCGAACTATGATTATACCCATACCCTAGGCACTTGCTACTATGTTACACTCTGGCTCAGGCTGTGGCGAGCAGGGAACCTAGTCTGCGCCCAACTGAAGGGCGTGTACTACCGGTATACTACAGCCCGGGAACGATTATTTAACCCAATATTTTCCTCTCACCCTCTTATCATCCTCTTTCCTTTTCTCCTCGATTTTTTTCTTGGCTACCTCATCCATCTTTTCCAGATCATTTTTATCTTTCAATTCTTGGGCGCGCCTAAGAAGACGTTTTTTGGTATTCAGTTTCGGATCATCGATAACTTCCGCCAAAAGAACATCCAAGATGTCTCCAATGATCGGACCAGGCTTGATCTCCAATTCTTTTATCATATCATTTCCATTTATTTTCAATTGTTTTACAGAAATAGGATCTTTGGAAACCTTTTCCACCATATATCTGAAATGGCGCAGTTTGTAAGGAATAGCCTTGGGAACTCCGCTACCAAGCCGGTCGCCGACTCGCACGTCGATAAGGTCGTTTATGTTTTCCAAACCCACTTTTTTGATGACTTTTCTCACTCCTTTTTCGCCAACCTCATCGACATCGTAATAAAACATATGATTTTTTATCAGGAGGACGGTTTTTTCTACGGTTTCTTTGGTAAATTTCAAGCGAGTAAGTATTTTTTTTGCCATTTTTGCCCCGATATATTCATGGCCGTGAAAAGTGGAAAATTCTCCTTTGCCTTTTTTGGACTTAGGCTTTCCGATATCGTGCAGAAATGCGGCCAGGCGCACTTCCAGCTTTTGGGACGGACAAGTCTTCAGGCTGGCCAGCATATGTTTGTAGACAGTATTATATGGTCCATGATAGTGATGCCTGTTTTGTCTTACTCCTATAGTTTCATATATTTCGGGAATTATATATTTCATCAGCCCGGTTTCCACCAAAAGCTCTATTCCCCAAGCTGGTCTTTCGGACAAGATTATTTTTATCAGCTCGTCTCGGATTCTTTCCTCGGAAATATGCTTCAGTAAATCTTTATTTTTTTTGATAGCAGCAAATGCTTTGTCTCCGATTCTCCAGAGCCCGGGTCTTTTTATCTCATTCTGTTTTCCGATTCCGGTTCTTTCTTTCAAAAAAGAAAGATCTTTTCCGGTGCTCAATTGAGAAGCGAAGCGGACGGCGCGCATCATCCTGAGAGCATCCTCATTGAATCTTTCGTTAGGATCTCCAACGGCTCTAATAACCTTGTCTTTCAAATCCTTTTGTCCGCCGAACAGATCGATCAGCTCGTAGCTCGTAGCTCGTAGCTCTGAATCAGGTCTATTATCTATTTTTCCTTTACTTTTAACTTTTAACTTTGAACTTTGAACTTTTAAGGCAATCGCATTTATAGTAAAATCCCTCCTCTCGATGTCTTCTTTTAATGTTTTGGAAAATATGACTTTTTCCGGCCTTCTGCGGTCGGTATATTTCGATTCAATCCTGTAAGTGGTGACCTCGATATTTTCGATACTGTCTGTCTTTCCTAAATATTTCTCAGGCAGGATGACTGTTCCGAAAGCATTCTCATATTTCCCGTCGGGAAAAATTTTCAAGACTTCTTTCGGTTCGGCGTTGGTGGCGATGTCCCAATCTTTGGGTTCTTTCTCCAGGAGCAGATCTCTTACTGCGCCTCCGACCACAAAAGCCTCGAATCCTTCTTTTTCGAGTTCTCTAACTACTTTAATGACAGTTTTAGGAACCTTTTTAAGCATACTTTTCGGTGCCCCCGCCAAGAATCGAACTTGGAGCTAAGGCTTAGGAGTCCCTTGTTTTATCCATTAAACTACGGGGGCATCTTTTTTATCCAACATAACCAAGATACCATTATATCCGATAAAAATAAAGAAATCAATAATATTAAGCATTAAGCATTAAATATTAAACATTAAACATTGAATATCCGGTGCTTATATTTTATCAGCTGACCGATATCGACAAGGCGTCGGAAGTATGATATTATAGATTATAGTAATAATTTTTTTTAAGATAACCTTAGGCGATATATTTGAATGTAAAACCAATTCGTACATTCGTATAAATTCGTAATTCATAAGCAAATGAATATACAATACTACGGACATTCTTGCTTTAAAATAACAACCAAGCCATCCGGGAGAAATACGGAAAATGTGGTAGTTTTTATCGACCCTTTTGATAAAAAAATAGGGCTGAAACCTCCTCAGGGCGGAGCGGATGTCGTTTTTGTCTCGCATACTCAGCATAGCGATCACAATAATGTAAGCGCCCTAAAAGGTGATCCGATAATCGTGGATACTCCAGGAGAGTTCTCGGTAAAGGGGATCAACGTTACCGGAATAGATTCTTTTCATGATGATAAGAACGGCCGAGAGAGAGGAAAAAACACCATTTTTATTTTGGAGACCGAAGATATGAAATTGTGCCATATGGGAGACATCGGAACCGAATTGACTCCAGAACAGATAGAGAGAGCGGGAGAAGTGGATATACTTATAATTCCGATAGGAGGAAAGTATACCATAGATGGAAAAACGGCTGTTAGGATCGCGCAGAAATTGGAACCGGCTATAATTATTCCTATGCATTATAAAATGGGCGGATTAAAGATAGATGTTTCCGATGAAAAAGAATTTTGCAGTGAAATCGGAGGATGTCCCAAGGAAAAAATCAATAAGATCACATTGAAAAAGAAGGATCTGGAGGATAAAAATATGGATGTATTGTTGATGAGAGCATAATTCAAATCTACAAATTACATTCGAATTCTTCAAATATACATTTGAGGCATTCGGATAAAAAATTTGCAGATTCGAATTATCTTAAATTCGTAGAAACATGGATATAAGCAAAAAAATTGAAGAGATCCGCCGTAAGCCTGAACACGAAAGATTAAGGTATGTTTGGGGCATGGTGGCGGTGAGCATGATTTTTATAATCATAATCTGGATAGTTTCTTTAAAGGATAATTTGAGCAATAACTACGCTCCTATGAGCGAAAACGCTCCGATCGATACGCAAGAAAATATTCAGAATTGAAAATTTTTCACTTAATCAAACTGTATTAACACCAGGCGCAATTTTTTGTTTTATGAAAAAAGAGAAAAAAATGGAAGAATCAGGCATACAAAAACAGAGGATAGTAAAAGAGGTCCAGCAGTCTTATCTGGATTACGCCATGAGCGTCATTGTCGCTCGGGCGCTTCCTGATGTGCGCGACGGACTCAAGCCGGTTCATAGAAGAATCCTTTATTCCATGTGGAAAACCGGGCTTAGATCCAATTCCAAATTTAGAAAGTCAGCCACTGTAGTCGGAGAGGTTTTAGGAAAATATCATCCACATGGAGACAGCGCCGTTTATGACACCATGGTGAGGATGGCTCAGGATTTTTCTCTGCGCTATCCGCTTATCTGGGGGCAGGGAAATTTCGGATCCATGGACGGCGATAGGGCGGCGGCTTATCGTTATACGGAAGCCAAGCTGAAAAGGATTTCCGAAGAAATGCTTTTGGATATAGAAAAAGATACTGTTGACTTCGTCCCTAATTTTGACGGAACACAAAAGGAACCGACAGTTCTTCCTTCCAAACTTCCCCAATTATTACTGAACGGATCGATGGGAATCGCCGTTGGAATGGCGACCAATATCCCGCCTCATAATCTGGGTGAGCTTATAGACGCCGTCAATCATCTCATAGACAACCCCGAAGCCACCGTCGACGATCTTATGAAATTTGTCAAAGGACCCGATTTTCCGACCGGAGGAACTATTTATAACCAAAAAGACGTGAAAGAGGCCTATCAAACCGGAAAAGGAAAAATAATAACTCGCGCCAAGGCGGACATAGAAGAAGACAAAAAAGGAGCCTTTAAGATAGTCATAAGTGAAATTACTTATTCTACCAATAAGGCTGCTCTTGTAGAAAAAATAGCTTCCCTTGTCAAAGATCAGAAAATCCAAGGAATAAGAACATTAAGGGATGAATCCGATAAATTCGGAGTAAGGATCGTAATGGAGCTTAAAAAAGACTCTTTTCCGGAAAAGATCCTGAATAAGCTTTATTCTCTCACAGATCTTCAGAAAAATTTTAATGTCAATATGTTGGCTTTGGTCGATGGAATCGAACCGCAGATATTGAATCTCAAATCCATTCTGGAATATTACATCAAGCACAGGGAGGAAGTGGTCACTAGGCGCACCCAATATGATCTTCGGAGAGCCAAGGAAAGAGCCCACATATTGGAAGGGCTCAAAAAAGCGCTTGACCATATAGACCAGGTAATTGCAACCATCAAAAAATCCAAAACGCGATCGGATGCTCATCGCAATTTGATGAAAAGATTCAAGTTGTCCGACAGACAGGCAGAAGCCATTCTGGAGATGAAACTCCAGACCTTGGCCGGACTGGAAAGAAAAAAGATAGAAGACGAGCTTAAGGAAAAGAAAATATTGATTGCAAAATTGGAAAGCATCCTGAAGAGCAAAAAAAAGCTTTTTGGAATCGTAAAAAAAGAATTGGAAGAAATCAAGGAGAAATACGGGGACGAAAGAAAAACCCGGGTCATAAAAGGAAAAATAGGAGAATTCAAGCAGGAAGATTTAGTGGCCAATGAAGAGTCCATCATAACTCTTTCCCAGAGTGGATATATAAAGAGGCTCAAGCCCGGAGTCTACAAGACACAGAAACGGGGCGGAAAAGGGGTTATTGGCGCCACTATAAAAGAAGACGATGTCATATCTCAGGTAAGCGCGGTGATGTCTCATGATAATCTTTTATTCTTTACCGACAGCGGAAAAGTTTTCCAGACAAAGGCCTATGAAATTCCCGAATCCGGAAGAACTGCCAAGGGGCAGGCTTTGGTCAATTTTTTACAGCTTTCTTCCAGCGAAAAAGTAACGGAGATGATTTCTTTCAATAAGGACGATGATTTCAAATATCTTTTTATGGCTACGGAAAATGGAATAGTGAAAAAAGTGAAGATAGAAGAGTTCGAAAACGTGAGAAGAAGCGGACTTATCTCCATAAAACTGGCAAAAGGCGACAGGCTGAGATGGGTGCGCCTGACTACCGGATCGGATGAGATCATAATGACAACTTCCAGGGGTCAAGCTATCCATTTCAAAGAATCGGACGTGAGAGCGATGGGACGATCGGCTTCCGGAGTTAGAGGAATAAGGCTCAAAAGCGATGACAAATTGGTGGGAATGGACGCAATGTTTAAAGGACAGAAGGGAAACCAGCTTCTGGTCATAAGTGAGAACGGCTATGGAAAGAGAAGTGATACCAAGCTTTATAAGATCCAAAAAAGAGGAGGTTCGGGAATAAAAACCGCCAGCATAACCAACAAGAACGGGAAATTGGTGGGAGCCAAAGTCGTGAGCGCGGACAACAGCGACGGCGACCTGTTCATCACTTCGACCAAAGGGCAGGTCATCCGGATACCGCTGGGAAGCGTTTCGGTCTTGGGAAGGGCAACGCAAGGAGTGAGGATCATGAATCTCAAGTCCGGAGATAAAGTAGGCGCTTCGACGATCCTTTAAGAAGGTGACGTGTTAAGGTGATTGTGATTATTTATACAAAATAACAATGAAAACAGCCGGCCGGAGAAATCCGGCCGGATTTAGTTTAAAAAATATAGCCTTCTTATGCCTTATTGAACCTCGATCTGGGATCTAAAAACATTTGATTTTTAACTTTTTTGGGCAGAACAGATATACGGTCGATAATTATATGGAATTATGCGTACAAAAAATTCATTTTTAATTTATGTGAAAATTTTTTTCATACAGATCACATAGCCATAAGGAGTCTTTTTTTGACGGTCGTATTCTTACGGTACGTAATAAAATAATAAATATTTTAATATTTTAATACGTATTATTTTTTTTTAATCTTTTCTCAATAATTTTTTCGATATTGAAATAACAGACCCAAAATGCTAGGATTGTTTTTAGTAACCGGTAATCAATAATTAGTAATCAGTAACTAGTAAAAGATAAAAACTATCAACAAAATGCCTTCTACTTACTGCTTACTACTTAATCAATATGTCAGGACACAACAAATGGTCCGGTATAAAGCACCGGAAGGAGGCTCAGGACGCCAAAAGAGCCAATATCTTTACCAAACTGGCCAATCTGATATCAATAGCCGCCCGTGAAGGCGGAGGAGATTTGGACAGCAATTTTAAGCTTAAAATGGTGGTGGACAAATCCAGGTCTTTCAATATGCCCAAAGATAATATTGAAAGAGCCATAAAAAGAGGTACTGGGGAATTAAAAGACGGGGCGCAGATCGAAGAGATTATCTATGAGGCCTACGGCCCGGGCGGAACGGCGATGCTCATAAAGACCGCCACCGACAACAAGAACCGGACGATCGGGGAAATAAAGAACATTTTGACAAAAGCAGGGGGAAAAATGGTTCCGGCCGGCGGAGTCATGCATCTTTTCAGGCAAGTGGGAAACATAAACATTCCGGTGAGCGAGGAAAATTTAGATGAGACGGAGCTTAAAGCCATCGAAGCCGGAGCGGAAGACACGATTTTTTGGGATGATACATTGACCGTTTATACCAAGCCCAACGAACTTCAGAAAGTGAAAGAAAATCTGGAAAATATGGGAGCAAGGGCGGAAAGCGCCGACCTTGTCTACGACGCTTTGCAGAAAACGGAACTAGATCAGGACGAAAAGATCGATTATGAAAGACTTTTGGAACAATTGGATGAAAATGATGATGTGCAGGAGGTATTTGATAATATCGCGTAGTTGTGGAGCATGGAGCGCATATCGCGGATCGCATATCGTGGAGCGTAGAGCGTGGATCGTTGAGTAATTGATGTAATAAATGAAATTTAAGATACAATTAAAAAAATGAAAAGAAAAAAAACCTATCATGAAGAATTGAAGAATTTAATTGATGAATATGTCCATTTTGTTTACAAAATAACTCAAGATTTCCCAAAAAGTGAACTTTATGGTGCAACCTCCCAGTTAAGAAGAGCATCCTTATCGGTTATCTTGAATTACATAGAAGACTACGCAAGGATCGGTGAAGCTAGTTATAAAAATTTCTTGAAAATATCTTATGGCTCCTTGAAAGAATCGGAATATTTGTTGGATTTCTCTTTGAAAGAAAAATATATTTATGATGATAATTATAACAAGGGATCAAAGATGGCGGACAGGATCGGCGGAATGCTGTGGGGAATAATAAGTAATATGAAATAAATGATGAAAAGAGGAACGCTTAACGCTTCACGTTCTACGATACGCGTCTTGGGCATCGATCCAGGCACGGCGACGACCGGATGGGCGGTTCTGGAAGAAAAAGACGGAGAAATTTTTTCTTTGGGATACGGCCACATAAGCACTTCTCCCAAAAACAGGGCTGCAAAGAGGCTCAAGGAGGTTTCCGACGATCTGAAAAAGATAATCAATAAATATCATCCGCAAGAAAGCGCGGTGGAAGACATTTTCTTTTTCAAAAACGTAAAGACCGCGGTCAAAGTGAGCCAGTCGAGAGGGGCGATACTTCTAACTCTGGAAAGTTCAAAAGTTTCCATATATGAGTACACCCCGCTCCAGATAAAGCAGGCCATCACAGGTTATGGCAGGGCTGACAAGAACCAGATCCAGCAGATGGTCAAAAGCATACTCAAGCTCAAAAATATACCCAAGCCTGACGATACGGCCGATGCCATCGCCGTGGCGCTTTGCCATCTCCAGAGCAGGAAAATGCTCGGGCTTTATAAGTGAGATCCACATGGAATCATTTTATTTTTAGAACGATTTTCTTCATAAATTCCCTTCATCAGCGTTGACTTAGGCATAGAAACATTTTATTATAATATTTCTGCAAGTGGTGGTATAATTGTTTACAGATTTATTTTTTAATAAGATATAAAAATATGCATACCCATTATCTAATCGACTATTTCGTTTTCCAGGGAGTGCCCCAGGAAAGCGTCCTTCTTATCCTCATGCTTCCCATAGTGGCGACTCTGATCGCTTTTTTCCGCCAGATATTCGGAATAAAAGCTTTCGGCATATATACTCCTTCTATCATAACTTTCGCTTTTTTGGCTATGGAAGGGGAGGTGGGATTCAAGGGTATAAAATACGGAGTAGCCATTTTTATAAGCGTCATTTTGGTGGGAATGGCGACCCGGTATGTCTTAAAAAAACTGCGCTTGCTTTATCTGCCCAGAGTGGCGATAATTCTCATTGTCGTGGCGTTTTCCATTTTGGCGATATTGGTCCTAGGCGGTTCGATGCAGAGAACGGGACTGGCGGCCATTCCGATTTTTCCTCTTTTGATCATGATAATAATCGTGGAGAAATTCATCGCCGCCCAGTTGGAAAAAGGCACCAAGACGGCTTTCATCTTGGCTATCGAAACCTTGGTCATTTCCTTGGTGGGGTATTTCATAGTGAGCTGGGAAATCTTATCTATTTTCATACTCAAATATCCCTGGGCAGTGCTTCTGACAATACCTTTCAATATATTCCTAGGCAAATGGACAGGATTAAGGCTTTCCGAATATTGGAGATTTAGGGAGATATTGAAGAAAATGCAATAATAAATTATAAATAATTATAAATTTTGATCTGTAAATTTTAATTCAATTATAATCAAAAATTGATTTAAAATTTTAAATTTAAAATTTAAAATTGTTTTTTATGCTTAATTTTTTTAAAAATAGGAAAAAGCTTGTCGGGATGAACTCGAGAAATCTTCGCTATATCCGTCCCAATAATTCAAAAAAAGCGATTAGGATCGCTGATGACAAGATATTGAGCAAAAAAGTGCTGAAAAAAGGAGGCATTCCTATTCCAAGGCTTATCGCTAAAATATCTTCCCATGAAGATCTCGATAATTTTGATTGGGCGAAACTGCCCAATAGCTTTGCTCTGAAACCTAACAGGGGTTTCGGAGGAGAAGGGATAATAGTGGTTTATGGGAGGAAAAAGGGCAGGCCGGATGCTTGGGTCAAGGCTGACGGGAGTGCTGTGACCATAGAAGATTTCAAAAACCATATCCAAAATATTTTGGACGGCAATTTTTCTCTTTCTAGCGTTCCTGATACGGCTTTTTTTGAGGAAAGACTGAAACTTTTAAAACTTTTCAAGCCGTATACTTTCAAAGGAATTCCCGATATCCGCGTCATCGTTTATAACAAAGTTCCAGTCATGGCGATGCTCAGGCTTCCCACCAAAGAGTCGGGAGGAAAAGCCAATCTGCAACAAGGTGCAGTGGGAGTCGGGATAGACCTGGCTACTGGAGTCACCACTACGGCGGTCCAGGGAAAAAAATCCAGGATTATAGAATATGTGCCCAATTCTCGCCTGGGAATATCCGGACTTGCCATACCTTATTGGAGGGAAATATTGGAGCTTGCGGTAAAGGCCCAGGAAATTTCCGGGTTGGGATTTTTGGGAGCGGATGTGGCGATTGACAAGGAGCGCGGTCCGGTTTTTCTCGAGCTTAACGCCAGGCCGGGGCTTTCCATCCAGGTGGCCAATCTGTCGGGGCTTAAGGAAAGGCTGGAAAGGGTTACCGGGCTCAAGATAAAAAAACTGAAGAGAGGAGTAAATGTGGGGATGGATCTTTTCGGAGGAGAAGTTGAAGAAGAAGTCGAAGAAATTTCCGGACGCCGGGTGATCGGGGTTGTGGAAAAAGTAAAACTCACCGGGAGAAACGCGAAGGAGGTCGAAGTAGAGGCTAAAATAGATACCGGAGCGGAGTTTACTTCTATTGATATTGATCTGGCTAAAAATCTTGGCTTTGAAAAAACAATTGAAGCATATGAAAGTCTTGATACGGATTGGGATAATTTGAAAAATATGACACTGAAAGAAAGAGAGAGTCTTTTCAAGGAAGTGCCTTACCTTCTGGATACAGCCATAATTCATTCTTCCCATGGAACGACATATCGTCCGGTAGTAAGAATAAGTATCGTTATGGACAAGAAGCTGATAACAGCCAAAGCAACTATAATAAGCCGTTCTCATCTCAAATACCCGATAATTATCGGCAGAAAGAATCTGGGAAGATTTTTGATCGACGTGAATAATTAGGGAATATTCTTCTAAGAATATTTTAGACGGGAACCTTTTATTTTTTGTCTTTTTTACTTTTTTAGAATAAATTTAAAATCTATGAAAATAATATCCGTAACCGGAACAAAAGGAAAAACCACGATAACAAGAGCGCTTAGTTATATAATAAAAAATAGCGGGGAAAATGTTTTACGAGTCGATACCGATGGGCATTATATTAACGAGAGGCGGAGAAGCACGCTGGAAGATAGCAAAAAGCTCTTTATGCTTGTGCCGACCGTCTGTCCCGGGAAATATCTATGGGACGCCAGGAAGATGTTTCCTGATTTTACGGCAGTCTTTGAAACGGCTATCGGAAGCAGCGGAAGCGCCGGACTGGGCTACGGGCTTCATCAGGTGGGGATATTTACCAATATTTTGGAAGACCATCTCAGATCCAGCAGCCGGCTCAAAAAAAGGAGCGATCTGGCCAAAGCCAAGAGGTTCATATTTTCCAGAATAGATGTAGGCGGAACAGTCGTATTCAACGCGGATGACAAATACGTGTGCTCCCAGATAGACGGCGTTCCGAAATTCAGGAAGCCGGTTTATTTTCTGCCCGCCGGTTTTAATTTCAGGCATTTTGATGTAAAAAAACACATTAGGGAAGGAGGAAAAGCGATTACCGTAAAAGATAATCGGATAGTCATTGAATCCCAAAAAGGATCTGAAAAAATTATTGACGTTAATGATATCGAGTGGACATTCGGAGGAGAATTCCGCCCCTCGGTTTACAATCTGATGTTTATCATCGGAGGGTTGTATGCTTACAATGGGGGAAGGGTGACGCAAAAAAATAAAAAATTCCTGAAGGAGTATGAAATGGACAAGTTCGGCGGAAGGCTCACTATGCTTGAGAATAAAAAAGGCGTGAAAATAATGATTGATTACGCCCATGAAAAGTTTTCTTTGGCGGAAGTCGCCAAGCTGGGAAGAAAAATGGCGAGAAACAATCTTATAGGAATAGTCAGACTGGCGCCGGACAGGAAGGATGAAATAATTTTTGAAACAGGGAAATATATCGCCGACAGGTACGACAGTTTTATAGTCTATGATAAGATAGACGGAGTGAACAAAAAGGAGTATAAGGGAAGAAAAGGAAATTTCAACAGGAAAGCCGGAGAAGTCTCTAAAATTTTGTATGACGGCATAATTTCCAAGAAGAATAAAAATGATGTGGAAAGAATTTTGGAGGAAGAAAAGGCTGTCAAAAGAGCTTCAGAAGTCGCAAAGAGCGGAGACCTGGTGATTGCGATATGCGGAGACGATCATAAAAAAACCGTAGATTATGTCAAGAAGTATTTTAAAGCTGATTTTTTATAAAATATAAAATAAATAAAATGGATAAAGAAAAAATAAAACTTTTTGTCTTTGCAGACAACATGAAAGATCATAGATTGCAAAGGTTCAAAGAAGAGTGCGATAAGAGAGATATGGAACTCAAGCCGATAAATATCTATAAAGCCATAGTTTTAAACGACAAGATATTAGATGAAAACGGAGAAAGAATAGATGTCGAAAAAAATAGCATCATTTGGGCGCTTTCAAATCTTACTACGGGGCACTATATAGCAAAAATACTCAACCATAAGGGAATAAAGATCTGGCCGGATTCCGGGGCGGTCAATTTTGCAGATAAGTTTTTTACTAACAGTTTTTTTTCCGAAATAGGCATTCCGACACCTAGAACCGTCTTGGTCAATTCCTACCACTTGGATAGAATAGCTGAAGCTGTGGGAGGATTTCCCTGCGTAATGAAAAAAAACGTGAGCACCGTAGGAAAGTTTGTAGAGATAGTCAATAATGAAGAAGAAGCTAAGCGTTTTATAAAAGAAACTTTCAAGAAAGCCCAGGAGAATATATTGCCGATGAACAGGATCAGATTCTTGCTCCAGGAATTTATAGAGGAATCAAAAGGAACGGATTACCGTGTCCTGTGCATCGACGGAGAGGTTGTCGGAGCTATAAAGAGATCGGCAGTAGAAGGATTTAAATCCAACGTTTCTTTGGGAGGGGTGGCGAGCAAATTTGAGGTTGATGAAAAATTGGAAAAGTACGCCAAAAAAATAATGGAAAAAGGAAATCTTTTCTATGCTGGTATCGATTTCATGAAAAAAGGAGACGATTATCTGGCAATCGAAGTGAATACTTCCGCCCAATTCAAGGGATTCGAGGCGGCCACCGGAATAAACGTGGCGGGAAAGATAATAGACGAGCTTGTGGAAAAAAGGGTTAATAGTTAAGGTTATTCGGTCAAAATTTAAAAAATATTATCGATAAATACTCGAGTTGATTGTTTCGAAAGAATCTGGTAAGATGTATTCCACATATTTTTATTTTTCGAAAAATGGTATAAAATGATAAAAATTCATTAGATTTATATGAGACAAATTTTTACTGTAAAAAATTTCAAGACCGGAGACGGAAAAAAGAATTGGGGAAAAATAATCTTGAAAATAGCAGGATTTGGTGCCGGAGCGATCCTTATCTTTACGATAGGGGTTTTCGCCTATTTCGCCAAGGATCTTCCCAGTCCGGACAAGGTTAATAAAAGAGTAGTGGCGGAATCGACAAAAATATTCGACAGGACGGGCCAGCACTTGCTTTACGAGATCCATGGCGAGGAGAAAAGAACGCTAATCGCTTTCGATCAGATGGGAGACAATATAAAATATGCCACCATCGTTTCGGAAGACCAGGATTTTTATTATCATCACGGGATAAAATTTTCATCCATAGCTAGGGCGGCCTTGAAGGATTTTTTGAACAGGGGCGCTTCTCAGGGAGGCTCGACCATCACCCAGCAATTCGTAAAAAACTCTCTTCTGACTTCGGAAAAAACGATAACCAGGAAAGTGAAAGAACTTATTCTGTCTTTGGAGATAGAGCAGAAATTTTCCAAAGACGAAATATTGAGAATGTATCTAAATGAAATACCTTATGGATCAAACGCTTATGGAATTGAGGCGGCAGCCCAAACTTTTTTCGGAAAAAACGCCAAGGATCTGGCCTTAGAAGAGGCGGCTCTCTTGGCCGTCCTTCCTCGGGCGACGACATATTTTTCTCCTTACGGATCGCATATAGACAGGCTCAAATATAACCAGGAAGCCATATTGGACAGAATGGGCAGTTTGGGATATATAACCCGAGAACAGGCGGATGAAGCCAAGACGGTCGATGTGATGTCAAAGATCGTCATAAATAGGGAGAACATAAAAGCTCCTCATTTTGTGATGTATATCAAGGAATATTTGGACGAAAAATACGGCAAAGAGGAAATGGAAGAAGGCGGACTTAAAGTTTATACCACGCTTGATTGGGATAAGCAGGAATTGGCCGAAAGGATAGTCAGGGAAGGGGCGGAAGAAAATCTTATAAAATGGAACGCTGAGAATGCTTCCTTAGTCGCAATTGATCCCAAAACCGGACAGATTCTGGCCATGGTAGGTTCCAAAGATTATTTTGACACTTCGATTGACGGACAAGTCAATGTGGCTATCCGTGACCGCCAACCGGGATCGTCTTTTAAGCCTTATGTCTATCTCACCGCTTTTACCAAAGGATATTTGCCGGAAACGATTATTTTTGACGTCGAGACGGATTTTAATAAGGGAAGCGATGATAACTATATTCCCCAGAATTACGATGGGAAATTCCGAGGGCCGCTTAAGATGAAAGAAGCATTGGCGATGTCCCTCAATGTTCCTGCGGTAAAAACCCTCTATTTGGCGGGGGTGAAAGAATCGACTGAAATGGCAAGAGGTCTGGGAATTACCGGACTTAATGATCCGGATAGATATGGATTATCCTTGGTTCTTGGAGGGGGAGAGGTGAAATTATTGGATCATACCAGCGCTTTTGCCGCTTTGGCTAATGGCGGAGTGAAAAATAATAAGACCGCTATCTTAAAAATTGAAGATAAGGACGGTAAAATTTTGGAAGAATTCAAAGACATCAAAGGAGATCGGGTCGTGGAGGAGAAATATGTAGCTATGCTTGATTATATAATTTCCAATAACGATCTGCGCGCCCCGGTTTTTGGAGATAATAATCCGCTTCGCTTTGACGGCCGTCCGGTAGCGGCCAAGACCGGAACGACCAATGAGTGGCGTGACGGATGGACGATGGGCTACACGCCTTCTTTGGCTGTGGGAGTCTGGGCGGGAAACAACGATAATCGGCCGATGGCCAAAGGGGCGGACGGGAGCTATGTGGCTGCTCCGATATGGAGGAAATTTATGGAGGAAGCTTTGAAAAATTACAATATCGAAGATTTTCCCAAATACGACAAAGATGAAGCTATTAAGGATATCGATAAAGATATATTGACCGGCAAGCTGGATTTAAACAAGAAAGAAGAAGTTTGCGAAATACCGGGCAAAAAAAATGAATGGTGCTTGGCTAACAAATATTGTCCCAAAGACGAAAGGGAAAAAATGACATTCGTAAACACCCACAGCATCCTTTATTATGTCGATAAGGATAATCCTCGCGGAGAGCGCCCTAAGGATCCGGGAAAAGATCCGCAATTCAAGAGATGGGAAGACGCCATAGAAAAATGGTATAAGGGAAATGACAAGGATTATGTTTTTGGAGAAGCTCCCAAGGATGAGTGTAAGGAAGACGATTTTGAGAAGTATATGCCGAGCGTGAATCTTTCGGCGGAAAAGAAAGGCGCTTCGATAAAAATAAGCGCTTCCGCCAAGGCTGAATACGGAGTCGATAAGCTGACGATTTACGTGGACGGAGAAGAAATCGCTTCGACTGGAAACGGTTCGATCAGTACCGATTACGATATTCCGCCCGGAGAAATGGGTTCCAAAATAAAGATAGAGGCTAAGATCAAGGACAAGAACGGAAATGAAAAAAGCGACAGCAAGGAGATCTCAACTTAAATTCTTTCTATAAAAACCCCGCTCTGATGCGGGGTTTTTTGTAATAATTATTGAAACTAAAAAATATATTCAAACCCAATCTCTATTCATCAGACC
>JAQVJM010000016.1:5771-23906 GCA_028695135.1 Candidatus Moraniibacteriota bacterium | reverse complement strand
ATTTTCGAAACGGAATAATGACCCATGGCTGTTATTTCTGCGAAGAGTGTGCCGGAAAGCTAGGTTTTGTCTGCGATCAGTGCGGAAAGGTGCTGATTGCCAAAGGAGCTGTCGTTGCGATCAGCGCTTGAATGAAGCCGTCGCAAAATTTAAAAAGGTCGCAAAAAAAATCAAAGAGCCCGACCAGCTCTTTTTTATTTTGCCATTGATTAAATGTCTTTGCGAGCTTGCGAAGCAATCTCTAAAAGATTCTCGCCTATTTTCTTTGGTGGCCCGCTTCGACAAGCTCCAGCGAGGCGAGCAAAGAAAGTGGATGAAAGAAACTGCGCTCCGTGCTCCACCGCTAAAGCTTTAGGCGGCACGCGGTCGGCCAAAGCTCGCCTAGGCGAGCGGCGTGCGACCGCACGTGCTTAGTGCTGGCCAAATTTCTTAACGCTTTTTCACTGAAGTTCCACGCGCTCCGCTGTGAAACTTCTTTACGCTCAAAAGCTAAAATTTGGAAACGCACTTGCAATGTGCGGAATGTATTTGATCAGGTTGATCTTGTGATGTCTCGGTTGTCGCGGATGTTTATGTATTTGAGATTGCTTCGCAGGCTCGCAATGACAAGATCGGATGATTCGGCGAACGTTCCATATGGAACGTTTAATTTTTTTGTTTGACTTTTATCCGATAGTATGCTATAATATATATGTAGTAGATTTATTTCTACTATCACATAAAGGCAGGGCTTGTCCCTGTTTTTGTGTTTTTGTCGAAATAGTGTATATTATAAGCATAAAAAAATACCGGATTTTCTTTTCGGAGAATATTAAGGGCTTAGCTAATCATTAATTTTAATAATATGAGCAAATTCAAGATGGTCAACGCCATTATTGATCTTGTGATCAATGTCACGGTAGGACTTTTGGGATTGAGATTCATAATGAAGCTTTTCGGAGCCAATCCCTCCGCGCCTTTTGCGGACTGGATTTACGGAACGACCGATTCGCTCCTGAGTCCGTTCAGGGGGATATTTACGACTCCTCGTCTGGAGGGAGGGATCATCCTGGAGCTGAGCACGATTTTTGCCATAATAATTTATTTGATGGTCGGCTATCTCCTTGAATGGACTATGTATTTCCTCATTGACAGCACTTCGAAAGGGACGAAAAAATAATATTACCGTGTATCCGCTTAAGAAATAGGGAAAGATTATTCCGATTATTCCTTCGGGTCTGTCTCTTTCGGCTCTTTGCCGAAACGCGCTTTGATTTAAAATGTCATTTTAATATATCTTTTCCTTCCTTCCGCCGTGGCGAGCTTGATTTTTCGAGGGGCGAAAGATTGATTATTTGTATTTTTGGTATATCATATCGG
This sequence comes from Candidatus Moraniibacteriota bacterium, assembly GCA_028695135.1. Lineage (GTDB taxonomy): Bacteria > Patescibacteriota > Minisyncoccia > Moranbacterales > UBA9337 > STE-63. The sequence continues at coordinate 22,547 of JAQVJM010000016.1, read as the reverse complement.
TAAGCGAGTTTTTTGAAAATTTCAAAAAAAGAGGAGGTAGATATATGGAAAATTTAAGAAGATGCCGATGGTATATCTTTTTTGAGAGGCTGGGGATTTTTGGCGGATTTTTCCGAAGCAGGATCAATGAATGCCGGAAAATGTTCAAGGAAAAATACGGCATAGACGAGAGGGATCTGGGGCTGGCCTTGCAGATCGCAGAGGAGAAGGAAAAGATAAAGAACAACATTTCTTTCGTGAAATTTGAAAGGATTCCCGGATCGATCTCCGTTTATTTCAATATGTCGGGAAAAGCCAGAGGAATATTCGGGGATTATGACACGATCATAAAATTCAAGTCTCTCAAGGATTTCAGGATTTTACCCTCCGATCCCGATTCTCTTTTCAGGATAAGCAATGCGGTGAGTCTGTTGAGAAGAGACATCATTGTCGCCGGAAACCATGGAAGCGGGCAAGAGGCTGTCTCCAGATGCCTCGAGCATTTCAGGGAGCTGATTCAAAATCCGGATTATTCCGGGTTTTACAACAACTACAGCAGCGTAGTGAGCGACTTCTGGGTGGAATTCAGAAAAAACGGATGGAAGATGGTCTGCCTGGGGGTAAACCACCTTAGCCTGCCAAAAAGTTTTCCGTTCGACGAATTCAAAAAAAGCGACAAATCTTTCGGCGCGATCCGATGACCATGTTCCGGCCGCCAAAATCTCAAGAGCCTCAATAGGCTCTTTTTTTTATCTGCAGAATCGTTGACAACCGGCGCCAAATGGCCTAGAGTATGCTAAACAGTAATTCGGGTCTTAGTTCGATAATTCTAAAATATGCCAAAGAGAAGGAGCCTATACAGAGAAAGTCTTTTCCCCTTGGTCATCATCATCGGCTCTTTGACGATGTTTGTCGCCAGCCTTTACAGCTTTTTGCTCTTCCATACTCTTGTGGAACTCTTTACGATCATAATTTCGTTCGGAATCTTCATAATTTCCTGGTCTTCCCGCAAATATGCCGACAACGCCTTTCTTTTTTTTATCGGAGTGAGCTATTTTTTCATCGGGAGCCTGGATCTGGTCCACACTTTGAGCTACAAGGGATTGAATATTTTTCCTACCGATAATGCCAATCTTCCGATCCAGCTTTGGATAGCAGCCAGATATCTGGAGGCTTTTTCTTTCTTGGGCGCTTTCTTGATCCTGGCCGGGGAGCACAAGGAAAAAACTTCTTTTATAATCAAAAAGTCATACGAAATATTTTATATTTACGCCATTATCGCATTGGCGATTTTCCTGTCTATTTTTTATCTGGATATCTTTCCCGAAGCTTATGTCGAGGGAGCCGGCATAACTTCGTTCAAGATATACAGCGAATACATAATTTCTTTCTTATTCTCTGTTTCTCTGGCCATTCTTTTCAAAAAGAAGGACAGATTTGACAGGGAAATGGGAAATCTTCTCTCTCTCGCTCTCATAATGAAAATTTTTTCGGAAATGTCTTTTACCCATTATATCGGCGTTTACGATTTTTCCAATGTCATCGGTCATATTTTCAGGTTTATTTCCTTCCTTCTTCTTTATAAGGCATTCTTTGAAATAGGGATGGACAAGCCTTATAAATTCTTATTTTCGAGCCTCAAAGCGAGCGAAGAGCGCTATAAGTCTCTGGTGGAGTTTTCTCCCGATTCCATATTGGTGCAAAGAAAGGGCGATATAATTTTCGCCAACGATATGGCAAACAAGCTTTTTGGCATGAAAGATGGTGAAGGCTTGGCAGGCCGGAAACTGATCGATTTTATTTCGTCTGAATATAAGAGTATGGTCAGGGAAAGGATCAAGAATATTTTTAGCGGGCGATGGAAAGAGGCTCCGCGGGCGGAGATAGAAATTTTGCGATCCGATGGAAAGATTGTTCCCGTGGAAGTCCGGGGCATGAAGATCATTTATGAAGGAGCGGAAGCCATGGTGTCGATAATCAGGGATATTTCGGAGCGCAGAAAGGCTGAGAAAAAAATTCGCAGTTTGGCGCAGTTCCCCGAAGAAAATCCCAATCCGATCATGCGTATTTTTAGGGATGGGAGGGTCCAATATGCCAACAAGCCGGCCAGGACGATGCTTTCCCATTTCGGCTGGAAAGAAAAAAAACTTATCCCTGAGCCTTTATCGTCCAAAGTCGCGGATGTCATAAGGAATGGCGGAAAATTCAAGATGGAACTTGCTTGCAGGTGCGGAAACATATTTAATCTGGAGTTCGCCCCCAGCTTTACGGAAGGGTATGTAAATATTTATGGGAAGGATATAACGGATAGGAAGATTGCGGAAAAGAAGCTGGCCGAAGCGCAAGCCGAACTGCAAAAAAGGATGGAAATGAGAATGAAGGAATCATACGAGTATATGGGAATAATAAATCGCAAGATATCCATCCTTTTGGAACTGGAAGAAAGTTTCAAGGATAAGAAAAACAAGCAAGAGGTGCTTGATTATATCCTCAACTCGGCCATCAATATTTCCCGGGCAAAGATCGGGATGGTTTATGTCATCGTCGGAAAAAACCACTTCAATCTTCTGTCAAGCCTCGGCATAAGCAAGGAGAATCGCGGGAAGCTCCAGATGCTGTCGGTCGGGAGTGCCGGCTTCATAGGCAAACTGATCGATGAGTGCAAAAGGCTGAACGGTCCCTGCAGTTTTAACAGAGCCGACTGCTTCGATGATAATCTGAAAATGAGCTATTTCGTGGCTCTGCCTCTTTTAAAAAATGGCTCATGCCGGGGATTTCTGTATCTGGGATTTGACGATAGGGAGAGCATGGATTCGCAGGAATTGGAATTTCTGGATGTTTTTTCCAAGCATGTCTCGACCGCATTGGTCGATTTTAAGGTGATATAAAAGTCTTTGCAGGTATAAGTTGACAGTTTTATGCGCCAGTTGCATGTTATTTTTTACAAAAACCTTATCATAATTTTTTGTCTGCAATATATTTACGTTACTCTTATTTTCTGCTAGAATAAATTGCGCGTTTTCTTTATTCATTTAAAAATGTCCAATCTAAAATTAATGCTTTTTTCAATTTTCGTTTCGCTTCCGGTTTTCGGAGCGTTTTACCATTTGAATTCAAGCAGCGCGGATTATTCCTCAGATGGGGAGAATCCGGCTTATTTTTCCGAAAAAAGTCCGGGTAATCAGGATAAAGATGCAGAATCGGAAACTTCGGAGGCTGAGAATGAAAAGAATTCCGCGCCCCGGGAAAACGGCAACCTCTCAGCTCCCATGGATAACGCCCAAAAAAGGATAACGAAAAAGACTTTTGGAATGTTCGTGTCGCCGGAGACCTCTCCGGTAAAAGATGATAAGTTCCGCGGTTTTCATACGGGAGCGGATTTTGAAGTTTTTGAAAAAGAGATCGAAGCCGAGGTTCCGATCAAGGCCGTGTGTTCAGGAATTCTGGCGCTAAAAAAAATCGCTTCAGGCTATGGAGGAGTAGCGGTCCAGAAATGTGAAATTGACGGAAAAGCGGCTACGATCATTTACGGGCATATGGATCCGGGAAGCATAGGATTTGAAAAAGGGGATGAGATAAAAGCGGGAGAAATTGTCGGAAACCTGGGTGATAACAAAAGCGCGGAAACGGACGGAGCGCGCAAGCATCTGCATCTGGGCATACATAAGGGGGAAAACATCAATATCAAAGGATATGTGGACTCGGAGGAAAAAACAGCGGACTGGATCGATCCCTGCCTTCTGGGTATTTGCGGATGATCTTAAAGCGGAGGATCGGATATGATGCGCGCGTTATTTCCTGAAATTTCTATCAGGGAAAAGGAAAAATTATTGTCTTCCACTTTTTCCATTATCAGGTTTTCCGGATCGATGGAGGCGCGGAAAGCGTACTTCCCATCCGGAATTCCGGTAATGTCTATTTCTTGTCCGGGAATCTCAGCCACATAAGTATCCGCCCATCCGACGGAGATTCCCTGGATGTCCGCATAATTGTCGCACCACGGATAAACCGCTTTGTCCGGCTTTCCGGGCAAGTTTTCGGGTAGGGGCGCGTAGTCATGGATGCAAAAAGTCAGCTTTCCGGTTCCGGCCAGCTTTTGATCCGGTTCCGAATCGTTTTTTAAAGCATAGATTCCGAATTCCACGAAGTTCTCAAAGTGCCAATGATTGTGATCGGGATGGAAGACGAAATCTCCTACGAATCTTTTTTCCATCGTCTTGTCTTTTTTGTATATGTTCTGCATCGCTCTTACTTTTTGGATATCGATCGCGCGGGTTCCTTCTAGTTCCAAAGGCCCGTCTCCTCTGTTGGCGAATGTTCCGGGAAAACGCAGGAATTTTTTGCCATCGGATCCGATTTCTATGTAAACGTCTTTTAATTTTTCTATTTGAAGATCGGGGAGAAGCAGTTCTGATTTTTCTGCGCCTTCAGCTTCCGGCTCGTTTTCAAACAGACTTTCCTCCGTCTCGACTATCAAAAGATCAGAATGTTTTTCTTCCTCTTTTGCGCTATTTTTGTCCGCTGATAAAATGATGGATAAAACCGCCGCAAGCATTGCGGATAAAAAGATAAATGATGCCAAATATGCTGTTTTTTTCATCGGCTTTTATGGCTAGTCTGTTTTTATATTACATCAATCCGACATTTTTGGAAAAGAAAACTTAATCCGGTTCTTCGCTTTATTTTGTGCGAAGATGCGAAATCTGTTAGAATTTTAAATAATAATTAATTTTTTTTAAATTATGAACAAGCTTTATATCTCCGCGGCCGTCGTATCGATTCTGGCAATCGGACTTTATTCTTATCTTTCAAAGGAAAAGAGCGATCCTGCAGATAGGGATGTTTTTCCGCCTGAAGATATTTCTCAAGAAGAGACTGCGGAGGAAAGCGTATTTCCGGCAGAGCGGGATGGCGAAAGGGCGCCGGCGGAAATTATCGCCCAAGACCTGGACATTCCCTGGGAGATGGTTTTTCTGCCTGACAAAAGTTTGTTAATCACCGAAAGGCCGGGAAATCTGGTGAGGATAAGGCCTGATTCAAGAGAAAAGATTCTGATTTCCGGAGTGGCTCACAGGGGAGAAGGGGGACTTTTGGGTATGGCGCTTGATCCGGATTTCGAGAATAATAAATACCTGTATCTCTATATGACAACCGCGCAAGGCGGAGGGTTTTCCAACAGGGTGGAGAGGTATGTTTTTGATCCGGGAAATAATTTTTTGTCGGAAAGGACGGAAATAATAGCGGACATTCCCGGCGCCATATATCATGACGGGGGCAGGATCGCTTTCGGGCCGGACGGATTTTTGTATATCTCTACCGGAGACGCGGGGCGGGAGAATCTGGCTCAAGACACGAAATCGCTGGCCGGGAAAATTCTCAGGATAATGAAAGACGGAAGCATCCCCGGAGACAACCCTTTCGGAAATGCCGTTTATTCTTACGGCCATAGGAACGTCCAGGGAATTTCTTGGGATGGCGAAGGGCGTCTTTGGGCGACCGAGCATGGCCGGTCGGGAGTCCTCTCTGGTTATGACGAGCTCAATCTGATCGAGAAAGGCGCCAACTACGGCTGGCCGGTCATCCAAGGAGACGAGACCCGGGAGGGGATGGAAAATCCTGTCATCCATTCCGGATCCAGCACCACTTGGGCGCCGAGCGGTTCGGCTTATTTCGGCGGAAGCATATTTTTTGCCGGCCTCCGGGGCGAGACTCTTTATGAATACAAGATTGATGAAAATCGGCTAGAAGAACATTTCAGCAAAGAATTTGGAAGGCTTCGCGCTGTTTCAGCGGGAGCGGACGGAAGTTTGTATATACTTACCAACAACACGGACGGACGGGGCGACCCTAAGTCCGGGGACGATAAGATCATAAGGATAAATATCATTCCTTGAAGTTTAAAAGATAAAAGCGGATTTTTTTTGTGAAAAATGAAACTCAAAAAGGAACAAGCCAGTTTGACTTTTTGTTCCAAATGTGATATAATAGATATATAGTAGAGTAAAATCTACTTTGCATAAAGGCAGGGCTTGTCCCTGTTTTTTTGCGTTTTCGAGAAAAAAAAGTGACAGTAGCTGATGATTTACCGATATTCCAAGCCAGGCTATCAATTTTTTTAAAAGCCGGCTAAAAAGTGTCCAAATTGTCCACGTGCGACAAAACTGACAATATTTTGAGTGTTTAAAATATCCGCCGATCTGAGAATTTCTTCCGATTTAAAAAGTTGTCAAATATAGCACGTGCGTCAGGATGACAACTTTTTAATCCTTTTTTCAAATGGCGGATTATTTCTTCCAAAGTCCGTGGATGTTGCAGTATTCCCTTACCGATTCGATATCTTCTTCGCTCAGGCAGAATTCCGCTTCCGGGGCGCCGGCGGGATCGAGATATTTGCGGTAGGCTTTGCCGTCTTTGGTGATGGCTTGTATCCATTCGATATGGTGTTCCGGAGTCATCGGATGGGGAACATCTCCGATCCTTACAAGTATTCCCTTTTCAGTTTTCTCTATTACGGGAACGTGCTTTTCCATCCCTTCGTCCGAGGTCTTGGCCTCAAGCAGATCCATCGGCTTTCCGCAACAGACCAGATCTCCTCCTCCGGCATAAATAAGCTCGACTATGTTTTTGCATATTTCGCATTTGTAAATTTGATTTTTCTCCATACTTTTTGCGCTAGGCCGGAATTTTTTTTAAGATCTTCCGCCGAGCAGTTAATTGTTAACATAATATATCATACTATGTTTTTTGTTTTTGATAAAGTCTAAAAATTTAAATAGGTTTTTTAAAAAACCAATAACAATAATTCCATCAGTGTCCAAATTGTCCACGTGCGACAAAACTGACACTTATTTTTTTCTGCTTATTCAAACATTATGAATAATTTCACGAGCATGTTCCATCAGTGTCCAAATTGTCCACGTGCGACAAAACTGACAATATTTTGAGTGTTTAAAATATCCGCCGATCTGAGGATTTCTTCCGATTTAAAAAGTTGTCAAATATAGCACGTGCGTCCGAATGACAACCTTTTTAACTCTTTTTTTAATTTTTTTAAGATAGAAGAGATTCCAGGCACTTCAAAAAGGTTACATAATTTAACGGTCGTGGAATTATGTAACGTTTTTGGATCGGTGCGGATTATCGATCGATGCGAGGAGAATATTTGTTTTAAGCTGTTTGTTGTTATTGCGAGGGATCCGCCTAGGCGAGCAGGCAGGGATCCAGCCTATTTTCTTTGCCGCCAAAGAAAATAGGCAAAAAGAAACCGCATCCTGACAATCTCGGCGATAAGATCAGGCTTCATTCTTTAAAATTTCATATTCCGCCTTGCTCCATTTTACTGAAATTTCAAATCATTCAGCCTGATCTTATCGCGCCTCGGTTGTCGCGGATAATGTGATAAATAATTCAAGATTAAATCATGTGAGGATCCGCCCGCACATGTCATTCTGAACGAAGTGAAGAATCTCTATCTATAAATGAGATCCTTCGCTACGCTCAGGATGACATTTAAAAAACGTCACTTCTTAACGCTCAAAAGCTAAAATTTGGAAACGCCCTTGCAATGTGCGGAGAATATTTATTTTAATCTATTTTTTGTCATTGCGAGCGGATCGCAATGACGGATTTATGAGCATTTGATAAAAAAATAATGATTGAAACGGGGGTACCGGATCTGCTTTTTTTATGGTACAATAAAAATCGAAAAGCGATAAAAATATAAAATAAAAAAATAAATCGACCGTCTGGCAAGTATTTCCGACGGTATGTTGGGATGCCGAAAAAACGCAAATATAAAGAGGCATATTTGATGAAAAATAAGTTGGGAAAAAAGTTCGCAGCAATTTTTATGATTGCGGCTTTTTTATTTTCCATGCTTGCCGGCTCAAGCACCAAAGCTTCCATATTCCAGAAAGAGAAAGAGAGAGTGGAGATTTTTCCTCTTGCTACGGAAGGCGATTGGGACAATGATTTCCGGGCGATGTTTCTTCCCGAAGCGGGAGAAAAGGATGGAATCGGATCTTTTAACAGCTCCAATTCGGCGGTTTACAAAGGGGGAGCGAAAGATATGATTCTTTCCGATTTCGGAGCGACCAGAGCCTGATATTCATTTTTAGCGCCGTATTGCAAGCGCAAGCGGCCAAAAACGGATCGGGCCAAGGGGTTAAGCTGGGTCAGGCCGGAACTCAAGTTTCGGAAACTCCGATCCAGAATCAAGAGCAAAACAGAGTTATGAACCAGGCGCAAGTCCAGGAAAATCAGCCGGAAGATGCCGTTCAGACGCAGGAACAGAACAGGGTTATGAATCAGGGAGAAGAATCCCAGATCAAGACCCAGGAAAAAAATGAGGTTAAATCGGGAACCGGAGCCGATAGGTCGGAACAAAGGAAAAGCGATGTAGCTAAGGCTGTCAAAGAGATGCTCCAAGTGGCCGATAGGGAGGGAGGAATCGGACAGCAAGTGAAGGTTATCGCCCAGAATCAGAATCAGAGCCAGAACGCTTTGGAAGAAAATATCAAGAAGATCGAAAACAGAGGAGCTGTTTCAAAGTTCTTTTTCGGACCTAATTACGGAGAGATAAAGGACGCTGAGAAACTATTGGCGCAAAACAGGGAACAGATCCGCGAGCTCAATCGGATCCGAACAGAGATTTCCGACGAGGGAGTCCAAAACCAGCTGGCCGAGCAGATCAGGGTTTTGGAAAGGACCAGCCAGGAAGTGGAGACATTATTGGAAGATGCGCAAGAGGGATTCAGCCTTTTCGGATGGCTTAACAAGCTGATTTCATAAAATGATTTTATAACAGATATCGACCAAAAAACGCCTTTCCAAAAGGTGTTTTTTGACTTATATTCATAGGATTTTTATGTTAAAATAGGAACCGGGCAATCAATATAAGAGCATATGCATGCCTAAAAGCAGGAAAATAATATTGAGTACGATAGCTTTATTCGGAATTTTATCCGGCGGTTCTTTTTGGTATTTTCATAAATATGACACGCGCGATTATGAGCATAGGGGATTTTTTCCTTTGCCGATCCTGAAGCCCGAATGGGAAAGGAAAATCATTACCGGCCAAGTTTTGAAAATCGGCCTTATTACGGATACCCACATCCATCCGAATCGGATAGATCGGAATAATAAGGCGGACGATGCTCCCAGAATCTTGAATGAAAAAGACGTAGATGTTTTTAATAAGTTCAACCGGCAGATGGAAAAGTTCGAACCGGAAATCTTGATCCACCTGGGGGATATCATCGAAGGGACTAATGATGAAGATTTTGTCGGAATTATGGGGCTGGAGCTGGCTATGGAGGAGATGAAAAAAATCGGCCTGCCCGTATATGCGTTGATAGGGAACCATGAGTTGCGCAGTGTCACCAAGGATCAATTCAAAGAGGTTATGCAGGCCGATGATCTGAATTACATTGTCGATAAAGGAGACTATCGCTTGATTTTTTTGGATGCCAATTATGATGCTGAAGGGAATGATATAATTCCCGGCAAACATTATTTGCAAGGCCATCTGCCCGAGAATATCCTTATCTGGCTGGAAGAAAGCCTTAAGACGGACAAGCGGGTTTTTGTTTTTATGCATCAGGCCGCTTTTGATCGCGATATGCCGGGAGAAGAAGGACGTATGAAGCTTTCGATCGACAACGCTGAGGTTTTGCGGGGTGTTTTGGAAAAATATAACGCAGAAGCGATATTCAGCGGACATATAGAAGTTAAATTCTATGAAGAGAAAGACGGAGTAAGGTATTATTCGCTTCCCGGAACCAAAAAAAGCAAGCTCTATCTACAATCATATTATGAAATTACTATTGATGGAGCTGAACCTGATGTAGCTATGTTTTATACCGAAAAAGAAAGCGGAGAAGAAAAAATTATCGATTTTTAGAACACGAGGATTTAATATGGACTTAAAAAGATTGAAAAAAATTTTAAAAGACGAGCCCGGATTCAGATTTAAGCAGATACGCCGGGCTGTCTTTAGAAACTTCATTTCCGATTGGGACGATGCGACCAATATTTCCAAAGAGCTCAAAGAAGAGCTGAAAGAAAAATGTTCCTTGGAGATTGACGGCGAGATTTTTGCCTCCAAAGACGGGCGGACATATAAAGCCCTGATAAATCTGAGCGACGGAGAAAAGATTGAAGCGGTTCTTATCAGGAACAAGGACGGCCGGAGTTCCCTCTGTGTTTCCTCCCAGGTCGGTTGCGCCGGCGCCTGCGCTTTTTGCGCGACCGGAAAGATGGGATTCAGGAGAAACCTCAAGAGCGATGAAATGATCGATCAGTTCTTGTTTTTCGCCCGTTATCTGAAAAACAGCTTCGGCAAAGAGGAAAAAATAACCAATGTGATTTTTATGGGGATGGGCGAGCCTTTTCTGAATTATGGAGAGGTTATGAAAGCCGTGCATATTTTGAACGATGAAAATTTTATCGGCCTCGGAGCGAGAAACATTTCGATTTCCACCGCGGGGATAATTCCCGGAATCGAGAAGCTGGCGGAAGAGAAAGAGCAGGTCAATCTGGCGATATCCCTCCATGCTCCCGATGACGAGCTGAGGTCGGAATTGATGCCTGTGAACAGAAGATACGGCATAGAAAAGCTCTTGAAAGCGGCGGATAAATATATCGCCAGGAAAAACAGGAAAGTGATGTTCGAGTATCTGTTGATCGACGGGGTCAATGATTCGCAAGATGATGCCATAGAGCTTTCCAAGATAATGAAAAAACCTCTTTATATGGTCAATCTCATTCCCTATAATCCGACCGGAAATTTCCGGCCTTCGAGCAGGGAAAAAGTGATGAAATTCAGAAAGATTCTTGAAAGGGCGGGCGTCGATGCGACAATCAGAAAAAGCTACGGCGCTGACATCCATGCGGCTTGCGGGCAGTTGGCTGGCAAGAACAAATAATCGCAAAGAACGATCTTTTTATTCCGAATCGTGTATGCCGGCCGTTCAGAATCCCATATCTTCTTGAAGTTTGTCGGGACGTAAGTACGTACGTACTTACGTCCGTACTTACGTCTGATATATCAAGCTCCGGGATCCGGGCGGAATATTGACTGTGGGCGGATTTTTTGAGAGACTTTTTAATGTTGGCGGAAAGTTGGGAAAATTAAAAAAGGGAGGCATTATGGGTGAAAAGACGATGCTCGGGCATTGTCCGGCAAGAGTGGGAGAGAAGATGGAAGATCAGAGAGAGTTCAGAAGAGCACTCAAAGACCCGAAGTCGAATATGGGGATCGGGGACAAGCCTGCGCCGAAAAAGAAGAAGAGAAAAGAGTTCCAAGACGAAGGCATCCGCCTTGCCCAGTTCGGGTAGGACATCTCCCCCCCCAACATTTTACCCGGAAGGCGGAATCGCGCTTTCCGGGATGTTTTTTCGAAGCGTATCGAAAAAAATCTAAAAAACACCAAAAGAATAAGAAATTTATAAAAGATGGATAAAAAGATATGATGGAAAAAAGATATGATGGAAAAAAGATATGATGGAAAAAAGATATGATGGAAAAAAGATATGATGGAAAAAAGATATGATGGAAAAAAGATATGATGGAAAAAAGATATAAATGAGAGGTGAAAAAAGCCAAAGAGCCAAAAAGCCAAAACAAAAAACGGCTCATAATTATACGACCGCGGAATTATGAGACGAACCAAATAAGATAATTTTTTTCAGATATTCTTTCTGCCGGATGATGTTAAAAAATAGTTATTGCCAAAATATGTAATATGCGCGCTAATTCCTAAAAAGAACTAAGGCATATTGTAAAATTTTTTCCAAGCACCTATACTCTAATAGGAGATTATTTTGCGATGAAGATGCACATTCAGAATGATGTTAATGGATATTTATAGCGGTTTTTAAAGCAGGCCGTCTTCGGGCTGTTTTATTTTTTTAAAAATTTCATCGATAGAAAAATCTCGTTAATTTAAGAAGTCTCATAATTCCGCGGTCGTGGAATTATGAGACGGTTAAACTATGTATAAATTGGGACACGTTCAAAAAAAGATATTATTGTCTCTTGCGGGAGGGGTGGCTTTGGGACTATCATCATCTCCCAGGCAATATTTCAAAACGCTGAAAAAATTGCAGAAGGAATGGAAAAATATAAACCGTAAAAATATTATCCGTTCTGCAAGAAAGCTCTCTGAAGAAAAGCTGGTTGAAGAAATCGCTTCTCCCGATGGATCTTTTAAATTAATCCTTACTAAAGAAGGTTTGCGCCAGGCCAAACTGTTGGGATTGATAGGAAAATCCATAAAGTTCAAAAAACCGAAACGCTGGGATAAAAAATGGAGGATTGTCATTTTTGACATCCCGGAAAGAAATAGGTTGTTTCGCGATATTTTGAGAGACCATCTTCGAACTCTGGATTTTTTCAAGCTTCAAAACAGCGTTTTTGTCTCCCCATATTCTTTTGAAAAAACGATTTTGGAACTGGTTTCATTGTATTCAGCCGAGCCTTATGTAAGGGTGATTACTGCCGGTTATATAGATAATGAAAAAAGACTGAAAAAACATTTTTTCGGGAAATGATTTTGAAGGAAAGATAAAGAATAGGAGGAAAAAATAAAGGGTACATAATTCCGCGGTCGTGGAATTATGTAACCTTTCTCGGGATGCGCAAATCGTTGGGTTTTTTGGATATTTTGTGTTTTCATAATTAAATAATTTTTTTAAAGATAAAAAATGATGGAAAGAAAGCATTTATTTAAAATCATGTTTCTGGCTGCCGGACTGATTTTTGCTGTAACCGGTTCGGTCGAGGCGCAGGAGGATCATATCTATGAGCCGGGGATCGTCGAGGGAACGGGAAAAGTTTTTGAGGTGAGAGACAGCGATTATCTGGATATAACGATGGAGAGCAGTGAAGAGATAAAAGCCAGAGTCGAATCCATACCCGGGATGATAATTATTATTATCGATAAGTCCGAATTTTATTCTTCCACGGACATCTTCCTTTCCGGACTTTCTCCTGATTATCTATATCATAAATACGAGGATGATTATCATAATTATTCGCCGGCGGAATCAGACGGGCATGGGAAGCTTTCCTTCCGTCAGGATACGACTCAGAATCATATAATTTTTTTACAAACGGGGAAAAGCACGAAGTATATAACAGATGACGCTACGGGGGGAAGCTGTGAAGCGATAGGCGCGTGGGATAATTCGACAAAAACCTGCACCCTAGAGATGAATATCCGTGAAGCTATCCAGATAGAAGGTGACAACATAACGCTTGACGGAAACGGCCATTCTATCGACGGGCCGGGATATGGAAACGGAGTTTATCTCAGATATCGCAAGGGGGTGACAATAAAGAATCTGAGAATAAGCAATTTTTCCCAAAACATATATCTCAACTCTTCAGACGGAAATTTTATTGTCAATAATATGATAACTTCTCCTATTCCGAAAAATTCAAGGGTCAAGGGTGTCTATTTATATCAATCCCGGGATAATCATTTGGAAAACAATATCATCTCAAATGTGACTGGCGGAATTGATTTGGGATCTTTGGGAGGGAATAAAATGAGAAATAACGCCATTTCAAATAGCAGATATGCTTTTAGCGCTTTGGAAGAGGACAACGACATTGACATCACAAATACGGTTGACGGAAAAATAATTTATTATTTAAAAGATATCTCCGATCAGGTCTTTGATTCCGATGATAATGTGGGCGTTTTTTATTGCGCAAACTGCGAAAACATAACTTTAAGAAATCTTGAAATCAAGGATAATTATTATGGCGTTTTGCTCAAAAACACGCGCAATTCTTCCATTGAAAATATCTCCGTAAACGATTGCAGATATGGAGTTTATCTGCCTTATTCCGAAAATAATTCTCTAATCAGCAATACGTTTAAAAATAATAATAACGGAGCGGTGAGCAGTTACGAAAATTCAGGGAAAAACATATTTGAAAATAATGTGATTTCCGATAATAATACCGGAATACAATTGAACCGGAACCGGGAATCCATGATCAGGAACAATAGCCTGTCCTTCAATGATTCTGCCATTAAAATTTCAGATTCTTCAAAAAACGTTATAGAAAATAATCAGATCTTTGAAAATGAAAAAGGCATTGATTTCGAATATTGTCCCGGCGAAAATATTTTTAGAGACAATACTTTTAGCAAAAATAAATATGGAGTCGAGGGATTTCACTGCGGAATAAGAAGCAATGAAATTTATCACAATAATTTCATCGATAATAACAATGATTTCTATTCTTTTTATTTCTTGGAGCTAGGCTCCGAAGGGAATTATTGGAATAGGCATGATACATCTGATGAAGGATGCTATGACAACGATAATAACGGGATATGCGACAGCCCTTATATTTTTAGCGGAGGAAAAGGAGGGAAAGACGAAAGTCCTTGGACGAAGGAAAATGGCTGGAAAAAATCCGGATATTCCAGTGTAGCTTTTCTTCCGGGGATCCAATCAAGCCGGCTTTATAAGGAACATCTTTTTGACGAGGACAGGCTGTGGGAGCTTACCAATAGGAACGAGGATGTCAAGGATTTATATCTAAATCCGGACGGAACGAGCATTGATGAAAATATTTATACCCGAGATATCATAGACGAGGCTTATTTTGACAATGTTTACAAGAAATTTATGCTTTCGATGGATGAAATGGTGGAGGATGGAACCATAAAGGAGTGGAAGGCGATGCCTTATGATTGGAGGATGCCGTTGGATAAGATTGTTAATGAAGGAATTCAGCTTGAGGGCAATCAAGAATATTATCTCATCAAAGAAATAAGAAGATTAGCCCAGAATTCCGATACCGGTAAAGTGACAATAATAGGTCATAGCAATGGCGGGCTGGTCGGGAAAGAATTAATAAATAAGTTAAAAGAAACCGGGGAAGAGGATCTGATCGATAAGTTTATAATGGTCGCCGTTCCGCAGTTGGGAACGCCCAAAGCGATCGCGGGAATGCTTCACGGAGACCAGCTTAATATTTTGGGAGGGCTTCTTCTCGATAAAGAAACCGCCCGGGGGCTGGCGGAAAATATGAGTAGTGCTTACAATCTGCTCCCGTCGGAAAAATATTTCGAATACGTAGAGACTCCGGTCGTGGAATTTGACGAGGATGTGAGCGAAATCTATGATTTCCGCTCGATTTACGGGGACGATATCGATGATTACGGCGAGCTTAAAAAATTTCTGCTGGGAGATGACGGGGAGAGGAGCGATCCGGATTTCTCGGATACTGATTCGCCAAATGTCTTGAGCGAGAATCTGCTTTCCGGATCCGAGAACGTCCACGGCAGTCTGGACGATTGGCAGGTGCCGGAAGGGATGGAAGTGGTCCAGATCGCCGGCTGGGGGCTGGATACGATTGCCGGAATAAGATATGACGATTGCGATATTCCTTTTTGTCCGGATAAGTTGAGTAATTTAGATAGAGAGTTGGTTTTTAAAGAGGATGGGGATAAGACAGTGGTTGTTCCAAGCGCGATTAGTACAAATGATGTGGAAAGATATTATGTTGACCTAAAATTATATAATAGTTATGGCGAATTTAAAATAAACAGAGAGCATGCTAGTATTTTAGAAGTAGAATCTCTTCAGACTTTTATAAAAAACATTATTGAAGGCAAAAGGGATATGCCCAAATACATTTTGGATTATGCGCCTATATCAAAAGATGAAGAAAAAAGGCTCAGATATAGTATGCACTCGCCGGTAAAAGTTGATCTCTATGATGGTGAAGGCAGTCACACGGGAATTGTCGAGAATGACGACTTCGATTCTGATCTGGTATTTTATGAAGAAAAGATTCCCAACTCATATTACATCGAATTTGGAGAGACTAAATATTTGGGATCGGACGGTGAATTTCCTGTAAATATTGAATTGACAGGAGAAGATCTGGGAACTTTTACTTTTAAGATTGATGAAGTTTACGGAAGCGGAGAGATTGACTCTACGGTTTTTCGAGACATTCCCGTTATGGAAGGCACGAAAGCTTATTTGGAAATAGAGGACGAAATAGGTATAATGGAATTGGATATAGAAGGAGACGGCGAGATTGATTTTGAGATTGATCCCGGCGAAGAGGAAAACAATGTTATCAACATAGAAATCCTCAGAAAAATATTGGAAAAAATGGAGCTTCACAAGGCCGTGAGAGACTGTCTCATAAATAAACTGGACAGCATTGAGAAACAGATAGAAAAAGGAAACACAAAGCCGGCCGATGCGATGCTTGAAAGCTTGGAACTTCAGATAAAAAATTTCAGCAGTAACGGTCCGACAGGAAAGTTTAAAATCGATGAAAGTGATGCCGAAAAGCTTATAAAAATTGTCGAAATAATTCGTAATAATTTAATGTCATCCAGCACTAAGTTTTAGTGCTTAGAAAAATAAAAATAAAAATATGTATTACAAAAAGAAAATTTATTGGGGGATTTTTATCGCTATTTTAATGTTCTTTTTGAGCATAGTTTTTGCTAGACCTGAAATTTTTGGATTGTGCAAAAAAAATGATATGCAATGTATTTATAGTTTTATAGATAATTTTGATAGCATAGCTCAGTTTATTGGAATATTTTCTATAATTTTATTCATTTTGTTTTTATTTCTTTCATTTTTTAAAGAAAAAATTTTTATTGTATGGTCTAAATTTGCAAAAATTTATTTGCCGATTGCTGCTATACTTATTTTCATCACTCCAGATTCAACGGGGAGCATATTTTTGGATCTCGATAAGGAAATGGCAACTTGGTTTTTAGCCGCAATATTCCTCATCTCAAG
>JAQVJM010000016.1:1283-5671 GCA_028695135.1 Candidatus Moraniibacteriota bacterium | reverse complement strand
CAAAAATTTATTTGCCGATTGCTGCTATACTTATTTTCATCACTCCAGATTCAACGGGGAGCATATTTTTGGATCTCGATAAGGAAATGGCAACTTGGTTTTTAGCCGCAATATTCCTCATCTCAAGCCTGGGGATAATAATTTACAAGTCTTTTAAAAAACAATAAGTTTCTTTGAAAAAAAGAGCCAGTAGTGAGCGGGAAAAAGCCAAAGAGCCAAAAAGCCAAAACAAAAAACGGCTCATAATTATACGACCGCGGAATTATGAGACGTTTTGATATGTTCCATTCTTTTTATTGTCGTCTTTTTATTATCGTCTTCTTATTTAATATTGCATTTTTATTATTGGCGTAATTGAGATAATGTTGACAGAAAAGCCGTTCCTTATGCAGTCGCGATTCTTTGTGTTATAATTTTTAGCATAGGGGTGATGGGAAAATATGAAAAATATGGGGAAAATTTATCTTTTAATTCCGCTTTTTCTGGCTGTTTTTGGCTTTTCATTCTTTCTGGCTTTCGGCCAAGGTAATTTTTTTAAGACTGATAAAAGCGGAAATAAGGGCGGGTCTGCGATAGCTCGCGAGAACGATTTAAAAGATAAAAGCGCAGATAATTCTAAAAATTATAAAAATATTATGGATAATAAGCCGGTAAAAATTTTATTTGCGGGAGACCTGATGCTTGACAGGTATAACAGGGAAATAATCGAGCGATATGGCGCTTCCCATTTCACCCAAAAAATCAGCAGTCTCTTTGAAAATCAGGATCTTAAGGTGGCTAATCTGGAAGGGCCGGTGAGCGATAATCGGTCGGTTTCCGTAAATACGGAGAACGGAAATCCCGGGCATATGAAATTTACTTTTGACAGAAAAAGCGCTTCGGATTTTTTGGAATCGAGCGGGATAAATGCGGTAAATCTCGGCAATAACCATATCCTTAATTTCGGTGAAAGCGGAGCCGGGGAGACTGTGGATTTTTTGACCCAGGCGGGAATCGGATATTTCGGCTCTCCTTTGGATCCCCGAAATAGTTATATCGAAAAAGAGATTAATGGAATAAAGATCGCACTGGTAAATTACAATAAATTTTATAAGGAAGACTTGGAAAATACGCTAAACAAGGTCAGAGAAGCGAAAAGCAAGAATGAATTTGTGATAGTTTACGCGCACTGGGGAAGCGAATACAAATTGATCCAGTCGCAGAAACAGGCAGATTCCGCGCATCTTCTCATAGATTCCGGAGCCGATCTCATTATCGGATCGCATCCGCACGTAGTCCAGCCCGTAGAGATCTACAAGGGCAAGGCGATTTTTTATTCTTTGGGAAATTTCGTTTTTGACCAGTATTTTTCCGAAGACGTAAAAAACGAACTTCTTGTGGCGGTTTCCGTTTCCCGGGAAAGATTTGATTTTACGCTTTTCCCTCTCTATACCGGAAGGGACGGAAGCCTAAGCTTGAGCGAAGGCGAGATCAGGAGAGAGCTTTTGGAAAGGATCGCCGGGGATTCGCAGGCGCCTGATCCGGTAAAGGCGGGGATAAGGGAAGGAAAATTCTCGCTAAAAATACCCGCCGGTTCATAAGCGGTTATCCATACTGTTTGGAAAAAGCTTAATATTATGGGATAATTTATTTTAAGCGCGGACGTGTTGTCATTCTAAGCGAAGCGAAGAAAAATAACTGTGAGAAACATTATAATTGATTAAGTATCAAGTCATAAAGTTCATCAAGTTTATAAAGTTTATAAAGCGCTACTTTATGGACTTTTAACTTTACGAACTTTAGAAACTTTAAACTTTTTATGAAAATATTAATAACGGGCGGGGCGGGATTCATAGGCAGCGCGCTTGCCAAGAAATTGATGGACCGGGGGGACAAAGTGGTGATGATCGATAATTTCAACGATTATTACGATCCTCAGCTCAAGAAAGACAGGATCAATAAATTCCTCAAAGGCTACAAATTCAAGCTTTACAAAGGGGATATCCGGGACAAAAAGCTTTTGGAAAGGATATTTAAGAAGGAAAAATTGGACAAAGTGATGCATCTGGCGGCGCTGGCGGGGGTGAGAAATTCCCTTCTGGATCCTATGGCCTATGAAGAAGTCAATGTGCGAGGAACGCTCAATCTCCTCGAAATGGCCAGGAAATATAAGATCAAAAATTTCGTCTATGCGTCGTCCTCCTCGGTCTATGGCAACAACAAAAAACAGCCTTTCTCGGAGACCGACAGCGTCGATACCCCGATCTCCCCTTACGCGGCCACCAAGAAGGCCACCGAGCTTCTGGCTCACGTTTACAGCCACATTTACGGGCTCAATACCACTGGACTCAGGTATTTCACGGTTTACGGGCCGTGGGGCCGGCCGGATATGGCGCTTTTCCTTTTTGCCGACGGGATCAGCAAAGGAAAGCCGATAAAAGTCTTTAACCGCGGAAAAATGAGCCGGAACTTCACTTATGTGGACGATATCGTTTCCGGAACGATCGCCGTGATCGATGCCGATCTGAAATGCGAGATAATGAATATCGGCGGAGACAGGGAAGAGACCCTTATGAGATATATCGAAGTCCTGGAAGAAAATATGGGCAAGAAAGCCAAGAAAAAGATGATGCCCATGCAACCGGGAGACGTTCCGGCGACCGTTGCCGATATCAGAAAATTGAGAAAATTGGGATGGAAACCGACGACGAGGATCGAGGAAGGGATAAGGAATTTTGTGGAGTGGTATAGAAAATACTATAAAATTTAAATTTTATAGTATTTTCCAGTTAAAAGTTAAAAGTGCAAAGTTAAAAGTATCATGGAGCATGGGGCATATATCGCGGAACGTGGAGCGCATATCGTAGAGCGTGGAGCGTAGATCGCATATTGTAGAACGTGGAACGTGGAGCGTGGAACATGAAACATAAAGCATTGAGCATAAAGCATGGAACATAAAGCATAGAGCATAGAACATAAAGCATTGAGCATGAAACATAAAAAAATATTTTTTAGTTTTTTAATATTATTTCTTACAGCCTCTTTGGTATTCAAAGAGGATTCTTCGGCGTTGGAATCTCCCGGCGTAAAGAATATTCCTCTTAAGAAAACCGAGAAGAAAGAAAAAAATTACAAAGAAGGGGAAGTTTTGGTCAGATACAAAGACAAGGAAAAATTGGATCGGAAAATTGAAAGAATAAATGAAGGCCAGGGAAAGAGAAAAACTGCCGGAATCAAAAAAGAAATCGGGGATACCAAGGTAGTCTTGGTCAGGTCGGAAGAAAAGACGACCGAGGAACTGATAGATGAGTTTAAGGGCGATGAAAGCGTCGAATATGTCGAGCCGAATTATAGGCGCGAACTTGCCCATATTCCCAATGACACCTACTTCGGCTATCAATGGTCGCATAGAAATACAGGACAATCAGTCGGCGGAATAGCGGGAACGCCTGATGCTGATGCCGATATTACCGAGGCCTGGGATATTGAAGAAAGCGATGCCGGCGAAACGATCGTGGCAGTGATCGATAGCGGGGTGAGATATTCTTACGCGGATCTATCCGGAAATATGTGGGACGGGAGTGTTTGCTTTGATAAAAACAACGACTTGGTTGCCGGAGGATGTCCTAATCATGGATGGGACTACTATGACGGGGACAATGATCCGGATGACAGCGCCAGCAGTTCTCAGGGCCATGGAACTTTTATAGCCGGCATAATCGGGAGCGAAACCGGAAATTCCTCGGGGATTGCCGGAATCAGCCGGTATAATGATATAAAAATTATGGCGCTTCGGTTCGATCTGTATGTCGATACCGAGGTTGAAGCCATAAATTTTGCTAAAAATAATGGAGCTAAAGTGATTAACGCCAGCTTTACCGGTGAGGATTATTCTTTGTCGGAGGAATTGGCGATCGAGGCTTTTGACGGAGTTTTTGTGGCGGCATCCGGAAATGACGGAGCCAATAACGATTCGATCCATCAATATCCTTGCGATTATGATTCGACAAATTTGATCTGTGTAGGAGCCAGTGATCAAAACGATGCTATTGCCAGTTTCTCTAATTACAGCACAACGAGCGTTGATCTGACGGCGCCGGGAAAGAATATAACATCATACGGATACTGCGATCCGGCTGATCCGGAGTGTGACGGAGGCGGATGGGGCTTTTATTGGATAGGCGGAACTTCTTTTGCGACTCCTTTTGTCGCGGGAACAGCCGGGCTTCTTTACGCGCATAATGATACTTTGACGACAACACAAGTAAAGAATTTGATACTGGATAGTGTTGATGCCAAAGCCGGACTTGCTAGTTATGTCGCGACCGGAGGGAGATTGAATGTCTATAAATCTTTAAATTACTTAATCGGTTCGTCTGATCCAATCACTCAGCCGGTCTACCGCTTCT
>JAQVJM010000016.1:0-1183 GCA_028695135.1 Candidatus Moraniibacteriota bacterium | reverse complement strand
GAGTAAATCGTGGAGCGTAGAGCGTGGATCACATATCGTGGAGCACATATCGTAGATCGTGGATCGTGGAGCGTAGGACATGGAAAGGATTGTGGGGAAAATTATATATAGTATAATTAATACAAGAAGATTTAAAAGAATGTCTTTAGAATATTTAATCATTTTTTGATCTTAATAAACAAATATTCTAATATATGAAAAACAAAAGAAAAAAGAGAAAAGTCGACTATAAAGCAGAAAAAATTTTTGGCTTTTTGGGCAAATCTTTCGCCCTTGTAGAAAACAGGCAGATAAAGACATGGAAAGCGATGTCCATAATAGCTTTTGTCGCCGGAATTGTCGGAGCGGTCATCTGGATCGATGCCACGGATATCCACCTCGGCTCCAAGGCGGCCGGAGAAACGGCATACTTGAGCCTCAGTCCGTCAAGCAATACCGTGCACAGAGGGGAGTCTTTTGATCTGGATGTTTTATTGAATACGAACAACAACAATGTAGTGGCAGTCAGGGCGATCGTGATCTATGACAACAGATATTTTACTTTAACAGGATGGGATACGGATGATTCGGCTTTTTCTTCAAATAACAGCTGTGTCTACGATAGCAAGCCTTGCGAAATTGTGGGCGAAAGCGTAAATGGAGACACCAGCGAAATATCCATAGTGCTTGCCAAGCCGTCTCCCGGAGTGGTCACTTCTTCCGGAAAAGTCGCCACGTTGAGCTTTACGGCTACCGAGGATGCCGTGTCTGACAGCATATCGATAGAATTTGACGGAGTGAGAGATTATGCCGATTCGGACATAATATTTGACGGAATAGGCGATGACGGGGCGGGAACGGATATTTTGGCAAGCGTAACGAATACCCAGATTTTAATCGAAGATCCGGATGCGCCTATCTTGAGCGACTTGAGCCCGAGCGGAACGTTGGCATCCGGCACGACCAGCGTCACTCTTTCCCTCACGACTAACGTAAGCGCAACCTGCAAATATTCGACAACCGGAGGAGTCGCTTATGATTCGATGACGAATACTTTCTCGACGACCGGAGGAACGAGCCATTCGCAAAATATCTCGGGCCTTACCGATCAGGCATATGATTATTATGTGAGATGTTCGGACTCTGAAGGAAATGAAAACATTAGCGATTATATGATAAGCTTTGTGATTGGGGACAATAACCC
>JAQVJM010000015.1 GCA_028695135.1 Candidatus Moraniibacteriota bacterium | reverse complement strand
TATAACTAGTTATATGCGAATTGGTTGATTTTTTGTTTTGGCTTAGCTATAATTCGGATATAAACTTTAAATCATAAGTTCTTATGAACGAAAGTTATTATCCTAGCCAGGATCCGATTTTGAAGCTCAAACAAGAGATGAAACTTCGCAAATTCAGCCCGAAAACCATCAAATCTTACCTCCATTATATCACGGATCTGTTAAAATATTCAAACAAAAACCCAAAGACGGCAAACACTGATGACATTCGACGATACCTCGAACATTTGGCAGATAACGGCGTCTCCGCCTCTACTCTTAATTGCGCTTATAGCGCTTTCAGGCTATATTTCGAAAAGATACTCCGTCGCAGATTTTTTGCCAATATTCCTCGAGCCAAATGCCCCAAGAAACTCCCTGAGATCCTCACGAAAGAAGAAGTGAGAAAGATATTAAAAACGATCCAAAACGTCAAGCATAAGCTTATGCTAGGGCTTATGTATTCATCCGGACTGCGCGTATCCGAAGTCGTAAATTGCAAAGTCAAAGACTTAGACTTTGAAAGCAAGTTGATGCGCATCCGCCAAGCCAAGGGCGCCAAGGACAGGAACACCATCCTATCGGAAAAAGTCTGTCATATTTTAAACAAATATGTAAATAATAAGACAAAAGACGATTATGTATTCGGAAGCGATCGGGGCAAAAGATTGACCGCAAGGACCGTCCAGAAAGTTTTTGCAGAAGCGCTTAAAAGATCTGGCATCAAAAAACCGGCCACCTGCCACAGCCTGCGCCATTCCTTCGCCACCCACCTCTTGGAATCCGGCACCAGCATCCGCTATATCCAGGAATTATTGGGACACGCTCGTCTGGAAACGACTCAAATCTATACAAAAGTCGCAAATAATAATTTGAAGGGGATAAAAAGCCCTTTGGATCTATGAGGTATCATTCAAAATACAAAAAAATTTCCGCCTCACTGCTATTGATATCGGCATTTTTTTTCGGCTGGAAAATATTTTTTCAGGAAAAAAGGGTCTTGGGTCTTTCCGTCGAAGCGAAAGAGGTGATTTTGGATGACAATGGAATCAGCCAACGGCTGGAAACTAATGCCGGATCCATAGAAGAATTTTTTGATGAAGAAAATATATCTCTGGAAGACGGAGATATGGTTTACCCGGGAGAAAATATGGCTGTCGTTCCCGGAATGAAAATAAAGATACATAGGATCAAAAAAATGTCCGTTTCGGCGGACAACGAAACCAAGGAAATAAAAGGATTTGAAGAAACGGTTGAAAAAATACTCAGGGAAAACGGATTGGAATTCAAGGAAGAAGATATCATAAAGCCTTCCAGGGATTCTTTCGCTTACAATGATTTGGAGATAAAAATAACCCGGGTGGAAATAAAAGAGGAAATAGAAGAAGAGTCCATCGCTTTTAAAACAGTGGAAGAGAAAGACGACGAACTGAGCTGGCGGACCAGAAAAGTCACGCAAAAAGGAGAAAAGGGAATAAAAGAAATAAAATATGAAGTAGCTTATCACGACGGGGAAGAAGTAAGCCGTAAAATAATCGAAACCGATGTGACTAAAGAACCGGTTGATGAAATAGTCACCCAGGGAACTTACGTGAAACTGGGAAAATCCCATACGGGACAAGCCAGCTGGTATGCTTACACCGGCACGATGTCGGCCGCTAATCCTTGGCTCCCGATGGGAAGCTATGTGAAAGTCACCAATAAAGACAACGGCAAGTCGGTCATCGTAAAGATCAACGACCGCGGGCCTTTCGGCGAAGGAAGGATAATCGACTTGGATAAGGTGGCCTTTGAAAAGATCGCCCCCTTGGGACAAGGAATCGCCAACATCAAAATGGAAGAGATTGAAAACTAGCTTAAAGTTATAAAGTTAAAAGTTTATAAAGTTAAGAACTGATTTTATTTCTCCCTTTGGAAAAGAGAGATGTCATCCGATTAGGATGACAGAGGGATTTGAAAAGTAATATAATATCTTAAGACTATTCTTTTGGCTTAAGACAATATACGGCCTTTCAAGTCCCCCGTCCGTTCGCCTAGACGAACGGACACCCCCTTTTCTAAAGGGGGATTTATTTGTTGGTAAGATTTTATTTTTTATATCTCTCTATCGTCTCCCGATAAGCTTCGATCATCCTTCGGGCGCAGACCTCGCTGGTATATTTCTCATCCGCCGTTTTCTTGGCGCTCTCTCTTAGATATTCTGCCAAATCTTCGTTTTCCGCCAATTTTAAAATGGCTTTGGAAAATTCTTCTTCGTCATCGGAAACTAGAATTCCCGTTCTGTTGTTTTCAACCAAGCTTTTTGATCCGGTGGCGTCCAGCGCCACTATCGGCAGACGGCTATACATCGCCTCGGTTATTATCGTCCCCTGGGTTTCCGACTCGGACGCATACGTAAAAATATCCGCTGCCGCCATATAATCCTTTATTTCTTCTTTTTTGACGATTCCGGGAAAGATTATTCTTTTTCCGATATTTTCCTTGCCGATAATTTTTTCCATTTCTTCCCTCAAATAACCTTCCCCCGCAAAGACAAAAACTGAATTAGAATATTTCTTCAAAGCCTTGATGACCGATTTAAGGAGAAACAGGACATTTTTTTCTTCGGTAAATCTGGAGATAGACATAATTATTTTTTTATCGACGGAGATTCCCAGTTTATCTCTTATTTTTTTCCCGTCGGGATTAATGAAATAATAGCTTTCCACCCCCGTCGGGATATCGATTATATCCTTATTCTTAACTCCCCAATCTTTTATTATATTTTTTATGGAACCGGTCGGAATGATGACTTTATCCGCCTTATTGGCGTACTTGGAGGCATTTTTTATTATCCAATAAGAAGAAACAGCTTTGGGAATAAACGGAGTATAATGGGTATATTTATCATAAAGAGTATGCCAGGTAAAAACCAGGGGGATATTTTTCTTTTTCGCCCATTTTGCGGCGGCATCTCCCAAGAGATTAGGATGCTGGGAATGGATAATGTCAAAATCCATTTTTTTTATCTTCTCATCTATCTCGCTCGAAAAAGGAATGGGAATGGGAAATTTTATCTTGTACCTTATATCCAAGGAAGGATATCTGAAAACATTATTATTTTCATCTTTATAGCCCTTGCACTGCGGAGCAAAAATAAAGACGGTGTGGCCCATTTTTTCAAACTGCCTCCTGAAACTCTCAATCGAAGTTGTCACTCCGTAAGGATTGGGAAGATAATTGTTGGTAAAAATTGCTATACGCATAAAATACAATTTTAAATTTCAAATTATAAATTTTAATTCAATTATTAAATGTTTTAATTTTCAATTTAAAATAGTTCTGAGCAGTGTTTTTAAATTTTGTTATTTTAAATTTATAATCCAAAATTTCAATTCTATCAATTTTCATTTATAAAATTAAGGATGTCCTCAAAAACATGCTCATTTCGAATGTCTGAAATGAAGGTGTGGTAGGCTCTTTTAACGTATTTTTTAGACTTTTTTTCCGATCCGATACGATTATATATTTCGATCAGGCTCTCTTTAGCCACAATATGGTCGCTGGAGGACTGGATTATCAAGCAAGGCTGGGATATTTTATGAAGATCTTCTCTCGATAATTTGACCAGCTCCGCAACTTCCAAAATATTTTTAAAAGGATAACTCTGATATGAAATAAGCCTCGTTATAGTGGTTGATACTCCGAATGTGGGCGGATAAATCTTTTTGTGATACTTTTTGAACTTGCTGATAATCCTGACAGAGATTTCCACAATTTTTTCAAATCTCAAGCGATAAGGGGCAGCCATAAGAATCAATCCCGCAATATCTTTATTTTCCTTGGCCAATTGCATCGCCAAGGTAGCCCCCATGGACGTCCCTCCTAAAAAAACTTTCCTATGGCTTTTTTTAAGCTCATCCAGGGCTTCTTGCGCATCATTAATCCAATCTTGATAAATAACATTTTCCAGATCGGAAGGTTCAGTTCCATGCCCGGAAAGCATCGGCCCATATGCTGTGTATCCTTTCTCGTTAAGAAACATGCCCAATCTCCTGATCTCATAAGGAGTTGTCGACCATCCATGCAGAAGCAAAACGGCCTTGTTATTTCTTCCTTTGAAATAAAAAGGCTTTTTTATCAATATCCTGTCTTTTTTGTATAAAAGATTAGGATCTGCAAACCACATATTTCTCGTTTTTCTAAATATTTTTCCCACCATATAATTAGATTCTATATCCTTTCATCCTCTTGGGCAAGAAAAACCGGCCGTTCTTGTTCAGAAGGCCGGAGCGGATAAAATGGGAAAGTTGCATATAATAAAGCTAAATATTGAAAATGTAATGACTGCGGCTGCCAAAAATATTAGCAATAAGGACGGCTTATTATTCTTTTTTTCTCCAGTAAATCCCACTTTATCTATTTTTATTATCTTCATTTTTCCTCCTTGATTTTTAAGAAATGAAAAGTTTTGTAAAAGAACTCTTAAAAAACAAACCTATGTTAAAAAAAATCGGACTAACTATTTTTAATTGACAAAATTATTTTTGAAAAATCTTCCCGCCTTATGCTTCTTAAACAAATTTACAATAAGGAAAGTTGCCAAGGCTAATCCGGAAGCCATCCAGCCGACCCATTCTATATATCCGCTCACCTCTCTCCACATATATCCGTAAAAATACCCCATAACTACGAGAAATCCGCTCCAAATTATTCCCCCCAAAACAGAATATTTTAAAAATCTCCAAAAATCCATTTTAACAATTCCGGCAGCAGTAAAAGCCGCCCAGCAAAGTCCTGTTGTTGATTTAACGGTAAATATTGTTTTTCCGCCATGTTTCTTGAAATACTTTTCCATTCTTACGACCAGATTTTCTGTTATCCCGATATATTTACCGAAATTCTTGACGAATCCTATCCCCCATTTATATCCGGCTCCATATAATATAACATCACCCACTACGTCTCCCAAAACAGAAAGCATAAAAACGACAAGAACATTAAAAGCTCCCAGAGCCGCCAAGGTTGCCGCAATTATGGTAGCCACCGGACCTTCGATAACCATAAGGGGCAAAATTATCCAATACCCATGATGGCTCATAAAATCAAATATCTCTTGTCCTGTCAGATCCATATGTTCTATATAGCAATATAATAATACAGCAAAAAAACAATATAGCGATACAATAATAGAGTAATTATCTATTATTTCGTTCCATTGCTAACTTGTTTCATTGTTTTTTTCTTATTTGTTCTATTGATTTAAAGTCCATTCTTAACTTTGTTGGCATTGTGTTCTTCTATGGCTCTGGAAAAAACTGTCTCTCCCGTCTCCGGATTGTTCAGAAAATAATTGTAATCTGTATCGATCGGATAGACAGCCGCTTTTATCGCATCCAGGCCGGGATTTGATATCGGCCCTGGCGGAAGCCCCGGATGCAGATAAGTATTGTAAGGCGAATCTACCTGCGTATCCTCATAAGAATATTGTTTTTTATTTTCTCCCAAAATAAAAGCCAGGGTGGCACAACTCTGGAAAGCTTGTCCTGATTCTAGCCTATTCCAAAAAATTCCACTCACTATCTTCCTGTCTTCTTCCGTTCTGACTTCTTTCTCAAGAATGCTGGCCATGGTTACTATTTCATAGGCGGTCTTTCCCTGCTTCTTTATCTCATTGTCCAAATCTTCAGAGAACTTTATGCTGAAATTTTCCAACATCTTTTTAATGACCGATTCCTCATTCTCCAATCCCGGATTTAAAAAATACGTATCCGGAAAAAGAAATCCCTCCAAATTTTTCCCCTTCGGAATATTTGCCAAAAATTCAAAATTATATTTCTGCTCAAAATAATCCGGATCTTTTGACAGATCGATGAACCTGTCTCCCGAGAACCCGTTTTCTTCGAGCCGAACAGCCATTTGGCCTACGCTCCAACCTTCCGGAAAAGTTATCCTTACGGTCCTATCTTCTTCCGCTATCTTACCTTCCGTTATTATTCCGGCTATTTCTTCCACGGACAATCCGGAATTAAGCTTATATCGTCCGGCTTTTATTTCTTTTTGCAGTCCTTCTTTATAAATATGGAAGATAAATTTCCAGTTCCATTTCACCAGACCTTCTCTTTTCAGGTTCCTTCCCACTTCCCATGCATTTTCCCCTTTTTCTATTTTGAAATCGGCCACGACAATTTCCCGTCCGCCTTTATTTACGAAAAGAGACAGACTGGAAATCAGCGCCAAAAAAAACAGCGCCATCAGACCTATTTTTATTATTTTATTCATCGGTTTTTTAAACAATTACTTCTTTAATCGTCTCCCTTTTCTCTATTGAAACTATTTTAAGACCAATCAGTATTTTAAACAATACCCAGCAGATGAATATAAGAGCGGGGCTTATGAACATTCCGAAAGAAAATACGGCTAGAAAGACCAGGACGGATAGGAACCATGTTATCGCCGAACCGGTCTCCTTGTCAATTCTATCCTCAGGAATTATAAGCTCGTTTATCCTGCTGTTTATAAAATCGGAAATAATATCCATAATTTTTTCATTACCTTTTATTTCCTTGCCTACCACATCGCTTATGCCTTTTCTGTTCTCCTCTAATATGATCCTCTCCTCTAATTCTTCTATATTTACTCCCCCCGTTATCCCATCCAAAATTCCGTTGGGAATGGCATTTTTATCCCTCGGCTCAGGGGTTTCTTTGTCTGCGCTCCTTCTCTTTTCCAGATCGATATTTTTCAATATGAATTCGTCGATCGTCATTTCTTTCAAATCTTCCTCGCTTAACTCCGGATCAATGACAGAAACGATCTTGGTCGCCAGCCAGGTCTGCTGCCAGCCTACTTTTACCCCAGAATCGATTCCGCTATCGCTTTTTGTGGGATGATTGAAATAATAGTGGCTGGCAATTACCATAGCCAGAGACATGATAAAAAATATCCTTCCGACGCGCAGAGCGTTCCAGATGCTTATATAGATCCTCTCTTTCATCTCTTTTCTTATATACAAGGTTCCGATCCAAGCTAGCAGGGAGGCGATCAAAACGACCGACAGGTGCCTCCAATTCAAGACAAACTGCAACCCGGAAAACAAAACCAGCAAAGAAATCACCTTCAGCCATCCGCTGTCCTTGGACAATATTATTCCTAGAGACCAGCTCACAAAAATCAAAGAAAAAAACACTATCGGCCGGAACCAGTCTTCCGTTTCAAAGGTTCTGATTATCCCTTCCGTCAAGAACCAGAAAAGAAAGGAGGATGCTATTGATAAGATGACGAGAGTTATTGACGCTATTTGTGTTTTGTTTTTGGTTTCCATGTTTTTTATTATAGCATTTTAGCGGATTAAGCACCAACTGGAGACGGCGTCTGATATTTCAAAATCTATTTTTTGTGATAGAATTATATCTGTTGTTTTTAATTAACTTTTAATCAGCTACAAAAATGCAAGATATCCAAAAGATTTTTGACGAGATTCAAAAATTGAAAAAAGAGCAGAGAGAATTTAAAAAAGAGTATAAATACGATCTCGATCGCAATGAAAGCTATCAGGAAATAACCGGGGAACTTAAAAAGATGAGGGAAAAAAAGAAAAATATAGAAGAAGGAAGCCGGCCTCCGCGAATTGATGAAATAAAATATGAAATATCAAAACTTAACGAAATGATTTCTGATATTGCCATCAACAGTCTGATGGACGGCAAAAGCATATATCTGAAAGATGAGTATGATGCCGAATACGAACCGGTTTATAAAGTAACTTTTAAAAAAATTAAATAATATTTTTTAATGTTTTTCCGAGATTATTAAAAAATCTCATCCGGATTGAATAATTTCTCACCTGCCATAATTTGCAAGGCAGTCCGGACAAAAGTCCAAAAATGCATATATAAAAAATTAAGATTTAAATCGCAATTTTTTATTAATCGGAAATTCGTATATTTATATTCGATTCACGATTAACACACAATTAATAAATACCGATTTCTAAACCTGCGCTCCTTTATTCGAAACTTTGGCCGTTCTAATAGCCTGTTTCTCTTCCTCGGTAAGAGGAGTGCTCGCCTCTCCTCTAATAACCGCCTTGCTGTATATCCTCGTTCCCTCCCTAGTGTGGAGAGAGGTTATGATTATACCTGATTTTTCGCCGTCCAAAAGAGCAATTACGAAGCTCTGATTCCCGCCAATATCTTTAAAAGGATTATATCTTACAATTCCCACCTTATGGATCCCTTTGAAAGCCATCTTGTAAATCTTTTCATATCCGTCAAACAGATCCCGAATGTCTTTTTCCATTTTGGAAACCTGCTTCTTCTGATTTTGGATGATTTCCGCAAAGTCTTTCCCGTTTTTACCGGAAAAAAATTCTCTTGATAGACCGCTGATCTTCAGATATTTAAAAAAGATAAAAAGACTGAAAAAAATAAGCAAAAAAACGATTGCTCCCAGGGATAAAATTATTTCTAGAAGATATTTTTCAATAATTTCCATCATGTATCAATCATTTTGCGTTCTCTTCCTCCAGAGAAACGGAAAAGAGTCCGCTATTTCCACTATTATTTAGATCTACAAAAAATATATTATCATCGCGGGCGGTATATGTAACTTTTGAATTTTCTTTCTTATGTTCGAATATATCATAGATATTCCTCAAAGAGCGATGATCCAGCTCGGCAATCTTAACGGAGTTTCCGACACTGAAAATGACATGTTCATAATCCCTAAACCAAGAAACATTGCTTATTTCCTTTGAGAAATGGACTATGTTTATCATCTTACCTTCTTCTCTGCTCGGCTGAGTATCCCATTTTCTCACGAAGTAGACAAAAATCTCGTTTTTGTTCCAAAAAACTATCTTTTTTCCATCATTGGAAAAATGCGCTCCGCTTATGCCGTCTTTTATCTTATTTATTTTTTCAGCTTTTCCGCTGGCATCATCGCTTTTGTTGAAAAGATAGAAATCTTTGTCTTGAGTTATAACAGCAATCCTGTTCTTGTCATATACGATCATCCTAAAATCATCTCCGTCCTTATTCTCTATGGGCGAGGAAGAAATTTGTTTTCCTCCGTTCGTCCCCCTATTGTTCTTTTCATATATCAACCCGCTATCTTTGTCAAAATAATAAATTCCGTCAGGAGAAATGTCATAACCGGAAATATCCTCCGCCACCAAAACTTCGCTATTTATATTGTCCAGATCGAATTTATATAGGTTATCCTCATGGATATAAAAAACAGCGTTTCTTTCGGCGGAACTCCACCGAACCTGCCGGATATTATCTCTCTTTACAGTTTCGTTCAGATTCAGAACCTCTTTATTGCCTATATTTATGATAAAATACTCCCTTTTTCCATCTCTTATCAAGGGAACGCTGAGATGTCCCTCCCTTGGAGACCATTCCACATTTTCTTTTTCGCTCTCTGAAAATATATATCCGCTTATCGGAAAAACATACTCGATTTTTTCTTTTTTTACGTTAAGCACTTTTATCTCAGCGCTTGTTTCTCCTTCCACCAAAGCGATGTTTTTCCCATCTGGAGATATGAAAAAATTATTCACGAAGGAAGTCGGATATTCCGTTTTTGAATAATTTTCCCTTATCAAAAAAACGTTCCAAAATTCAGTAGAGACCCCGCTGTGCACGCTGGCTTTTTTACCCCAAGACTTATACTGATCGGCCTTGACTTCCAGAAGATACTCTCCCGGCAGCAATCCGTCTATATGATAGGAATAATTTATGAAATTTATTATTCCTTTCGCAACAGGCTCATTGTCTATAAGCACTTCTATCTCGCGAGGAAAGGGCTTTATCGTTATCGATCCGGAATAGACGAAAACTCCCCTTTCCATGCTGAAGCGATAACCCATGGCGTAAAAGATTACCAGAGGAGAAATTATTAAAAAAGTAACTACCAAAAATAGGAAGAATATCAACTTGGTCTTATGACTGGCCATTTTTTAACTAAATTATGTCCGAAATTAAGAATCATTTACAAATATACTATAATTTATATGGATGATTTTGTCTATTGATTTATGCAAGGTTAAGTATTACCATATAAAATACTTGATTTTATTTACTGATTAATAATTTATTACGAATACACCGATAAAGAATAGCAGCAACCGGTAAAGAATGTCTGAACTAGTATATTAGTATAAGATTGGTAATTGGTAAAGAACCGCCCATGATAATTCTCGGCATCGAAACATCTTGCGATGAAACTTCCGTTTCAATCATAAAAGCCTCAAGCGATAGGATTGAGGTTCTTTCTAATATCGTATCTTCCCAAATAAAACTACATTCCGAATGGGGAGGAGTGGTTCCCAATCTGGCAGCCAGGGAACATCTAAAAAATATTTCTCCCGTACTGAAAAGAGCTTTGACATGCTCCAAAAAAAATATCAAAGATATTGATCTGATCTCTGTTACCAAAGGTCCGGGTCTCATGCCCGCCCTTTTGATAGGAACCTCTTTTGCCAAAACAATTTCCTACATTTGGGAAAAGCCTCTTATCGGAATCCATCACATAGAAGGCCACATTTATGCCAATTTCATAGACTCGAAGCTCTCAGCTCGCAGCTTGACAAAAAAAAATACAGTTACGATTTACAAGGGTCGGGGGTCGAGAATAAAATTCCCAATCCTATGCCTCGTGGTTTCCGGAGGACACACTCAGCTCATTTTGATGAAAGATCATTTGCAATATAAGATTATCGGAGAGACCCAGGATGACGCCGCCGGGGAAGCCTTCGACAAGGTGGCCAGAATACTCGGTCTCGGCTACCCCGGAGGACCGGCCATATCCGCTGAGGCGGAAAAAAGCAATCGGCAAATCTCGGATCTTCCGCTTCGACAAGATTCAGGCGAGGCGAGCAAAATTCAAATTTCTCTTCCCCGGCCGATGATTAATTCCGGGGATTTTAATTTTTCCTTCTCCGGACTCAAAACGGCGGTTTTGTATAAAACGAAAAAAATGTCGCTTTCTCAAATCTCAAATCTCAAATCTCAAATATGCCGGGAATTTCAACAAGCCGTCATCGATGTATTGATTTGCAAAACAGTCAACGCCGCCGAAAAATACAATCCCGAGACCATAATCCTGGCCGGGGGAGTAAGCGCCAACAAGGAATTACGAAAGCAAATGGATTCAGCAATAAAAGATAATCTCCCTCATTCCAAATTCAAAATTCCGAATTCCGAATTCTCGCTTGACAACGCCGCCATGATTGCCGCCGCCAGTTATTTTCGATGGAAAAATATGAGTGAAAAACAAAAAAAAGATTCCCTGAAAAATTGGAAAACGCTTCAAACTGAAGCCGGCCTGAAACTAAGTTGAAAAATAAGTCTCCAGCTGATAATATTAAAAAGTAATATCATATTCACAGTCAAATAAATCCGATGAAAAAAGAAATACCAAAAATTTATAAACCAGGAAGCATAGAGGAAAAAATATACGATAAATGGGAAAAATCCGGATATTTCAACCCTGATAAACTGGCAAATGACAAGATAATATCAGAAAATGCCAAGCCTTATTCCATAGTCTTGCCTCCTCCGAATATCACCGACAAGCTTCATCTCGGACACAGTTCGGTGCTGGCGATAGAAGATCTTCTTATCAGATTTCACCGGATGAAAGGCTTTAGGGCGCTTTGGATTCCCGGAACCGATCATGCCGCCATAGCTACTCAAAACGTCGTTGAAAAAAAACTTTTGAAAGAAACCGGGAAAAGCAGGCATGATCTGGGCAAAAAAAAATTTCTAAAAGAAGTTTGGAAATTTCTACGGGAAACCCAAACAGTAATACTCAAGCAAGCCCGCAAAATGGGAGCTTCTCTGGATTGGTCCCGGGAAGCTTTCACCTTGGATGAACCGCGGAAAAAAGCAGTCGAAAAAATGTTTGTCGATATGCACAAAGAAGGGATAATCTATCGGGGTGAAAGAATTGTCAATTGGTGTCCCAGGTGCCATAGCACGCTTGCCGATGACGAGATCGAATATGAAAAGCAGAAAGCCAAACTTTACACCTTTAAATATTCAAAAGATTTTCCCGTTTCGATTTCCACCACCCGTCCGGAGACAAAACTAGGAGATACAGCCGTAGCCGTAAATCCCAAAGACAAGCGCTACAAGGATATTATCGGCAAGAAGTTTTCTGCAGATTTCTGCGGAATCGGTCTTAATATCAGGATTATAGCGGATAATGAAGTCGACATGGATTTCGGCACGGGAGCTTTGGGCGTCACTCCGGCCCATTCCATAACGGATTGGAGGATGGCCGAAGAAAATAATTTGGAAATAAAAAAAGTTATTGATGAAAACGGAAAAATACGCAAAGGTTTTGGTAAATTTTCGGGAAAAACGGCAGAAGAGGCTCGAAAATCGGTAGTTGCCGAACTCAAAAAACAAGGACTCATAGAAAAAGAAGAGGAAATAGAAAACAATCTTTCCGTTTGTTATAGGTGCGGAACTGCCGTAGAGCCTCTTCCTTCCAAACAATGGTTCGTCGCCGTTGACAAGAAACTGGAAAGACTCGGGAATAAATCTCTCAAAGAAAAAGCTATCGAAGCTGCCCAGGAAAAAGAAATAAAATTTTTTCCCGAGCGCTTCGAAAAAAGATATCTGGATTGGATGGAAAATCTCCATGATTGGTGCATAAGCCGCCAAATCTGGTTCGGTCACTCCATTCCGGCCTGGCATAAGAAAGATTCTGATGAAGTTTATGTCGGAGAAAAAGCGCCGGAGGACAAGGAAAACTGGATTCAAGATTCCGACTCCCTAGACACTTGGTTTTCTTCCGGAATGTGGACATTTTCCACCATGGGCTGGCCGGAAACTTTTACAAACGGAAAGAAATCAGGGGATTTGGCCGAATATCATCCTACTGATGTCCTCAACACCGGTTATGAGATTCTCACTCTTTGGGTCAGCAGGATGATCATGATGAGCCTCTTCGCCATAGGAGAAATACCTTTTAGGCATGTTTACTTAAACGGGATGGTCTTGGATGAGTATGGGAAAAAAATGAGCAAATCCAAGGGCAATGGGATCGATCCGCTGGATATGATTGAAAAATACGGCACGGATGCCGTCAG
Source organism: Candidatus Moraniibacteriota bacterium (assembly GCA_028695135.1). Lineage (GTDB taxonomy): Bacteria > Patescibacteriota > Minisyncoccia > Moranbacterales > UBA9337 > STE-63. The sequence goes on along the minus strand of JAQVJM010000015.1, from coordinate 11,854 downwards.
GTTGTCTCTCCTTATCGGAAGCACTCCAGGAAACGATGTAAGAGTAGGTGAAGAAAAAATAGGGAACTTTAGAAACTTTACCAATAAGCTTTGGAATATAAGCCGCTTCATAATCAGCAAGGAAAAAGAGGCGGACAATAAGGAGCAAGAGACAGAGAATCTTACTCTGGCTGACAAATGGATTACCCGAAAAATGGCAAGCTTGATCAAAAAAACATCCGAAGATATCGGAGAATATAAATTCTCTCAGGCGGGAGAAAGGCTTTATGATTTTACTTGGCATGAGTTTGCCGATTGGTATCTGGAGATATCCAAATTTGAAGAGAACAAAAAAGAAAAGGATTATATACTAAACGCTGTTCTAAAAGATCTGCTCAAACTTTGGCACCCTTTCATCCCCTTCATCACGGAAAACATCTGGAGCCATCTTGATAATAAAAAATTCCTGATGGTTGAATCTTACCCGGATGAAAAATTTTATCGGGAAAATTTCGCGGCAGCCAACGATACGGATATGGTTGACTTTGATGCCGTAATCGAAATAATAAAAAGCGCCAGGGCGATAAGAAATGAAAATAAGATCGGATCCGGAAAGCGGATGGACATATTTATAGACGCGGAAAAAACGATCGGGATAAGCACGGATGACATCAAAGGATTCATCCTGTCTCAAGAAAAAATTATAAAAAATCTGAGAACCGGAATCGGAAAAATAAAATTTTTAAGCAGAGGAGAAAGGATCGAAGGCGTCGTATCAAAAACGACTTCCAACGGAATAACTGTTTACGCGCGATTGAAGGAGTTGGTCGATACGGAAAAAGAACGCGCTTCCGCGGAAAATGAAATCAATAATTTGGAAAAATACATATCGGGGCTTGAAAAAAAGCTTTCCGATAAGAATTTTGTAAAAAAAGCCCCGAAAGAAGTCGTAGAGCAGGAAAAAGAAAAGCTCAAAAAAGCCCAGATTAAATCAGAGGAAATAAAAAAATATCTAGAACAGCTTTAGTTCTCGTCAATTTGCAAATCAGGTACAAATATACAAATAAATATTCGACTTCGATATTCGCAGATTTGTAAAAGATTTGTATTTTTGCGGGGAAATAAACATGAAAAGCGCAATTGAATCTTTTTTTTGGGGTATAATCGCTGCCGGAGCAGCCCTTTTTATCGAACTTGTTCTTTCCTTGTTTCTAAAACTGGATTATTACGGATCAACTGAAAGCGCCCTCTTAGCCGTAATGGCTATTTCCGCGTTTACGGAAGAAACGATAAGATACATAGTCGTTTTCAAAAAAATAGACCTGATATCTTATGGCAGAGGAGCAATTTTTAATGCCTGGATATCCGGAGTCGGATTCTGGCTGGTGGAAGCATTTCTTTTCTATCAAAAAGTAGCCTCGGAAAACCTGATAATTGATCGGGTGAGCCTTTTAAAAACCGGGTTTATCCATATTCTAACTTTTGGAATTTTCGCTTACAGGGTATCGATAAGAGAAGATAACCGCATTAATTTAGGCGCTTTATCCCTGATAATTCTTATCCATATGGCCTATAATTTTTCCACCCAATACGAAAATTACGCGGCCACTGTTGCGGAAAACGCCATATTGGCAGCATTGTTTCTATATAATGTATTCATATTTTTTATTGTGAATAAAAAACTTGCCCATGAATGACAATTATTCTATAATAGCTTTAGCCGAGGCTTTGCTACAGCCAATTTTTAAAAAATTAACCTTTCAAAAACAATAAAAATATGACAAAACAAAAAAGATCATTCATGGAAAAATTGATAGGCTCAAGAAACAGAAGCGAAGATGCCGAGAACGAACCCGTATCCATGGACGTCTTATCCGATGAGGAAGATAGGTCTATAAATGTTTCCGATTCCAATATGGCTTCCGATGATTTTTCCGGAAATAACTGGGATGATGCCGCTCCTGAAGAAGAAACCGGAGACGGCCAATTGACTATTGATGTCTACCAGACTGATGATGATATCGTCATAAAATCGACAATTGCCGGAGTCAAGCCCGAGGATTTGGATGTTTCCATAAATAACGACATGCTCACCATAAAAGGAGAAAGGAAGTTCGAGGATGAAGTCAGCGAAGAGAATTTTTACTATCAAGAATGCTACTGGGGAGGATTTTCCAGATCAGTCGTTCTTCCCGTCGATGTCATACCGGAAAAAATCGAAGCTACGCTGAAAAATGGAATTCTTACGATAAAACTTCCCAAAGCTTCCGCCAATAAGACTCGCAAGATCAAGGTTCGCGGATTTTAGAAAATTATTTTTATAAAAAACAAAATTCATATATAAACATCCTGGATTGGTTCAGGATGTTTTGTTAAAATTCCTCTTTTCCTCTCAGTGGGAGATGGGGACGAAGAAATCAAAAACCGCCGCCCCCTTAACCCGGGATAAAGAAACTAAACTCTTGTTTTAACGCCTTTTTTAAAGTATTCTTTAAATATGAGTAAAAAAATATTTTTCGCCAGTTTTTCAATAATAACCATGATAATTTTTGGATCTTCTTCCGACAAATCTTTGGCATATTTCGAATTCAAAGAAATAATTCTTGTAAAAGACGATAAGAGCGAGACAGTAGTTTCCAAAGAAGATTTTTCGGAATGGTTTGAAACGGACATCTCGATTGAATACGATCCGAGCTACCGCTCGGAAATAGAGCCGGTCAATTATTGCGAACTTGATAATATAATCTGCGAAATGACTAAAAACCTGAGAATGCGCCGTACTCTCAGAAAGGTAGATTCTTTTTCCTTCAAAAAGGAAGCGATAGAATCTTTCGTGGAAGATTTGGCCAGGAAATACGACAAGGATCCTATTGACGCCACTTTTGCCATAGAAAACGGCAAAGTTGTCACTTTTTCCTTGAGCAAAGACGGCAAAAAAATAAATCTGGAAAAAAATACCGAAAAAATAATCAGTTTTCTTGAAAAAAAAGAAGGCGAAAAAATAGAACTGGCCTATGATATCACCAAGCCGGAAATTTCCTCCAACGATATCGATAATCTAGGGATAGAAACTTTGATCGGAGAAGGTAAATCCAACTTCAGCGGATCCACTCTGGGCCGGATCCATAATGTCGAAGTGGCCGCCAGCCGTTTTGACGGTGTCCTCATAAAGCCTGGGGAGGAATTTTCTTTCGTAGAGACTCTGGGGCCGGTCGACGGAGAGCACGGCTACAAGCAGGAACTAGTGATAAAAAACAACGAAACTACTCCGGAATTCGGAGGCGGAGTCTGCCAAGTTTCCACTACAGCCTTTCGCGCCGCTATTTACAGCGGGCTAAAAATCACCGCCCGCAAAAATCACGCTTATCCGGTCCACTATTATAATCCCCAAGGAATGGATGCTACCATTTATATTCCCCGCCCCGATCTTCGATTCATAAACAATACTCCGGGACATATTCTCATCCAGACGGAAATAGATATTCCCAGAAAAGAATTGGCTTTTAAATTTTATGGAACAGCCGATGGAAGGAAAATAGAAGTTGACGGTCCGCACATTTTGTCCCGGGAAGCCGATGGATCAATGAAAACTGTTTTTACCCAGAAAGTTACAGACTCGAAAGGAGAGGTTATAATAGAAGATACTTTCCGAAGCAATTACGACTCTCCGAGCAAATATCCCCAGCCCGGACAGGAAACCGTCCTTACCGAAAAGCCCAAAGATTGGTCGGCTAACGAATGGAAGAAATATAAGAAGGAACATGGGCTGTAGAAGTTAAAAATGCAAAGTTAAAAGTTTTTTGAACATACCTTTGAACATACCATGCCTGCCCGCCTCTGGAGGGGTATGTTCAAAATAAAAAACCGCCGTAAAAAACAGGCGGTTTTTGAAATCAATTTTTTAAATCCTTAACTTTGCACTTTGCATTTTTAACTTTGCACTACTATATGATATATCCTTAACTTTGCACTTTTAACTTTTAACTTTGCACTATTAGGTACCCCCGCTAGGAATCGAACCTAGATCTAGAGCTTAGAAGGCTCCCGTTCTATCCATTGAACTACGAGGGCGCATTTATTAAATTGTATGACATTTGTGCCCTGTGAGGGATTCGAACCCCCGACCGTTTGATTAAGAGTCAACTGCTCTACCAACTGAGCTAACAGGGCATACACAAACATATTTTTAAAAAAAGGGAGATTTATTTTCTCGCAAAAACATCGTTTATGTTAACAACAAAAAATATTTTAGTCAACAAGCCGGCTCTATCTCCTGGTCTTTTCTTATAAATAATACGCGCTTGGAAAATTCAAGAAAAACAAGCTCGACCAGACTTATAGCCACCACTATGCCCAGCTCCTGCCAACCTATGGGAGAAATTTTTAATATATTTTGGAAAGGAGGAAAATACAATCCGGCTACCAGAAGCACCAACGATCCCGCTATCGCCCAATTGAGGAACCGATTGGAAAAAGTCTGCGCGTTAAATACGGACTGCCGGAAAGATTTCACTATATAAGCAAAAACCAGCGAATCAAAAGCCACTAAGGCAAAGACTATCGTTCTTGTTTTTTCTATATCTCCGGTTGCCCTATAGAAGAAATAAAACAAAGAGACTGCGGCTAATCCTGAAATAAAAAACACAGCAATCATAAATTTCTTATAGGAAGCGGTGAGGATCGATTCGTTCGCCGGAGCCGGCTTTTCCTTCATTATTCCTTCAGAATTATTTTCCGAAGTCAAAGCCACGTTGGGAAAACTGTCCTCTATTATGTTTATCCATAAAATTTGGATGGGATGAAGAGGGAAAGGAAGACCGATCAGAACGGCAAAGAAAAATAGAAAGAGTTCGGAAAAATCATCCGCCATAAGATAAATCACTATCCTTCTGATATTTTCTCTGGCCACCCTTCCTTGTTCTATAGCCTTAACGATCACCGAAAAACTGCTGTTTAAGAGGACTATATCAGAAACTTCCTTGGCGATATCCGTTCCTGTGCCGACCGAAATGCCTATATCAGAGGCTTTGAGAGCCGGGGCGTCATTTACCCCGTCTCCGACCATAGCCACCACTTCTCCTTTTTGCTGAAGCGCCTTAACTATCCTTATCTTGTGCTTGGGAGATACTCTGGCAAATATCTTTATCTTTTTCACGATTTCCGATAGCTCAACATCCCCCATCAGATCCAAATCGTTGCCTTCCATAATTTCCCGATCTTCGACATTCATTCCCAGTTCATTTACTATGGCTTGAGCGGTATTGCGATGATCTCCGGTTATGACAACGGCCTTTATCCCGGCTTTCCTGGCGATTTCAATCGAGTTTTTTACATCAGACCTGAGAGGATCTTTCAGCGCTACAAATCCCATCAAACTGAAATCTTTGAGAGATTCTTCGTATCCTGTTTTTTCATATTTTTCGACATCCATTTCCTTGGAAGCGCAGGCAAGAAGCCGTAGTCCTTGGTTTGTCAGCTCATCCACCTTGCCCAAAAGTTTTTCTCCCTTTCTGGAATCCAAAGAAAGTTCTCCTTTTTTTGTCGCTATACTCTTTGATTTCTTTAGCACGACTTCCGGAGATCCCAAAAAAAGGATAAGTATCTTATTTTCCTTGGTCTTATATATCCTGGCGGAATACTTTTTTTCCGAGTTGAATTCTATCTTTTTTATAAGCTCCAGCTCTCCCTCCAGTTTTTCTTTATCAATTCCGGCATGCAGTCCGGCAGTCAGCAGAGCTTTATCGGTGCTTCTCCCCCTGATAATCCAGTCCGAAAGCTCGTTTTCCGGATTTTCCACAAAGGCGCTGTTAACAAGAGTCATTATTTCTAAAACCTTTATATGCTCCTCCAGAGTTCCTGATTTATGCATGTCGTAAAATTGATCCTCTTCTTTTATAAACTCGTCATCTCCGGTCAAAATATGGCTTACTTGCATCTCTCTTTTGGTAAGCGTTCCCGTCTTATCCATGCAAATCGTCGACACGGATCCCATGCCTTCGGTAGCGTTAAGCCTTCTTACCAAAGCCTTTCTCCTTATCAGTCTCCTCATCGAAAACACCAGGGCCACCGTAATTGCCGGAAGCATCCCTTCCGGAATGGCGCTTACCACCAAGGCGACCGCGGTCACCAAGACTTCATAGGCGTTTTCTCCTCTGGAAATAAAAACGAGAGAAAAAATTCCCACGGCCAACACGACCGCCACCGCCATAAATTTAGATAGCTTGAAAAATCTCTTCTGGAGCGGAGTTTTAGGCGATTCTTCCTCTTTCACCATTTGTGAAATTTTTCCCAATTCCGTATCGATTCCCGTTCCCGTAACTGCAAATATTCCACTGCCTTCTTCCACGATGCTTCCCATAAAGACCATATTGGTTTTCTCCGCCAAAGCTACGCCTCTCTTCAAAATCTTATCTTTTTTCTCTACCGCCTGCCATTCTCCGGTAAGCACGGCTTCGTTTATCTTTAATCCGTCAGATCCTATTATGCGTCCGTCAGCGGGAACCTTGTCTCCCTCGCTTATTTCAATCAGATCGCCCACAGCTATGTCCTCGCTCAGGACCTCCCTCTTTCTTCCGTTTCTTATCACTTTGCAATAGAATTTCACCGATTCGCTTATCTTTTGAAGAACTTTTTCCGCCTTGTTCTCCTGGATAAATCCGACAACGGCGTTGACCAAGATGACAAAAATTATGAAAAATCCATCCGCCCAATGGCCGATGATGAAAGAAAAGGCTGTCGCAACAAGAATGACCGCCGCCAACGGGCTGGCGAATTGGGAAAGAAATATCTTAAGAGAGGAATTCTTCTCTTTTTGGGGAAGCTTATTTTTTCCATTTAGCTCCAATCTTCTCTGAGATTCCCCAAAATCCAGTCCGCTTTTTGAGGATTGGACTCTCTCCAAAACTTCTCCTGATGGAATAGAATGAAAATTATTTTGCATGTTTATGATTTTTTAGTTTTTTAGGTTTTATCCTAGTTTTTATTATAACACATTAAAAGGACAAGGCATGCTCTGCCCCTATATTTTAATACGCATTGAAAGATAAGATACAAAACCGTCCGAATTCCCGGACGGTTTTATATTTTAACAACTTTTAATTCGGACTTTTAACTGATTTCTATATCAGCCCCGGCATCCCTCCCATGCCTGTCATCGATTCATCCGCCGATTTTTTCTCCGGCTTATCGGTAACTACCGCCTCGGTCGTAAGAAGCATAGCAGAAACGGACACCGCGTTTTCCAAAGCGGTTCTCGTAACCTTGAGAGGATCTATGATTCCCGATCTTATCATATCATCTTCAAACTTGTCCTCTTTGGCATTATAGCCGAAATTCATTTTGGCGCTTTCGATAACTTTATTGAGAACGACCGAAGGCTCTCTCTTGCCGGAATTTTCCACTATTTGTTTTAACGGTTCGTTTAAAGCTTTGAGTAAAGTGTCATAACCGGCTTGTAACTCATAGTTCTTACTCTTTCCTTTTGAGGATAATTCCGCCACGGCCTTAGCCAGCGCCGTTCCCCCTCCCGCAACGATTCCTTCTTCCACCGCCGCTCTAGTAGCCGCCAAAGCATCGTCCATTTTATGCCTCAGATAAGTCTGTTCGGTTTCCGTAACCGCTCCGACCTTTATGACCGCCACTCCTCCTGAAAGCTTGGCCATTCTCTTTCTTATTTTTTCCCTGTCGTAATCGTTTTTGGATTTGTCTATTTGGAATTTCAACTGGATTATTCTGGCTTCAATCTCCCCTTTCTTACCTTTTCCTCCCACAATGGTGGTATTGTCCTTGGTGGATATTATCTTTTGAGCTTCTCCTAGGCTTGAAAGCTCGACATTTTCCAATTTCATTCCTCTTTCGTCGCTTATGACTTGAGCGCCTACCAAAACGGCTATATCTTCCAGCACTTCCTTCTTGGCATCCCCGAACTCAGGAGCTTTGATAGCCAAAACATTAAGAACTCCTCTCAGTTTGTTCACGATCAAAGTAGCCAGAGCTTCTCCATCGACATCATCGGCGATTATCACCAGATCTTTCGTTCCGGATTTGTTCAATTTTTCCAAAATGGGCAGGATATCTTTTATTGAAGATATCTTTTTGTCTGTAATCAAAATCGGGGCGTCTTTAAGCTCGGCTATCTGTTCTTCTGCGTTGGTTATCATATAAGGAGATATGAATCCTTTGTCAAAGCTCATCCCCTCCACGATTTCTTTGGACATTCCGAACGTCTGTGACTCTTCTACCGTCACCACCCCGTCCTTTCCCACTTCTTCCATCACATCGGCGATCATATCTCCCATCTCTTTGGATTCCGCCGATATGGTCGCTACCTGGGCAATTTCTTCTCGAGTGGTTATTTTTTTGGAATTTTTCTTGAGAATTTCAATGACATCCTTCTTGGCCTTCTCCATCCCTTTCCTCACTCCCACCGGATTGATTCCTGTTTCTATGTATTTAAGCCCTTCCCTGACCAAAGCCTGAGCGATAACGGTAGAAGTAGTGGTTCCGTCGCCGGCGGCGTCGTTGGTCTTGTCCGCCACTTCCTTTATCAGTTCGGCTCCGACATTTTCAAATTTATCTTCCAGTTCGATCTCCTTGGCTATGGTCACGCCGTCATTGGTGATGACAGGAGTTCCAAATCCCTTGTCCAAAATGACATTTCTCCCTTTGGGACCCAGAGTTTTTTTGACCGCATCGGCCACCTGGTCGATTCCCGATTTTATTTTTTTCCTTGCGTCTGTACTATATTTTACTTGCTTTGCCATATTTGTCTTTGAGTGGAGCGAAAAGCTACAAATATGAGCATCCCGCACCAATTCTATATTAATTTTTACAATTCTATTATACTGAGCCGCAGGCGATTCCGAGAAGTTTGCTTAAAAATATCTCAAGATATTCTTCGGAATTCGGTGCGGGAGCCATAATATCTTTTATTCGCGCCAATTAGCGAAAATTTGCATACTCATTTTACTGTTTATATTAAATTGAACTACTTTATACTTTATACTTTCCACTTATTTAAATTAGCACTCTTTTTACTCGACTGCTAACATTCTATTAAAAAATGTCTTATTAGTCAAGAATTAGTTGCTTCATAATCATTTTCCGAAAAATGTTTTTTTCGTAGCTGTCGTGTGATAACGAAAGACCGGAGAAAAAAATATTTTTCGGAAAAAATAACATTGTATATTATTTCAAGAGTGCGAGCCATAAAAATTTAAAAAAGGGAGGTGCAAACATGCACGCCCCCCTTATAGACTACAATGAAATTTATTCTTGGGTATTTCTGAAGATATCCACCACCGACATCTTTAAGAAACCATTTTTAATTAATATTTCCCCTATTTCTCCCAGGGTTGTCAGATCCTCGCATTTGTTGAATGCGTCTCGGATCTGGCGCTTTGCCTTTATCCGAGCAAACCACTGCGGGACAAGCGTCCCCATCCTACTTACCGGCCTTAAATTCTATGACATCGCCGTCCTGAACTATATATTCTTTCCCCACTGTCTTTACTTTACCAGCTTCTTTGGCCTTGTGCATCGAGCCGTATTTAAGAAGCTCATCCCAGCGGATCACTTCGGCGCAGACGAAAGCGTTCTTAAAATCATTATGGATCGCTGAGCCGGCCTCGGGAGCTGTAGAATCTCTTTTTATAGTCCAGGCTCTGCTCTCATCTTCTCCTGTAGTGAGAAAAGTTATTAAATCAAGGATCTTATAAGATTCAACGATCAAATTGTCCAATCCGGAATCTATCCCCAGCTCCTTTCTCTCTTCCAGAGACATCTCGTCGATTTCTTCTTCGATTTTGATATCCAGCTTTATATGAGGTCTGAATTCCAAGTCCCCTTCCAGTTTATTATCGGGATCAGAGACATTATAGACATAGAGGAACGGCTTCATCGTAAGCAGGGAAAGCTCTTTGACGGCTTTTTGCGTATTTTCTTCCTTCATATCCAATTCTGTTTCATTGGCCAATTTTCCCGCTTCCAAATTTTCCTTTATCTTTTTTACAGCTTCAAGTTTTTTTATCGCCTCCTTGTCGTTTCCCCTGGCCTCTTTCTCAAGTTTTTCAATCCTTCTGCCCGCCGTCTCCAGATCAGCCAGCATCAACTCGGAATTTATTACTTCGATATCTCCCAACGGATCGATCTTGTCATAAACATGGGTTATTTTTGGATTTTCGAAAGCTCTCACCACTTGGACTATCGCGTCCACTTCGCGGATGTTGGCCAAAAACTTGTTTCCCAGCCCTTCTCCCTCGGAAGCGCCTTTCACCAGTCCGGCGATATCCACGAATTCCACCACCGCATGGACCACTTTTTGGCTTTTTGACATCTCGGCCAGTTTTTCCAGCCTTTCGTCAGGCACTTCAACTATTCCCACATTGGGCTCAATCGTGCAAAAAGGATAATTATTTATATCGACCTGCTTCTTGGTAAGCGCCTTAAAAAGCGTGCTCTTTCCGACGTTTGGTAGTCCTACTATACCTATTTTCATAAACCTACAAAATTACAAATTATATACAAATCTACAAATAAATATTTAGCCAGATTCTCCCTTTGAAAAAGGGAGATGTCATTCGATTAGGATGACAGAGGGATTTGAAAGATAATATAACACCTTGAGACCTTCTTTTTAATTGGGACGGTATATAATTTTTCAAATCCCCCGTCCGCCCGCCCATGCGGTCAGACACCCCCTTTTCCAAAGAGGGAGAGCTAGAAATTTGTAAATTTGTAACTGATTTGTAGATTAGTAGGAGTTAAAAAATTTTATTACTTCATCAAAATTTTTAGCCACATAATCCGCCTTCTCACACACATTATCCCTGCGAACATTTTCGGTATAAGCTATAAACAAATCAGCCGCTCCGGAATCTTTGGTTTCATAATCAGTCCACCCATCACCGACCATTATTATTTTTCCGTCCAGATCCAAATCCCGCAAAGAATTGATCTTTCCTCCGTCTCCTGACATCGGATTTTCTTTGTCCACTCCTATGATCCTTCCGCTCCCGTCAGAAACAAAATCATTCGCCGAAATGTTTTCCGCCAAAATTCCCAGCTTTTCGGCCACCGGCAGTATCAATTCGCGAAATCCGCTGGAAATGATATGTATCATTCCCGCGTTTTTTCTGAAAAAATGATCGTTTTCCAAAATAGAATCGGAGATTTTACCGCTCAGTTCATCTTTAACTCTATCCAATATATCCCTATCGAGCTCGATCATCTTCAGCCTCCTTTCCAACGATTCGGAAAAAGAGATTTTTCCTTCCATGCCTAAATCGGTTATATGCGATATTTCTTTCAAAATATTACCCTTATTTTCATTTTTTCTAAGCGCTTCCTCCGCCAGTTCTTCCAGCGTCTCGGTCTTTATTATGGTGCTGTCAAAATCTATTATTAAATATTTTTTCATATATTATTGGCAATATATGATAATATTGACTTGTAAAAATGACTCTGTCAATGTAATATAGAAAATGCGATTTAATAATTTATAATTTCTAATTTTGATTGGATCGTTGGACTATGTGATTGATTCAACGTTCTAAATTCAAAATTATAAATTCCACTCTTATGTTCAACAAAATGAAACAGCTTTACCAGATGAAAAAGATGCTGGACGGAATGACTTCGACCGAAGATTACAAAGGGATAAAGGTCACCGTCAACGGGGCGATGAAGGTCTTGAGTGTAAGCATAAGCGACCAGGCCAGAGAAAGCCGGGACTTAGAAAAAAATCTCACCAAATCCATAAATAACGCGATGAAAAACATCCAGAAAAAGATGCAGAAGGAAATGAAAGCGGGAAATATCGATATGCCGTCATTTTAGTCGCGTAACTAATAACGCACAACTCGTAACGCAAAAAAGG
>JAQVJM010000031.1 GCA_028695135.1 Candidatus Moraniibacteriota bacterium | reverse complement strand
TGGATAATTCCGAGAGGGGATTCAGCTTCCTATCTGACGCCGACCTGGATATGCGGATGGATCGGAGCCAGAAGCTGACGGCTGTCGACGTGGTCAATTATTATTCGGAAGAGGAATTGAAAAAAATATTGTGGGAGTATGGAGAGGAAAAATACGCTCCCATGATTGCCAGAAATATTGCCGAGACCAGAAGCAAAAAACCGATAGAAAAAGTGAGCGAATTGGTGAGCCTAATCGAGAGTTCGGTTCCGGAAGAGTATAAGAAAGGAAAGATCCATTTTGCCACCAAGACTTTCCAAGCTCTAAGAATCGAAGTCAATGACGAATTAAACAGTATAAATAAGTTTCTCAAGGGGGCGATAAGCATATTGAAGCCAGGAGGAAGATTGGTGACGATAGCGTTCCATTCCGGGGAAGACAGGATAACGAAAAACACGTTCAAAAATTTTGAGAAAGGATGCATCTGTCCGCCGGAATTTCCCGTCTGTCGGTGCGGAAGAAAATCTCTGATAAGCATAATTACGAAAAAACCGATTGTAGCAAGCGAAGAAGAAATAAGAGAAAATCCGAGAGCGAGAAGCGCCAAGATGAGGATAGTCGAAAAAAAATAAATCCTGCGAAGCCACGAATCTTTTACAGATTTACAAATATGTAATTGTCATTTCGACCGACCTAAATAATTTATTTGTAGATTTGTAGTCGATTTGTAATTTTGCGGGTAAAACAAAAAACTCTATAGAAAAATGAACCTAAACTAAAATATAGTTCGTACATTCGTATGAGTTCGTAATTCGTAGAGCAAAACAAAAAACAAAAACAAAATGAATAGGATTTACGCTGAAAAAAAAGGCAATGTTAAATTTGGATTTGCCAAAATAAAAATATTGATAGCAGTTTTCGGCTTGATTATTTGCGTCGGATATTTGGGCGTTATAAACATAAGCGCCGTCAAGGGCTATGAGATCAGGAAGGTGGAGAAAGAAATAGAGGACTTGAGAAAGGAAAATAAAAAGCTTCAGATCGAGGCGGCCGAACTTAATTCTTCTTATAATATTGAAAACGAAGCGCAAAATTTGAATATGGTAAAAGCCGAGGATGTGGTGTATATTAGCGAAAGTGGCCAGGCTGTGGCTATCAGGGAATAATATTTCGGAAAAGTAATTTTTGCTTTTAATTTATGCATACCAGGATTGCATCCGGCGGCAAAAAAAGGGAAAGTTTGGCGGGCAGCAAGAGACTTTATCTGCTGGCTGTTTTTGTGGTTTTTTTGGGAGCGATCGTTTTATTCAGGCTTTATGTCCTCCAGGTTTCCGGATATGAAAAATACCGCGATATCGCCGAGGGACAGCACAAAGTTTTCAGGGAGCTTACGGCCAAAAGAGGGGAAATTTATTTGAGAAGCAAAAAGGGAGGTTATCCTTTGGCGGTAAACAGGGATTATCTGATGGTTTTTTTTGAGCCGAAGATGGTTGAAGACAGAGAAGCAATCATAAAAGACGTGAGCTATATTCTGGGGATGGACAGGAGTGAAATCGAAAAAAAACTTTCTGATCCTAACGATATGTTTGAGATTGTCAAAAGAAGAATTTCTCAAGAGGAAGCCGACAGGATAAAAGATCTCAATCTTAAAGGAGTCAAAGTGACCACTGAGACTTTCCGCTATTATCCGGGTGAATCGCTGGCCTCCCAAGTCGTAGGCTTTGTCGGTTCGGATGGCGAAAAAACCAAAGGCATGTATGGACTGGAGGCCTATTGGGAAAAAGAACTTAAAGGGGAAAACGGAAAACTTTCTCAAGAAAGAGACAGTCTCGGCCGGTGGATATCGATAACTGACAGGCAACTGATTCCCGCTAATGACGGAGTAAATTTGTTTTTGACGATCGATGAAGCCGTCCAATTCGAAGTGGAAAAAATATTAAAAGAGGCGGTGGAACGGCATAAAGCTGATAATGGAAGCATCATCGTGCAAGATCCAAAGACGGGAAAAATTCTGGCCATGGCTAATTATCCCAATTTTGATCCGAATGAATTCAATAAGACGGAAGACATTTCCGTTTTTGTCAATGCGTCCGTGAGTTCTCCCTATGAAGTAGGATCAGTTTTTAAAACTTTTACTCTGGCTGCGGGAATCGACGCCGGGGTAATTTCTCCGGATACTGTCTATACTGATACCGGAGTGGTGAGCGAGGCCGGTTATAATATCAAAAATTCCGATCTGAAAGCTTATGGAAAGCAAACTATGACTGATGTTTTAGAAAAATCTCTCAATACCGGAGTTATCTTTGTGGAAAAATTACTCGGCAACGAGAGATTTGCCGATTATGTGAGAAGATTCGGCTTCGGAGACTCTACTGGAATAGAGCTTCCCGGAGAATCCAAAGGCAATATAAGAAACCTGGAAAATTACAGAAGGACGATACAATTTTTTACCGCGTCTTACGGCCAGGGAATCACAGCTACTCCGCTTCAACTGGTCAACGCTTATTCGGCTATTGCCAATGACGGAATGCTTATGAAGCCCAGAATAGTTGAGAGAATCGTTTATTCCGACGGTCGGGAAGAAAGTTCGGATGCGGAGGAAATTCGCCAGGCGATAAGACCGGAAGTTGCCAGGCAGGCGCGCGAAATGCTGGGGAAAGTGGTGGAAAACGGGCATGGAAAGAGAGCCGGAGTTCCCGGCTATAGGGTGGGGGGAAAAACGGGGACCGCGCAGGTTGCAAAATCCGGTGAAAAAGGTTATGAAGATGATATAACCATCGGTTCTTTTGCCGGTATGGCTCCCTTGGATGATCCGCGTTTTACCGTCGTGGTAAAGATTTCCAATCCCAAGGATGTGATTTGGGCGGAGTCCAGCGCCGCTCCGACTTTCGGAGAAGTTATGAAATTTCTGCTTAATTATTACAATATCGAACCGACTGAACCAATTAAAGAATAAAATTTTTTTCATAGATAAATTATGGAGGGAAAGCCGAAAAAAATTATTTTTTTGGAAAAAATGCTTCGCTTTATGGCAGTAGCGACTTTAAAAATGAGAAAACCGAAGGTTGTGGGAATAACCGGATCGGTGGGTAAAACTTCCGCCAAGGAGGCGATATTCCGGGTACTTGAAGGATCTTTCAAAGTCAGGAAAAACGAGGAGAATTACAATAATGAAATAGGCGTTCCGCTTACGATAATCGGAGCCAAAAGCGGAGAAAAAAATATTTTTAAGTGGCTTTGGGTGGGAATCAGATGGATTTTTAATCTCATTTTTCCCTTTGGTTATCCTAAAATCTTAATTTTGGAAATGGCCATAGATCGGCCGGGAGACATGAAATATCTGACAAGTTTCGCGCGTCCTGAAGTGGGAGTGCTCACGGATATTTCTGCTAGCCATTTGGAGTTTTTTGACAGTTTGAATTCAATCGCCGGAGAAAAAAGCGTTTTATTGAAATCGCTTCCTGAAAACGGATTGGCGGTTGTAAATGTTGATAATGAGATTATAAGAAAAATAAAAAATAAATTGAGATCCAGAACGGTTGATTTTGGCATCGAGAATGAAGCGAAGATAAGAGCTACGGATATAAAATTCATATATGACGAAGAAGAAAAAAATATCGAGGGTCTGAGTTTCAAATTGAATCAAGAAGGGAATTTCGTACCCATCCGGCTTTATCATATCATCGCCAGGCATCATGTCTACGCGGTTTTGGCGGCCGTCGCGGTGGGAAATTATTTTAAGATAAACCTGATCGATATGGCTAAGTCTTTGGAAAATCTGAAGCCCCCCAGAGGGAGAATGACGCCGATTGAAGGGATAAAAGGAAGCTTGGTGGTGGATGATTCCTATAACGCTTCACCAGTTTCCGCCATTGCTGCCCTTAATACGGTTGAAAAAATACGAGCCTTTAGGAGGGTGGCGATTTTGGGAGATATGATGGAATTGGGAGAGGAATCAGAGACCGGCCATGAAAGAGTTGCCAGGGAGGTTTTGAGCAGGAATTTTGACGCGCTGGTTATGGTGGGAGCGAGAATGAAAAGAGCGGTGGAGAGGATCTATGCCGAAGGAAATTTAAATAAAAAGATTATTTTTTTTGAGAGCCCCGACGAAGCGGCGGAAAAAATAGGAGAAATTATCAAGGAAAAAGATCTGATCTTAGTCAAGGGTTCGCAGGCGATGAGGATGGAAAAAATAACGGAAAAATTGATGAAAGATCCGGAGCGGTCCAAGGACTATCTCTGTCGGCAATCGGAGAAGTGGAAAAAGAAAAAATTCATAAAAACTTAGATGCAAAAACCCCCGAATTTAATTGGAAAAATCGGGGATTTTTTGTTTTTTTCGAGGCGCATTTTTTTGTGGAAAACGAAGGTGATTTTTTGCTTGTCTGATTTGCAAAAAAAGTGTATAATTTAAGCGTGAATCAATCGATTTATTTTCATGATTTTTCTTGAAATTTTTTCGATAAAAAACAATAATACAGGGTTAAAAATAAAATAAAAAAACTTTAAAAAACAAATGCTGGGGATAAGTTGGGGTGAAAAAAATAGGGCAAGGTTTTTGATTTCTGCTATTTTTTTGGTTGCAGGTTTTTTTGCTTTATCAAACTTGATTTTTGCCCAGGAAAAAAACAGGACATTGGATCTTTCCGCGGTGGTTGTTAGCAGTGAAAACAAAGGGGTGGAGAATGGAATCTACAAAGTCAGATTTTCTTTATACACATCTGACAGGATCGAATTGGATCCGTATCCTTCCGATTCCGACGCGGGAAGTAGAGTGTGGGAGGAAGAGCAGGAGGTGGAAATAGTAAATGGATCCCTTAATGCTTTTTTGGGTTCGGTTAATCCTTTGCCGGATATAGATTTTGACCAAGGAGAATATTATCTCGGAATAAGGATCAATGAAGATAGCGAAGGTGTTCCGAGAAAAAAAATCGCTTATGTTCCGGCGGCTATTAATGCGTACAATGCTAGCTATCTCCGAGGGGCTACGATTGGAACCGAGGAGGGAAATATACTTCAGTTGGGGAACGGGGGTAAGATCGATTTGGATTTTTTACCTTTCGGAACCGATGAAAATTCTTTGGTTTTAGGAAATGACGAGAGGCTCCATGAGCAAGGAACCGATCTCGGTACTGATTCAGAAACTTTCAATATCGGAGATGAAACCGGACTGAGCGGAAATAATTTCGACATAACTGTTTCCAGCGCTTCTAATAAACCGACCATCCGTTTCAACGGAACGACCCAATCTTGGCAATTTTCCGATGACGGAGTTTCGTTTACCGATTTCGGCTTCAGTTCTTCCGGAAGCTATCTTCCTCTTGCCGGAGGAACGATGACGGGAAATATAGTTTTTTCCGGTATGCAAACTTTCGGCGGAGCGACCTTGGCTGAGTTGGGATATCTTTCCGGAGCCACTTCCAATATCCAGACGCAATTAAATTCAAAATCAGATTCGGTCCACACTCATTCGACTGCCGACATAACAAGCGGAATATTCGGAGTGGAGCGGGGAGGAACCGGATTGGCAACCATACCTATCGGCTCGCTCCTCTTTTCAGAAT
This sequence comes from Candidatus Moraniibacteriota bacterium, assembly GCA_028695135.1. Taxonomy (GTDB): domain Bacteria; phylum Patescibacteriota; class Minisyncoccia; order Moranbacterales; family UBA9337; genus STE-63. The sequence goes on along the minus strand of JAQVJM010000031.1, from coordinate 306 downwards.
CGGCCGATTCTTTTAGCGCGCATACCGGAGGACTTGCGGATGACGGAGAATTTCTGAGATTCAATTGGAACGGCGGAAATCCTACTTTGAGCTGGGATATCGTAACGGGAGCTTTCACTTCTTTCGATGTCGCGGGAGATGGGGGAACGAGCCAGACGATTTCAGATGGAAATACTCTGACCATCGCCGGAGGAACGGCGATAGAAACTCTGGTTTCTGCTACCGATACGGTGACTGTTTCCGTAACCAACAACTCGATCGGAGACACCCAGTTGGCTTATGACACGGGACAGCATCTGACCACCA
>JAQVJM010000030.1 GCA_028695135.1 Candidatus Moraniibacteriota bacterium | reverse complement strand
CCTTCCCGGCGGACGTCTCCTGCCCCGGAAAAAACTTTATTCTCTCCGTCCATCATCACGCAATTGGCTCCGCCGAAGAAAAGATTTTTGTCATTCCAGATATTGGCTTCGGGAAATTGGCTTTTTATCCTCTTTATCGTTTCTTCGGAAAATCCTTTCTCCATATCCAGCATCCCGTTCTCATAATGGATGCGCGGACTGTTAACCGCTTCTTCGATATCTTTATTGAAATCCAAAATATTGACGACAATCTGCAAGATGGCCGAACGGAGCCGGTTTGAACCGGCTGAACCCAGCGCCATTTTGATCTCGTCTTTGATGACGATCGATGGCGCCATCATTGAAGATATCCTTTGATCGTTCTCCCACTTGAAAAACCCTTCCGGATTGAGATCTTCCTCTCCTAGCATATTATTTATGACGCTCCCCGTTCCTGGAATCAGATAGCCCGATCCTTCTCCGTTGGTAACAGTCATACTGGCCATGTTCCCTTCTTTGTCGATGGCGCTCATCTGAGTGGTGCTCCCCCATCGGTTGACCCTCTTAATTATATCGTCCAAAAAGCCTCGGATAAATTTTTCCGAAAGAATCTCTTCTCCGATGCCTTCCTTCCTGATATTCATCATGAGTTCCCCTTTTTTTACCATTCCCGCCTTCTGCATGACCGCCGACAGAATATCGATATGCTCCGGAGATCCGAAATCTATTTTGGACAGATTAAATTTTTCCAACAGCTTGAGCGCGAAAGCGATCAGGATCCCTCCGGCCGAAGGAGGCGGATTGGTTATGAACTCCGCTCCCCGATAATTCAGAGTTATGGGCTTCCTCTTTTCAACTTTATATTCCGACAAGTCCTCCATAGAGATGAGCCCTCCTTTTTCCTCCATATCGGAAACCATTTTCCGCGCCGGCTCTCCTCTATAAAATTCATCCGACCCGTTCCGGGCCAAAGCTTCCAAAAAATCACCCAGTTCCGGATTTTTAAAAACCTCCGCTTCCTTTAAGAGCTTTCCTTTTTCGGTTCTGCTTTCAAAAAGCTTCAAGGTGTCCTCCTGGGAAGTGTATATGTCTTTTAGGAGCTGGAAGGCTAGCCCGGAAAACCAGTTTATCCCTATTCCCTCCCTGGAAAATTTGACCGCCGGTCCGATAACTTTCTCGATCGGCAATTTCCCCAATTCCGAATGGAACTGGAGCACTCCTTTGACGCTCCCGGGAACGGCTGAAGAAGCCATTCCGATATGGAAAGTCTGGATCGCGCCTCCGAAATCGACATCAACGGGGAAAAAATCCAATTTTTTTTCTATTCTCTTGTTTTTCGGAGTCTGGACAAAAAAATCATAAAGTGTGTTTCTGCCATTTTTCTCATGCGCCATAAGAAATCCTCCTCCGCCCAGAGAGGAAAGCGTAGGTTCCGCTAAACAGGAAGCGAAAAAAGAAGCGGCAATCGCATCATAAGCATTTCCGCCAGCTTCCAAAATAATTTTTCCGGCCTCAGCCGTTATCGGATGTCCCGCAGCCACTATTCCCTTGGAATTTTTCATATCTAAAAAGATTAATACTCAGTAATTCTAACTCAAAAATAATTTTTATTCAAATTAAACTACATTTTCTCTCGTCTCGGCGGAAGAAGGTGTCCGCCTTAGGCGGACGGATGAATGTTTTATCAACCATGAAAGAAAAAGCTGGATACTTTCAACTTAAGGTCCCCTCACCCCCAACCCTCTTCCCGCTGTAGCGGAGAGAGGAGGATGCCTTAAAGACTTGATTTTTAAGACGTATTATGCTATAATTATATTGTAAGTAAATAGAAGTTTTTAGAGGAAGTTTCAATGATTTTCCGCCGGAATCGGAAGATCAAAACGGGTGAAACTCCTTTTTTATTTGCTTTTTTATGAAAAACAAAAAAAACTGTCTGCCAGAAGGCATGATAAAAATAAAACTGAATAAAATTCTCCTTTACTCCCCTATTATGGCGGTTATTTTCGTTTTTTTCGCCTTTTCTCCTTCCGCTTGGGCCGAGGAAATAAATATGAGAAACGTAGTTGAATTGACCAATAGAGAAAGGGAGAAGCAAGGAATGGGCGAGCTTTTGATAAATCCCACTTTGAACCAAGTCGCCGCCAATAAGGCTCAGCATATGGTCAGAAACCATTATTTTTCCCACACTTCGCCCGAAGGACTCAGTCCGTGGCATTGGTTTGAAGAAGAGGGATATCAATATAAATACGCCGGCGAAAACCTGGCGATAAATTATAAAACTGCCGAAGAACAGCAGTCTGCTTGGATGAAAAGCCCCACCCATAAAAAAAATATTCTCAATCCCAATTATACCGAAATAGGAATAGCCACCGCTTCCGGATACATAAACGGCAAACCGGCTTCGATTACCGTCCAGGTTTTCGGCACTCCTCAAAATTACATAGGGAGGACTTCTTCTCCCGCCTCAAGCAATAAGACTAAGACAGCGCAAATTTCCATGACAATTCCTTATGTCTTGGGAAAGCAAGCCAATTATCCGGCTAAAACTCAATATCTAGTCAAATCCGATCCGAGTTTTAAATATGAAAGTTCTATTTCTTCAATAAAAAACAGTCTTTTCGAATCGGTTAAAAGGCAGTCGGAAAATATAATCTGGGCCGTAATGATTATTTTGGGAATAATAATAACAAGAGATCTCGTCCTGAAAAGCATCGCCGCTCCGACAGTCCATCGCCATTCCATGACAAACCTTGTCCTTCTTCTGATGCTGTGGACGGTGTTTATCGGATTATAATAACGGATTATTCCAATAGATATGGAAAACGCTAGCATCGCTAGCGTTTTTTAATCAACTACTATCCAAAGATAGCGCTGGGCCATAAAAAATATTTTTTACCGGCCATATATTTCATAAAGAATAATTCCGGCGCTCACCGCCACATTGAGCGATTCGATCGCTGAATCACTTTTAATATTGACAAAGCCGTCGGATAATTTTTTTATTTCTTCATCCACTCCATGGCTTTCGCTTCCCAAGACCAGACAGAAAAATTTTTCTTTTTTTGACACTTCCGAAACGCTCTCTCCTCTTTTCACATCGGTAGAAAATATCTTCATTTTTCCTTTTATTTCCCTCAAAGCCTCCCCGCTCTTGTCGAGCACGATATTAGTCTTTAGAATGGCATCCTTCGAAGCCTGGACAGACTTAGGGTTATAAGGATCGGCGCAAAATTCATCAACAACGATGTTTCTCAATCCGAAGGCTAAGGCGCTCCTCAAAATTGCTCCGACATTTCCCGGATCTTTGATTCCGTTGAGATATAAGATATTTTCTTCAAAATTGAGCCTGTTCGATTTCGGTTTTTTATAAACCGCAGCTATTCCCGAGGGAGTATCCAGACTGGAAAAATATCTGTTTATGCTCTCGTTTATGGAAAAAACGCTTTCTAATTTCAGCCTTTCCAGCACGATTTTTATCTTCGAGGATCTGTTTTCCAGCATTTCCTCGACCAGAAATAAGGATTCCGGCTGAATTCCGCTTTTTGTCCCGTCATAGATGATAGCCAGATTTTCCACGATAAATTTCCCGTATTTCTTTCGATACTTTTTCTTGCCCAATTTTTTAAGCAATTTTATCTTTTCATTATCCTTGCTGGATATTTCGATTGTTTTCATAATTTATCTCCAAATGGTTCGACATTCCTATCCGGTTTGATTAAGATTCTTATGGAGAAACCTTCCCTATTCTCTTCCTTGTGCGCAAATTCTTTAATATTTTCATTTTCTTTTTCAATAAATCTATCTTGAAATATCTGTCCCCACTCAATATCTCTATCTCCGTCTGAATAGATATTTAATCTATAGACTCCTTCAGGCCACCAGCTTAGATCAATATCGAAATATCCGTCATAATCTTCATCCTTAACCGCAACCATTCCGCCATCCCGCTTATTTCCGACTCCCATTCCATAAGGGATATAGGAATAATATTTTTTCATCAAATCTCGGGTTTCTTTTATTCTTTCATCATCTTTGTCTTTCGAACCGAAACCGAAACCGACCCAAAGCCAAGCTTCCGGCGCATCTAAAATTTTTTTAGATATTTTTAATGAATTCTTTTGGGAAGTTATAATCATTGCGATAAATATAAAAATTAATTTGACGTATCTGAAAAATAATTGGGAATTTGTATCAATTCAAGTTTTCATTGTCTATTTTTAGAGCGCTTTCGACAGCACCATCAACAATTTCTACGACTTTGGAAAAATCCGAAAGACTTATTCCTTTCAGCCAAATATCTTTGCTTTTCGATCCTTTAATGATAAAGCACGAAATAATTGATTTTTCACCGCAATAGGAATTTTCCACGCTGATGTTTTGACTGTCTTCTATCTCAAAAGTCGGGTCCTCCGCCTCGATTTGGATATTTCTAAACAAAATATTCCTGGCTTTTTCAAGACTCACCGCCCTTGCGGACGAATCAAATAGGATGTTTTCAAAAAGAATATTCTCCATGACAGAATCGGATATTCCATCAATATTAATAACTCTTTTCTTTCCTCCGCTTCCCTTTATATCTTTTATAAAAATATTTTTAAGGACAGGTTTGCTTGTGACTTTATCTTTAAGCTTAGAGCTATAATTAAGATTGATATCTATAACATCGTTAGGAACATCGTCCATTACTATATTTTCCACCAATATGTCCCTGATGAATCCGCCTCGGCTTCTTGTGGATTTTATCCTGAAACCGTGCCGGGCATTTTTAAATACGCTATCTCGAATATTGACATTTGCCACTCCTCCGGACATTTCGCTTCCTATGGATACTCCGCTGTTCCCTTTAACGACTGTAATATTATTTATATCGATATTTTCCGATGCTTTCGATATGTTCCATCCCTCCTTATCCAGTCCGGACTTGATCGCGATGGCGTCATCTCCCGTAGAAAAGAAACTGTTTTCAATGATGACATTCTTTGTCGAGTCTATCACTATGCCGTCGGTATTGCTGCCCCAAGTATCGATGATCAGATTGCGCGCTATGAAATTTTCAGAATATATCGGATGGATAGTCCAGATCGGACCGTTTTCTACAGTAAAACCGTCCAATATGATATCTTTGCAATTTACGAATTGGATGAAAGACGGCCGTAACCCAGGTTCGTTATAGCCGAAAATTCTTTCTTCCGTCGGAACTTCTTCCAGAGACATCGCCAGTAATTTTTCACGCGCTATGCCAAAATCCCCTTCTCCCGTCCAATCTTCGCGAGCGTCCCCACTCCCGACCAATTTCCCCTTGCCGCTGATAATAATATTTTGTCCGTCACTGGCGTAAATCAACGGAGAAAAGTTATAGAATTCTATCCCCTGAAAACGGGTAAAGACAACCGGAAGATAGTCTTCCAGATCGGTGCTAAATACGATTTCCGATCCTTCTTCCAAGAAAAAATTGATGTTACTTTTTAATTTTATTCCTCCGGAAAGCCATACCCCCTTCGGAACAACAACTGTTCCCCCTTCCTCATTATGGCAATCCTGGATAGCGGAATTTATTGCGTCCGTTGATTTGAAGTCTGTTCCTGTCTTGGCGCCGTAATCGCGAATATCGCATATCTTTTCCGGTATTCCGGAATTTTTGGATAATTCCGCAACTTCAGGCGTAATAACGGTTGCTTGCTCCCTATTATATCCGAGAGAAAGCGCCAGCAATAAAAACAGTGCTATGAAGATAAGATGAATGAATAAATTTTTGAATTTATAAGATTTCATCGGACAATAAAATATGTAAAGCTAAAAAATATATTATAAAAAGATATATAATGATCGAAATCTGTTGAATATATGGATGAAACACTGCCTCATGAAACTAGCTCGATTGCGG
>JAQVJM010000029.1:4800-6344 GCA_028695135.1 Candidatus Moraniibacteriota bacterium | reverse complement strand
GGGACTTCGGATGTGGATGTCCAGGAGGAAACTTATCATGACTTGAACCTTTTTCCCTCCGGGGGAAGCAATCCGAGCTATACTCTTTTGGGATCCGGTTCTATCACTCAAACAGATGACGGCGCCACAAATACCGGATTCAATCTTTCCGGAAGATCTTTCAGCCAGACCCAAGTTTATGGAACAGGAGATGATGCGAGCGTCGAGCTGGATAATGAAACAAGCGGTTCGGGGGACCAGGCGATCACGATCGACTCAACCGATTCGGTAGGGCAATATACATCTCTGGCGGTAGGCGCAGACGGATATAATCGGATAAGCTATTATGACGCTACCAATACCGCCCTAAAATTTGTCCAATGCACCAATGCCGATTGCTCGACCAAAAACATTACCACTGTCGATTCGACCGATGCGGTGGGGCAATACACTTCTCTGGCACTGGGTTCGGACGGTTATGCCAGAATAAGCTATTTTGACGATACCAATGATGACCTTAAATTTGTCCAATGCACCAATGCCGATTGCTCGACCAAAAACATTACCACTGTCGATTCGACTGATGCGGTGGGGCAATATACTTCCTTGGCTTTGGGTTCGGACGGTTACGCCCGGATAAGCTATTATGACGCTACCAATACCGCCTTGAAATTCGTCCAATGCACCAATGCCGATTGTTCCACCAAAAACATTGCCACTGCGGACAATGCCGCTTCTGTCGGTATTCAAACATCGATTGCGATAGGTTCGGACGGCTATGCCCGGATAAGCTATTATGATGCGACCAATGGAGCTTTGAAATTTATCCAATGCACTAACGACAGTTGTTCTACGGGCAATATTACAACGATAGACTCTGGCTCGCTTCACGGTTCTATGGGCACATCTATCGCTATAGGATCCGATGGTTATGCAAGGATAGCATACAGCAGAGGAATTATTGTAGAAGATTATATGGAGCTTAAGTTTGCCCAATGCACTGACGATAGCTGTTCTACTAAAAATATTTCTTCGATAGATTATACTTCCGACACTTCCAACCCTTCTTTGATTATGGGTTCTGACGGCTATGCCCGGATCAGTTATCATGACAGCAGTATCTATAACCTTGATTTTATCCAGTGCACCAACGCGAGTTGTTCCACTAAAAATACCACCACTCTGGATTGGGACGGCGATGTCGGAGATTATTCTTCGATCGGGATCGATTCCCATGGCAACGCCAGGATTAGTTATTTCGATGATACCAATGACGATCTCAAATTATATTATTATGATGATGGAACTTATTATTCTTCCGGAACTTTCACTTCAGGAATAATGGATTTTGGAACACTGCACGGCGGTTGGGGCGATCTGAATTGGACCCATACCGGCGGACAGACGATCACCGTTAAAGCAAGGACATGCTCCGCTTCCGATTGCTCCGGCGCCACCGATTGGTCAAGCTGTTCCGATATCACTAACGGAGATGCAATTTCTACCGGCGGTTGCGCTGATGACAGCCATCGTTATTTCCAATACCAAGCCAGTTTTTCCACCAG
>JAQVJM010000029.1:0-4700 GCA_028695135.1 Candidatus Moraniibacteriota bacterium | reverse complement strand
AAAAATATATGATTAACGAAGAAGATAAAACATCCGAAGAGAAGATCATAAAGATATTGGGATCGGACGATGCCGATTGCCGGGAAACGGAAGCCAATCTTTATAAAGCTCTGGAAGAATTAAAAATGGAGGCTTATGTCGAGAGAGTAAAAGAGCCTCAGGAGATTATGAGCTACGGGCTTATGGGGATGCCGGCTCTGGTGGTTGATGAAAAGATAAAAATATCCGGAAAAGTTCCGGAAGTGGAAGAAATTAAAGAGGCGCTGAAATAATAGGCGCGGAATGTTGAAGTTTCCGCCCGGGCCAGTTTTTTTGACTTTTTCGGAAAAATATGCTATAATTATATAATAATGAGATTTGAGTTGGGAAAACAGGGGTAAAACCCTGTTTTTTGCATTTTTTACGCGGACGCCGGTATTTGGGGATAATCATATATTTTATTATGGAATATATGATATAATTATATCGTAATATTTATCGATAAAAATATGGCCGATGTCGAAAGGCTGGGTATAATTTTGGAAAAAACAGGATTGGACTTTGAAAAGAAAGCGATCCTTAATCCGGCGGTTTATCAGGAAGGAGACAAGACCCATATGTTCTATCGGGCGGTTTCCGAGGGCAATGTTTCTTCGATCGGATACTGCCAGTTGGAAAACAAAATAGAGGTCAAAAAGAGGAACACAGAGCCGATAATATATCCGGAATATGACTATGAAAAAATGGGAACCGAAGATCCGAGAATAACGAAAATAGGCGATGTTTATTATATGATTTATGTCGCTTACGACGGAAAGAACGCCAGAATCGCTTATGCCACTAGCAAGGATTTGAAAAATTTTAAAAAACACGGGATAATAAGCCCTAATTTCACTTATAAGGAAACGGAAGAATATCTCAAAAAAAGCCGTCTCAAAGATGGGTATTTCTTTTTTTCTTCCTATATTCGAAGCAAGCTGGGAGACGATTGTTTGCTTTGGGAAAAAGACGCCTTTCTACTTCCTCAGAAAATAAACGGAAAATTCGCCCTCATCCACAGGATACTTCCTGAAATGCAGATCATATTTTTTGACGATTTCGATCAGCTCAGGGACGATCAATTCTGGAAAGAGTATCTTTCTAATCTGCATAATTATGTGATAGTGGAAAATACGGAATGGTTTGAAAACAGGAATGTCGGCGGAGGCTGTCCGGCAATCGATACGGCTTCGGGCTGGTTGCTCATTTATCATGGGGTTAGACAGACGAATAAGAAAAAAGCTTATTCCATCGGAGCCGCTATTTTGGACAAAAACGATCCTTGCAAACTGGTAGCCAAATCCAAGGAGCCGATCCTTATGCCTGAAATGCATTGGGAGCTTGTGGGGGAGGTTAATAATACAATATTTCCCACCGGAGCGGCTATTTTTGACAATGAGCTCTATATATATTATGGAGCGGCGGATGAAAGGATAAGCGCGGCGAAGATAGAACTGGATGATTTTATAAGAGAAGTGATAAAGTCCGAAGTCAGGAACTGATTAAGAGGATATATCTTATAGATCAATCTTTTTTAATGATCCTCAAAATTTTTCGAGGCACATTCTTCCAATAAGTTTTTTTACCAAAAGAGTAAGCGTTAAGAGATATGCCCTGCCTGATTTTCGGATCGTCCAATATTTTCAAGACGGATCTTTCTATGGCTTTTGCATTCCTCGGAGGTACCAAGATTCCCCGTTTTTTAGCCAAAAGTTCTTTGGCATAATGGAAAGGAGTCGAAATGATCGGCAGTCCGGCTGAAACTCCCCAGGCCAGGACTCCGCTGCTCACTTGCTCCAGCCTTGTATAAGGAAGAAGCATCATGTCTGAAGCTAAGAGATATTTCTTCAGATCTTCATTGCTAAGATATTTTCTGATAAAGACGACGTTTTTTTCCAGATTTCCCTTGGCGACTTCTTTTTTGAGCATAAAATAATAATCATAATTCTTTCTTCTTCCCGAATGAGGCTCTCCCAGGATCAGATAAACCGCTTCGGGATATTTTTTTATGACGCCTTTCATAGCCTTGATCCCGTATTGGATCCCCTTGTTCTTTCTTATGAGGCCGAAAGTTAAAATTATTTTTTTACCTTCCAAACCCAGTTCTTTTTTATAAATATCCTTTTTTCTTGCTGAAATTTTGGGAAAGCTCGGCGTTCCGTGATAGATGACCGCTATTTTATTTTTGTTCTCTTTTCCGATAAGCCTCAGCATATCCTTTTTTGCCAGACTGCTTGTCATTATGGATCGATAGCTCAGATCTATCATTTTTTTTATTTTTTTCACCCTAGATCTGAATCTCTTGGTTTTTTCCAAGGTGGGCAACGTGTGAAAAAATACAATTATCGGTTTTTTTACATTTTTCAATAAAACAAAAACGTTTCCGCCGTCATTTCCGCCGAAAAGGCCGAATTCATGCTGCAAGATGACAAAATCGGCGTCGGATTCGTTTATCTTCTCCGCCGCCTCAAAAAAATCTTTTTCTTCATCTTGCCTTATCTTGAAAACTACGCTCCTGTCATATTTCAGACCGTAACTTTTTTCATCGACCAGGGCGTATACATCCATATTCAGATCGGGAAAACTGCCGGTCAGATCTTTTGAAAAGGTTGCGATTCCGCATTCGCGGGGAATCCAGGACGAAACGACTGCTATTTTCATAAGCATTTTTATTTATTGTTATTTGAAACTTCTCTGAAAAGTTTGAGATATTTATAAGCGACTATCTTGAAAGAATTTTTCTGGGCGTATTCGAATGCCAGAGACTCCATCCTTTTCCTTTTTTTCGGATTGGAGAAGAAAAAATCGATCGCCTTAAAAATACTTTCCGAGTCGGCGTAATTTACAAAAAGGCCCCTCTTATCGGCCAGGACTTCCTTGGCATAGACGAAGGGAGTGGAGATTATGGCTTTTCCGCATCCCATGGCGTAGGCTATCGCTCCGCTGGAAGTCTGTTCCGGAACCAGATAGGGGGTGATAAAAACATCTGTGGCAAAAATATAGTTTATTATCTCTCTAAAACTCAAGAATCTATTGACGAAAAATATATTTTTATTCAGAAGGTTTATTTTTTTTGATTCTTCTACCAAAAAATTATAGTAATCGGCGGAGCGGTTGGGATGGGACTCTCCCAGTATGAAGAGCCGGGCATCAGGATATTTTTTGACAACTTCCGGCATTGCGTAAATAACGTGTTCTAATCCTTTTTTGGGCCGTATCAATCCGAAGGATGAGATCATCTTGCCTTTCCCTATCCCCAAAAGTTTCTTGTATTTTCCGGGAAGCTGTCTTTTGACGGCGGGATTGCCATGAGGTATGATGATAATTTTTTCCTTATCGACGCCATACTGATCAATCAGAATATCGGCCATCGGCTGTATTATGACGACAATCTTATCGCTCATCTTTATGATTTTATCGGTTATTTCGGAATAAGAGCTATCCACCACTTCAAATTTATTGGGAGATGAGTTTTTGGAATAGACCATATGGAAAGTCGTGACTATCGGTTTTTTTATCCTTCTCATGAAACTGAGGATGTTTTCTCCGTATTTTCCTCCGAAGAGGCTGAAAACGTGCTGGATGCTCACGACCTTTATGTCAGGATCCTTGTTTATTTTTTCGGCGGCGGAGACGAAAGAAGATTTATCTTCCGTAAAAGCTTCATGGATCACTTCCGATCCGTATTTGTAAAATCCGGGCTTGTCGGAAATGGACACTATCTTTATTTTTTCCTTGGGCATATCGATATAATCGATGATGCTTTGGGTAAAAGTGGCGATTCCGCATTCGCGAGGATGATAGCTGGAAACGAAACAAACTGAAAAAGATCCTTTATTTTTGCCCATATTTTAGTGAGAATTATTATATTTTCCCTTATTATCATTATACATTCCATCTCTTTTTTAGTCGAGAAAGACGGTGATTATCCAAAATATAACAGAAAAACATTAAAGTCAAGGAAAGCTACCTTATTTCTTTAAGGCTCGGCAGGGAGATATGGAATCGGAATCCGATTTTCTTGATTTTCATCCTTAAACATTCTATTATTAAGCCGAAGAGCAGATTAAAAATTTAAAAAAAGGCAGAAAGGAGAAATTGCCAAAACCAAAGAGGATAAAAGGAGGTAATCAAATGTCGGATTTTGAGATGTATTGCCAGGGTTGCGATGCCGTCATCTATGACGGCGCGCGCGGATTCGAGCTTTCCAATTATTACGAATGCGAGGAGGTCTGGAGAGCCCGGGAGAAAGTCAAAAAGGCTTATCCCACGGCCGAGTTCGAAGTGCGGGACGGGTATGTTTTTTTCAAAACTCCCATCCCTTCCAATTTCGAATGGGGCTTTAATAGGCATATCAGGAAATTCATAAGGAAAAGAGGCCATCTTTCGCGCATCCCGGACGGCATCGTCGAAGGAGCTTTTGTAGACATGATAAGGATCGAGGGCGATTTTTCGCGCTTGATAAATTATGAAGTTTATGGAAGCCTTCGCTGGCACTTGCTAGACAAGGAGCCTGAATACTACGAGCAGGCCGGGATAGTCCTTCACAAGAGCAATTTTCGAAACGGAATAATGACCCATGGCTGTTATTTCTGCGAAGAGTGTGCCGGAAAGCTAGGTTTTGTCTGCGATCAGTGCGGAAAGGTGCTGATTGCCAAAGGAGCTGTCGTTGCGATCAGCGC
>JAQVJM010000014.1 GCA_028695135.1 Candidatus Moraniibacteriota bacterium | reverse complement strand
ACCCTGTTAAATAATTTTAAATTTTTTTATAGATAGATATGTATTATGTTTATATTTTAGAAAGTTTAGATGATAATAAGAGATATGTGGGCCATCATCCTCTGGCCTTATTATATCGGGATGGCCGTAAGAGCGCTGGTGGAAAATCAGGGCAAGATCTGATATAATCGGCTCGGATATATATAATCGATATGGTTTTGATAATTTTGATCTTAATAATAGGAATAAGCATCGGATTTTTTTCGGCCTGGGTTTTGAAGCGGGAAAATGCCAGACAAAAAATTTCGAATGATCCGGATAACCGCGAAAGAGGATTTAAAAAAATCAATCAGGAGAGGAGGCGGATCAAGGAAGAGAGGAAGGAAAAAATAATCAGGTTCATGAGGGAGAAAGAAAGGATCACGAACGACGAAGTGGAGGAAATTTTGGATGTTTCCGATTCCACCGCCACCAATTATCTGGACGAACTGGAAAAAGAGGGCAAGATCGTCCAGAAAGGCCGGGTGGGAAGAAACGTCTTTTATATATTCAGATGAGCTTTTTAAACGGCCAAATCAAATAAATTTATGATTTGGCCGTTTATTTTGCGGCCTGTTCGATAATTTTTAACCCGATTGAATAAATTTATGGACAAAGGAAAAAGAAGAATGAAGGGCCCTTTCGAGAATTCCTTAAAACAGCTGGCCGGAGTCAGAAAAATCATAAAGATGGACGACAACATCTATGCTCAGCTCCAGAGCCCGCAGAGATTCTTGGAGGTTTCCATCCCCGTGAGGATGGATAACGGAAGCATAAGAGTATTTACCGGGTACCGATCGCAATACAATGATGCCCGAGGGCCTTTTAAAGGAGGGATACGCTTCCACACTACCGTGAGCGTTTCGGAAGTAAAGGCATTGAGCGCCTGGATGACTTGGAAGACCGCGGTAGTGGATATACCTTTGGGCGGAGCCAAAGGAGGAGTGATAGTAGACCACAAGGAACTTTCGGATATGGAATTGGAGAGGCTTTCTCGCGGATATATCCGCGCCATCTATAAGATTATAGGACCCGAACTTGACATTCCGGCTCCTGATGTATATACCGATCCGAGAGTAATGGGCTGGATGCTGGACGAATATGAAAAGATTGTCGGCCATCACGCTCCCGGCGTCATTACGGGGAAGCCCTTGAGCATCGGGGGCTCGAAAGTGAGGGAATACTCTACGGCGCAAGGGGCGGTATACGCGCTTATGGAAGGCGCCAAAAAAATAGGCCTCAAAAAAGGATCGACGGTCGCGATACAGGGCTTCGGAAACGCGGGGAGCCACGTGGCGAGCCTGCTTCAAGATCTGGGATACAAGATTACCGTGGTCAGCGATTCTACAGGAACGGTTGTCAACAGTATGGGCATGGATATGAAGGAATTGAAAAATTACAAAGAAAAGACCGGATCGGTGGCGAACTATCCCGGATCAGAAGAAGTGGGAGAGAAAAACTGCCTGACCCAGGATGCGGATATACTTATTCCCGCCGCTTTGGAAGGAGTTATTACTGAAAAAATAGCCAGAGGCATAAAAGCCAAGATGATAGTGGAACTGGCCAACGGTCCGATAATTCCGGAAGCCGATGAAATATTGGAGAAAAAGAATATTTTGGTCATACCGGACATACTGGCCAACGCGGGAGGGGTGATAGTGAGTTATTTCGAGCAGATCCAGAACGCTTACGGATATTATTGGCAGGAACAGGAAATCCTTGAAAAATTGGAAGAAAAGATAAAGAAAGCTTTCGATGAAATATGGGAAAATAAGGAAAATTACGGCACGACTCTACGCATGGGCGCATACGCCCTGGCGGTAAAGAGGGTTTCGGAAGCTATGAAAGACAGAGGCTGGGGGTAAATTATTTTTTTAAAATCATATAAAAAATATGACAACTGAACAGCCTAAAATATATAAGGAAACTCCTGCGGAAAAGAAAGCCAGGAAAGAAAGAGGCGAAAAAAATCTGGCCAGTATGAAAAGAATCCCCATGGACGCTCTTTTTACGCACCCAAAATTCCAGGTCGGGATGTTATCAGAAATGACCGCGGAAGATGTTTGGAAAGGCTGGCTTATTTTTACTTTTAAACAATATGGAGACGGCCGTGACAGAGTGGCTGGGATAAGGGATGATCTGGAGGAATATCTGAACGAAGACGTCATCGACGGGGGCGATGAGATGTATAGAAAGATCGGAGAGTGCGCAGAAATTGAGGATGAGGATGAATTTGTTAAAAAGGCTTACGAGATCCTTCTGCCGGCTCTTGAATTGCGGTCGGAATTTCCAGAAAAATCAAAAAAGAGATAGGATAAAACACGCGGTTTTTATGTCTTTCTCCCCCAAGGAGACGGGGTTTGCATAAAACATCAAATTAGCATAGCGAATCCAAAACTTCACTTTTTACGATCCGGGTGATATAATGAATTCATATCGGAATTACATTTCTTGTTTCATATGCTCAAAAAAATCAAAAAAATAAAAGGAGAGGCTTTGAAAAAAATTTCATCGGCGAATACTTTGACGGAACTTGAAGATTTGCGGGTTTTTTATTTGGGAAAAAAGAGCGAATTTAACGATATATTGAAAGGCTTGAAAGATTTGTCCACGGAAGAAAAAAGGAAGGTGGGACCCTCGGCTAATGAAACAAAGAAAGGGATACAGGAGGCCTTGGAAAACAGGCTTATGGAGCTAGAAGAAGCCGAAGACGCTAAAAAAGAATGGATAGACATAACCGCTCCGGGAAAAAAGATCAAAAAAGGGCACCTGAGTCCTCTGAGCATCGTCCAAAACAATATCGAGGATATTTTTACTTCGATGGGATTTGAAATCGCTGACGGACCGGATATCGACAGCGAATTTTATAATTTCGACGCCATGAACATGCCGGCCGATCATCCGGCCCGCGATATGCAGGATACTTTTTGGGTCAAGACCGGATCCCGGAAAGAGGAGGAAAGAGCCGTTTTGCGGACGCACACTTCGACCGTCCAAGTGCGCTATATGGAAAAGAACAAACCGCCTTTCAGAATAATCGTTCCGGGAAGGGTCTTTCGTTCCGAGGCTACCGATCCGAGCCATGAGCACACATTCCATCAATTCGAGGCGCTGGTTGTCGGAAAAGACGTGAGCGTGGCTAATTTTCTCTACATCGCCGAAAGTTTCTTTACCCAGTTTTTCAGAAGAAAAGTGAACGTAAGGCTTCGTCCGAGCTATTTCCCTTTCGTGGAGCCGGGATTTGAGTTTGATATAAACTGTGCCAATTGCGGAGGAAAAGGCTGTGGGGTATGCAAAAATACCGGCTGGATCGAAATCGGCGGAGCGGGCATGGTCAATCAGAAAGTTTTTGAAGCGGCCGGATATGATCGGGGAAAATATCAGGGATTTGCCTGGGGATTTGGAATGGAGAGATTGGCGATGATAAAATACAAGATAAGCGATATTAGATTATTCCACAGCGGAGATGTGAGGTTTACGAGGCAGTTTAAGTGATTACTGGTTACTAAAAAAATAATGAAATTTTCATATAATTGGCTCAAAGAATTGAGCGGGACAAATGAATCAGTCGAAAAAATCGCGAGAGAGCTTACTCTTCATAGTTTCGAGGTGGAAAAAATCGAAGATTTAGGAAAAAATCTGGATAAAGTCGTCATCGGAGAAGTTTTGGAAGTAAAAAAGCATCCTGATGCCGATAAATTGAAGGTTGCGAAGGTGGATATTTCTCCCACCCCCTCTCAATCTCCCCTTCGGGCAGGAGGAGAGGCTGGCGCGCTTCAAATAGTATGCGGGGCGCCTAACTTGAAAGCCGGACAGAAAGTGCCGGTGGCGCTTGCGGGAGCGGTTTTGCAAGCGACAGACGACAAGGGACAAGGGACAGAAATAGAAATAAAAAAGAGCGATATTCGAGGAGTGCAGTCTGAAGGGATGATCTGCGCCGAAGATGAATTGGGACTGGGAGAAGAGCACGCGGGAATAATGGTTCTGGATAAAGACGCGCCTGTCGGGGAGAAATTTTCCAAATATCTCAAGCTGGACGATTCCGTATTGGAAATCGATGTTTTGCCCAATCGGGCGCATGACTGCCTCAGCCATGAGGGAGTAGCCTTAGAGCTAGAAGCTCTTGCGAGCGTTGGAAATGTTAAAAGTGTTCAAAATGTCAAAGATGAAATTAAAAATAAGACATTTTCAATAGATGAAATGATGCGGAAAAGCAAAGCTGATGGAACATCTTTAAGCGTGTCGATAGACACTGATAAGTGCGCGAGATATATCGGAATAAGGATAAAAAACATAAAAGTAGGCGAGTCTCCGGACCGGATAAGATCGCGCCTGATCGCTTGCGGGATAAATCCGATAAACAATATCGTCGACATTACCAATTACGTGATGCTGGAAACAGGACAGCCTCTGCATGCTTTTGACGCCAAAAAAGTCAGTAAGATCCTTGTAAGGCAAGCGGAACAGGGAGGAAAATTGAAACTTTTGGACGATTCGGAAATAGAATTGTCCGAGAAGGATATAGTGATTACGGACGGGGAGAAACCGATCGCCTTGGCCGGAATCATGGGGGGAGCACAGAGCGCGATAGATGAAAAAACCTCGGAAATAATATTGGAAAGCGCCTCTTTCGATTACGTTTCCGTAAGATTGTCGCAAAAATACCATAATTTAAAGACCGAAGCGGGACACAGGTTCGAGAAAGAAATCGATCCCAATATCTCCGAGCATGCCGCAATAAAAGCCGCCGAAATGATCGCCAGGGAGTGCGGAGGAAAAATAGATTCATTTGCCGATGCCTACCCTGATCCGGTTTCTCCGTGGACTATAAATCTAAACACAGAGAGTTTGAATAAGCTCCTCGGAATAATAATGGATAAAAAAGAAGTCGTAAAAATTCTCGAGAGGTTAGGGATAGGGATTGAGGAAAAAAAAGATTTTTTGATCGCAAATATTCCGACCCGGCGCATCGATCTCCAGACTCAGGAAGATCTGATCGAAGAAGTTGGCCGGATTTACGGATATGAAAAAATTTCTCCGGTTCCTTTGATGGAAAAAGTGCAGTCGCCCAAGTGGAACGAAGTGAGATATTTTGACCGTTTGCTCAAAGATATGGCGGTTTTTGACGGTTTTGACGAAGTGAAGGTGTATTCGTTTTATTCGAAAGATGATGCCAAAGCATTGGGATTGAATGACGAGAATCACGTGGCGCTTCTTAATCCGATGAGTTCCGACCAGACGCTTGTTCGAAGGACATTGATTGGCGGGCTTATCAGGGCCTGCAAAAAGAGCCTCAGCTATTTTGACAGCGTCCATATATTTGATCTGGGAAGAGTTTACGCACCCAAAAATAAATCGCTTCCGGAAGAAAAGCTTCTTTTCAGTCTGGCGGTTGCCGAGAAAGGGGAGAAAGGGGAGCAATTTTACCTGTTAAAGGGAGTTTTGGAAGATATTTTTTATAGGATAGGAATTGAAGACTATTATTACGATGATTCTTTTGAAGAAAATAATGAGGATATCATTGCGCTTCATCCTTCCAGAAAAGCGCTAATAAGATCTTCTAGCGGAGAAATTCTGGGATATATCGGAGAAATCACTAAAAAAGCGAACAAATATTTCGGCATAAAAAACGCGCGGGTGGCCGTTTCCGAGATTGACGTGGAACGTTTGCTGGAATTTGTGCCCGAAGACAGGGATTTCGAGCCTTTGGCCAGATTTCCGGAAGTGGAAAGGGATCTGTCCATGATAGTGGATGAATTTACCCGGGTGGCCGACGTGGAAAGGTTGCTTTATGGAGCAGGGGGAGAATTGGTAAAAGACATAGATCTGTTTGATCTGTATGTGGATCCCGAGACAGAGGAGCGATCAATGGCTTTCCATATCAGATTCTCCCATCCGGAAAGGACGCTTAAAGCGGAAGAAGTTGACGAGCTGATAGAAAAAATGATAAAAACCGCCGAAGAAGAGCTTAACATAACTATCAAAAAATAAAAAAATGACAATCAGATTCGAAGTAGGAATTACTATTATAATAATATTCTCCCTCATTGTCGGAGTGTATACTATTATCGGCCAGCAGAAGCTTTCAAAAGATCTGAAGGCGATAGAAAATTCTATAGAAAATATGGAAAGATCCGTCGCCAAATAAAAATATTTTAAAAAATTCCATAAAAAAACGCGGTTTCAAGATTATCCTGAATCCGCGTTTCAGTCAATATCGTAAAGATTGATCAGATACTTTGACTAAAGCGTTTTATTTTTATATACTTAATAAAGATTGAAGCCTAAAAAAGGTTTCTTTGTTTTGATTTTTAATTTTTATTTATGAACATATTTAAAAAAATATTCGGATCCAACGAGCGGGAGATAAGCAAGCTCCAGCCGATAGTTGATAAGATAAACCAGTTTGAACCCGATGTTTCCAATCTTTCCGATGAGAATCTTCAAGGCAAGACGCAAGAATTCAAAAACAGGCTGAAAGACGGAGAAAAGATAGAAAGTATTCTTCCGGAAGCCTTTGCTGTAGTGAGAGAAACGGCCAAAAGGGTGATCGGAGAGCGTCATTATGATGTCCAGCTTTTGGGAGGAATAATCCTTCACCAGGGAAAGATAGCCGAAATGAAGACCGGGGAAGGAAAAACTCTGACCTCGACTCTCCCCATCTACCTTAACGCGCTTGAAGGAAAAGGGGTACATGTGGTGACAGTCAACGACTATCTGGCCAAAAGAGACTGCAATTGGATGGGGTCTGTTTTTAATTTTTTGGGATTGTCTTCGGCTTGCATAATGCACGATGTTTCCTATATCTATGAACCGGCCAAAGTGGACAGGGATGAAGTGAGCGTAGAGATGGAAAATCTCAAGGAAATATCCCGAAAAGAAGCCTACGGCGCCGATATAACTTACGGAACCAACAATGAATTCGGGTTCGATTATTTGAGGGACAATATGACGCAGTCCTTGGAGCAGATGTCGCAAAGAGAATTAAATTTCTCGATTGTCGATGAAGTGGACTCAATCTTGATTGACGAGGCCAGGACGCCTCTGATAATTTCGGCTCCCGACAGCGAGTCGACAAAACTTTACCAGCAATTCGCCCAGATTGTTCCGAAACTTAAAGCCGAAGAAGATTTTAAGGTGGATGAAAAGGACAGGAATGTCGCCTTGACGGACAAAGGGATATCCAAAGTGGAGAAACTGCTGGACATAGACAATCTTTATGAGCCAGGAAAAATAATGTATGTCCATCACCTGGAACAGTCGCTCAAAGCCCATATTTTATTCAAGAAAGAAAAGGATTATATAGTCAAAGACGGGCAAGTCATAATAGTGGATGATTTTACCGGAAGATTGATGGAGGGCCGGCGTTACAGCGAAGGGCTCCATCAGGCCATTGAAGCCAAAGAAGGAGTTGCGGTACAGAGAGAGTCGCGGACTTTGGCAACCATAACGTTTCAAAATTATTTTCGAATGTATAAAAAACTGTCTGGAATGACAGGTACGGCGCTTACCAGCGCTGAAGAATTCGCCAAAGTTTACAAACTGGATGTCGTGGAAGTTCCTACACACAAGCCTTTGATCCGAAAAGACTTGTCGGATATAGTTTACAAGACGGAAAAGGGAAAATTTGACGCAATCGCCAATGATATAAAAAAAATAAATAAGACCGGACAACCCATCCTTGTCGGAACAATAGCCATTGAAAAGTCCGAATATCTAAGCTCTCTTCTTAAAAAAACAGGAGTTATCCACGAAGTCCTCAATGCCAAGCATCATGAGAGAGAAGCGGCCATCATCACCAAAGCCGGGCAAAAAGGCTCTGTTACGATAGCTACCAATATGGCCGGACGAGGAACGGATATAAAATTGGGAGAAGGCGTCAAAGAATTGGGAGGACTTTTCATCCTTGGGACGGAACGCCATGAGGCCAGAAGGATCGACAATCAGCTCAGAGGGCGCGCCGGCCGCCAAGGAGACCCGGGAATGAGCCAGTTTTATGTTTCTTTGGAAGACGAATTGATGAGGAGATTCGGAGGCGACAGGATGAAAAATATGATGGATTCGCTGAAACTTCCGGAAGATCAGCCTATTCAAAACAAAATAATTTCAAAAACTATCGAATCGGCACAGTCCAAGATTGAAGGCTTTAATTTTGACATCAGAAAGCACGTTTTGGATTATGACGACGTGATGAACAAGCAAAGGGAAGTTATTTACAGGAAGAGAAGGGCCATCCTGGAAAGCAAAAACACTAAAAATAAAGCTTTAAAAATGATTTCGGAGGAAATAGAAAAAATTATTTCCATATATAGCAATGCGGAAATAGGCAGATGGGATGTGGAAAAAATATTTGCGGAATTAAGCAGGATCCATCCTCTCGAAAGCGGCGTCCGTAAAAAATTAGAGATGATAAGTTCGGATAGGAATAAAGCGGGAGCGGAAAAAATAACCCAGGCTGTAGAATTTTTAGTGGGAGAATTCAAAAAAATTTATTCCGGCAAAGAGTCTGAAATAGGAGAGGAAAATATGAGAAAGGTGGAAAAAATGGTAATGCTCCAGTCAATAGATACGCTTTGGATGAATCATCTAGACGAAATAGATTATCTCCGTCAAGGAATAGGTCTTCGCGGATACGGGCAAAGGGATCCTCTCATAGAATATAAGAAAGAGTCATATAACTTATTCACCTTGCTTATGGAAAATATAAGATCCGGAATAGTAAGCACTATTTTCAGGGTTTCTTATGTGGGAAACGCAGAAACTGAGGAAAAAGCTGAAAGAAAGAATTTGAGATTCAGCGGAGCATCCGACCAAGTAGAGCAGTTCGGGGCTATCAAAAATATGCAAGAAAACGCTTCTTCCAACAAGCAAGGAGAGGCGGTGAAGCAAAAACCTATCCTAAATAAAAACACTACTGGCAGGAACGATCCTTGCCCGTGCGGAAGCGGGAAAAAATACAAAAAATGCTGCGGGAAATAATTTTTCTTTAGAAAATAAAAGATGTCCAAAATAAAATTTTTAAGCTTTTCATTTGAATACTCGGTAGGCTCAGTGATTTACAGGATAGAAAACGGGAAAATTCTTTTTCTTCTGCTCCATTATGTGTCTGGGCATTGGGACTTTGTAAAAGGGCACAAGGAAAAAGACGAGACTGACTTAGAGACTCTTAAAAGAGAAACATTCGAAGAAACCGGAATAAAAGATCTAAAAACGGTCAAAGATTTCAAAAAATGTTCTTATTATTTCTATAAAGCCAAAGGAATGGAAAAAAATAAAAGGATAGAATCGGGAAGCGGAGTGAATATATTTAAAAAAGTAACTTATTATCTGTCAGAAACGGGAGAAAAAACCGTTCGTATTTCCAAGGAGCACCAGGGATATACATGGATAGAATACGAAAAAGCGCTAAAAAGGATCACTCATAAAAGGCCAAAAAGGATCTTAAAAGAAGCCATAGAACGGTTGCAAAGAGCCGGGATGTAGCTTATAATCAGAAATATGAGCATAAATAAAAAAATAAGGCTACAATTCATATTGGTTGTTTTTTTGGCTGTTTTTTTCGGAGCAATAGCTTATCCTAACCTGGTAAAATCCTTCCCTCCTCTGTTTAATTTGATTGAAAAATCAAAAATAAATTTGGGCTTGGATCTCCAGGGAGGATTCCGGCTCGAATATGAAGCTGATTTATCCGGCGTTGAAGATGGCAGGGAAGAGGACGCGATCCAAGCCGCTCAGGATGTCATAGAAAGAAAAGCCAACGCTTTTGGAGTGGGAGAGCCGCTCATCCAAACCGTCTACTCGGGAGGAGCTCCCCGCATAATAGTGGAGTTTCCCGGAGCCAAAGATGTCGATGACGTAAAAGATAAGATAGGAGAAACTCCTTTTTTGGAGTTTAGGGAAGAAAAAACCGAAGAAGAATTGGCGGAAGAAATGGAGAGCATGCAAGAGCTATTTAACCCGATCAATGAAGAAACAAAAAAACTGGCCTTGGAAATTTTGGAAAAAGCGAAATCCGGAGAAGATTTTTCTTCTTTAGCTTCCGAATACAGCCAGGATCCGGGATCGTCGGATAAAGGAGGAGATCTGGATTTCGTAAAAAGGGGAGTTTTTGTTCCGGAGTTCGACGAAGTTTTGTTTGAAAAAGGATTGGGAAATGGAGAGATTTATTCCGAACTTGTCGAAACGGATTTTGGCTGGCACATTATCAAAAAAATAGAAGAAAGAGGGGGGGAGGAGGACAGGGAAGTCCATGCCCAGCACATACTTTTTGCTAAAAAAACTCCGGGAATGATTCCCGATCTCAGATATAAATCGACAGAGCTTACCGGAAAAAATCTAAAAAGCTCCGATGTGGTTTTTTCCGACCAGGGACTTTCTGAGCCCCAGGTTCAACTGAAATTTGACGGAGAAGGAGCAAAAATATTCGCCGACATAACCAAAAGGAATATAGGAAAAACGGTAGCAATTTACCTGGATGGAAACATAGTGAGCGCTCCGGTGGTCCAGACAGAAATACTCAATGGGGAGGCGGTAATTACGGGAAATTTTACGACCGAAGAAGCCAAAGAATTAAAAAGAAAGCTCAATGAAGGTGCTTTGCCGGTTCCGATAAAATTGGTTTCCCAGCAAAGCGTAGGCGCGTCATTGGGAAAAATTTCTCTGGAAAAGAGCCTACTAGCCGGAATTTACGGACTTATCGTAGTGGCCGTATTTATGATAGCTTATTACAGATTTTTCGGCTTGATAGCCATTTTAGCCCTTTTAATTTATTCAGCAATGATGATTTCCATATTTAAATTATCCGGAACGCTTTCCGATTGGCCAATCACGCTTACGCTTTCCGGAATTGCGGGATTTATCCTTTCTATCGGGATGGCGGTTGACGCCAATATACTGATATTTGAAAGGATAAGGGAGGAGTTGAAAAAAGGGCGCAGTTTGGAAGGAGCGATCAACGAAGGATTTCTGCGCGCCTGGCCAAGTATCCGGGATGGAAATTATTCCACTATTATAACGTCAATGATACTTATCTGGATGGGAACGGGATTTATAAAAGGATTTGCCATAGTGCTGATAATAGGAGTTTTGCTCTCTATGTTTACAGCTATAGTTTTGGTTAAGATAATAATGCAATTTTTGGCGGGAAAATGGCTGGAAAAAAGATTATGGCTAATAATAAAAAAATAAATTATGCTTAGAATCATAGAAAAAAGAAAATATGTATATGTTTTTTCCTCGATATTGATTCTTTTTGCTATTGCAGCTCTTTCGACTTGGGGATTGAACCTGGGAATCGATTTCAAGGGAGGGACGCTTATGGAAGTTGAGTTTTCGGAGGAAGATAACGGTTCGGAGGAAAGTTCTGAAATCTTAAATTTTGTAGCGCCTTCCAGAGAAGATATACAGGAGAAATTAAGAGATCTGGGAGCGAACAGTCTTACAATACAATCATCTGAGGAGAGCAGGATTATCCTAAGATATATCGCTTCTGATGAAAATTTAAACGAGCAGGTTATAGAAAAACTTGAAGAGTTTGAAGGGGACGTAAATCTGATCCGGGTTGATTTTATAGGCGCCTCAGTCTCCAATCAGCTCAAAAAAAATGCTTTTACGGCTTTAACTGCCGCGATTCTGGGAATAGCGCTTTATATCGCATGGTCTTTCAGAAAAATCTCTTTTCCTATTCCTTCCTGGCAATACGGGTTGGGTGCCATAACGGCATTGGCTCATGATATAATCATCACACTGGGAATTTTTGCCGTTTTGGGAAAATTTCTCAATATTGAAATTGGAGTTCCGTTTGTTGCCGCACTCCTTACCATTTTGGGATATTCTGTCAATGATACGATAGTCGTCTATGACAGAATCAGGGAAAATCTGATGAAATCCGATTCGAAAGAAAGTTTTGAAAACATAATCAATAAATCCCTCAATGAAACTTTGGCAAGATCCATCAATACATCCCTTACCGTAGTCATAGTCCTGATCGCCATCATAATTTTCGGGGGAGAAAGTATAAAATTTTTCTCGGTCGCGTTGATGATCGGAGTAATTTTTGGAACATATTCATCCATTTTTGTGGCTTCCTCCTTATTGGTAAGTAGCTATAACTACAAATTAAACAAATCAAAAAATTTATGATGGATCGATGCAAGATAAAGCGCTTTTTAAAAACGTAAACAGATTAATTAAAAAATTTCAAAATATGCCAGAAGAAAAAAACAAAGATGTGATAGTGATTTCCCTGGGAGGATCACTGATCATTCCTAACAACATAGATGCGACATTCATAAAAGAATTCAAAAAAACAATTGAAGGGCTGATCGGGGAGGGACATCGCTTTGTAATAATTACGGGAGGGGGGAAAACAGCCAGAGACTATATAGAAGCTGCTTCAAAAATAAGCGCCATAGATAATGAAGAGAAGGACTGGCTGGGAGTGCATGCCACCCGGATGAACGCTCATCTGATAAAAACAGTTTTCAAAAAGTATGCCCATCCTCGAATAAACAAAAATCCTCAGACAAAAGAGGATTTAAAAAAAGAGTTCAAAGACGAAGAAAAAATAATGATTGCTGCCGGATGGAGGCCAGGATGGTCCACTGACTATGTGGCGGCTGTTTTAGCTGAGAGATTCGGATCCAAAAAAATAATCAATCTTTCTAACATAGAATATCTTTATGATAGAGATCCCAATGCGACATTCGGAGCCAAGAAAATAAAAGAAATATCTTGGAAAGATTTCAGAAAAATAGTCGGAGACAAATGGGATCCCGGGATGAGCGCCCCTTTTGATCCGATTGCTTCAAAATTAGCTCAAGAACTGGAGCTCGAAGTGGCTATTATCGGAGGATACGGGCTTGAAAACATAAAGAAATACATAAATGGAGAAGAATTCCAAGGTAGCGTGATCAGGTAAGCGCTTAAATATATCTGATTATTGCTTTTTAACGCTAAAGCTTTCCGTCTCTTTATAAATTTTCTTGGCTTTTTCTATCTCCCTTTTAGCTTCTGCGGGCAAGGTCTTAATCACCCCATTCAAAGATGTCCCGTTAACTTTATTTATTTCTTCCCATTTTCCCAATGGATCCAATATCTCTTTAAGTCTTTTTTCATCATACTTATAAGTCTTCCTGAGCGTCCTTGTTATTATTCCTTCATCAGAAAATACCCTCTCGACTCCTTCCTGATCCATATAATCGGAAATTTTTTCTTGGAGCTCAAGCATCTTGTACCGCAAACTTTTGGCATCGTCTCTGGATTTTATATACTCTATAAGTGCTTCATTTATTTCCTCGGTGTCTATTTTTCTTTTTTCCTTGAATTTGTGCTTTTGCATCGGACATCTGTCTTGAAAATCGCACCAGTCGCAAAGAGGATTTAAAACGGGATTGAACTCGCTTTTTTCAATATTTTTGATCGCTTCCAAAAACATTTCATCAATATTTTTAAGATGGTCTTCGTTTCTTTTAGAGGAAAGCTTTGCTCCATGCTTTACGAAATATAGGCTAACTTTTATATTGTCCAAGTTTTTCCTTTCTTCCGGATAGCGATTCAGAAAAGCTTTAAGATAGATAGTCAGCTGGATATCATTGTCGACTTTTTCCTGAGAAGGCATCTTTTTAGCCGTTTTATAATCGATGATCTCATAGCCGTTGTCAGTCCGATCGATCCTGTCTATGATTCCGGAAACGACATGCTCTCCCAATTTTATCTGAAAAGGACTTTCCAACGCCACGATGTTTATTTTTGAAATGTCATTGTCCCGATAATAACGTCTGATAATATCAACACCTTGAGAAAAGGCGGCTCTTTCTTCCTGCTCGTTTTCAAAAACATCGCTGTTCCAATTTTTGGAAAAGTAATCCAAGGATTGTTCCAGAGAAGGGGATAGGATCCCGGGGGTGTGGACGAAATTCAAGGTCGAGTGGATAAGAGTTCCAAAAACAGCCTCCTTGGATTTAGGAGTTTTTATTTTGTCTATATATTGAAATTTATATTTCAACGGGCAGATCTGATATGTATTTAAGGCTGAATAAGATATTCGCATAAATATTATTAAGTGCTTAATTTTTAAGTTAAGTTAATTATATAGAGATTTATATAACTTATCAATAATCAATAAAAATTTAATAATTATCCAGCAGTCTGGCTTATGTGGCCTCAAGCTAGTTATTAACAGGCAGATATTTGACAGGGATATCTGCTAGTGATATTATATCACTATAATAATGATTTGTAAAATAACAATTAACTTTACGTCATCCTGAGCGAAGTGAGGGATCTACATATTCTTCAACTACGCCTCATGACACACAAAAAGTTTTATGCAAAAACTGACACCCAAACAGGAGATGGTCATGGATTTTATCAGGAAGATCATCGACCAGACAAATGAAAACCCCACCAGTTACGGACTCCAAAAAGAGATGCTTAATAATGGACATAGCGACAGTTTAAAATCCATAACCCAAGTAGTGGAAGCTTTGGAAAAGAAGGATCTGATCAAAAGGGATAGCAAAAGAAAGATCTATCCGGTAAAAAACAACAGCTACGCCAATCTGAAAAATATTTTTTCCATTCCAGTTTATGGCCTGGCTTCTTGCGGTGAGGCTTTGGCTTATGCCAATGATGAAGCGGAAGGTTATCTTCAAATTTCCAAAAGGATCTTTCCTCAAGAAAAAACCGGAAAGCTTTTCGCGGTAAAGGCGCTGGGAGATTCTATGGACAAGGATAACATTGAAGATGGAGATTATGTCATATTCGAAAAATATGAAAATGAAGGAGATCTAGAGGGAAAAATCGTAGTGGTTGTCATAAACGGGATGGCTACAATTAAAAGATTTAAAAAAGTGGAGAAAGGTCTCATCGGCCTCTTTCCCAATTCTACCAATGATTTTCACCAGCCTATCTATATACATGAGAATGATTCAATCCTCATAGCCGGAGTATTTAAAAAAGTCCTCCCTGTCACGTTCACTTCTTTATAAAACCTCTTTTAAAAAAATAAGAAAAATACCCTTCCGTAATTTCATATTAATTCGTAGGGGCTCAAAAGAATGAAAAATCCTTTAAAATTTCATTATAAATCCGATAAAAAAATAAATGGAAAACCGAAAAGGGAAATCCACCAATATGTCGGGGTGGGAAATGATGACATACTCTCTCGAATAGAAATAACCCGGAATAAGAATGGCAAGAGTAAAATTTTCCACAGAGTTTTTAGGTGGGCGAACGGTGTAATCCTTTCAAAAAAATAAACACCAAAAAATTTTGCAAAAATTAATTTTTATGTCATAATTAACATCAATAATACTTTGAAAACAAATCATTATAAAGGTCGGGGTTTGTTGTTCTGCATATAAAATTAAATTATTTTAAATGTATGAATAAATTGAACTATATGGATTGGACAGCTCTGGTTTTAGTTGTTGTTGGAGGTTTGAATTGGGGACTGGTAGGGCTTTTCGACTTCGATCTAGTCGCTTTCTTGTTTGGAGATATGACAGCTATTTCCAGAGTAGTATACGCCTTGGTAGGAATATCTGCGGTTTATCTGGCTTATATGGTCAGGAGTTATGCAAGAAAATAAAAAATATATCAGGGATAAAAAAATCTCGCATTTGCAAATGCGGGATTTTTTGTTTTTGAAAAATTGACAATATCTTAATATTCGGGTAAAATTAAAGCATAGTAAAATAGTAGGATATTAATAATAATTAAATAGGATCGCATCTCCGCCAGTCAGCGGATTGTGCAGTGCCAATAGAATGCAATTTTCAACCAAAGCAGAATATGGACTGCGAGCCGCGGTGGTTCTTGCCAAGTCATATCCTAGGCTTAAAAGCATTTCCGAGATTTCCAGAGAAGAAAATATTTCCGCTAAATATCTGGAGCATCTTTTTAGCACTCTCAAGAAAGACGGGATTGTGATAAGCGTCAAAGGGAAAAACGGGGGATATGCCTTAGCTAATCCGCCTTCAAAAATATCTGCTTGTGAAATAGTGGAGGCCGTAGAAGGAAGCCTCGAGCCCATGAGATGCCAAAGCCCCGAATGCTCTAACGCAAAATGTCCCTCGAAAAAAGTTTGGGTTAAGCTCGGAAAAGAAATAAAAAGGACATTAAAGAAAATCAGATTGAGCGAATTATAGATCTTATTAAGATTGCCGCCCCAATCATAAAAATATGAATAAAAAAATATATTTGGATCATGCCGCAACTACTTCCTTGGATAAAAGAGTTTTTAGGGCTATGGAGCCGTATTTCCGAGAAAAATTTGGAAATCCCTCATCTGTCCATAGCTTTGGCCAAGAAGCTATGTTTGCCATTGAAAAATCGAGAAAAGAAGTGGCCAGATTCTTAAATTGTTCGGATTCGGAAATAATTTTCACTTCCGGAGCCACTGAGTCGAATAACCTGGCCGTCAGGGGAGTTATTGAAAAATATTGGGAAGAAATGGGAAAGAACGCTCCGATCCCCCATATAATAACCTCGGCTATCGAACATCACTGCGTGCTTGACACCGCCATAAGTATTAAAAAAATGGGATTGGTGGAATTGTCTATCCTTCCTGTTCATAAAAATGAAGGAATAGTGGCAATTGAAGATTTAAAAGGCAAA
Source organism: Candidatus Moraniibacteriota bacterium (assembly GCA_028695135.1). Lineage (GTDB taxonomy): Bacteria > Patescibacteriota > Minisyncoccia > Moranbacterales > UBA9337 > STE-63. The sequence goes on along the minus strand of JAQVJM010000014.1, from coordinate 11,268 downwards.
ATAAAAGACAACACGATATTGGTTTCGATAATGTATGTAAATAATGAGATAGGGACTGTCCAGCCCATAGAAGAAATAGGGGAATTTATAAAAGAAATCAATAAGGAAAGAAAAAACAAGATAATGTTCCATACCGACGCGGTCCAGGCGGTTAATTATTTCGATTGCAATACAAAAAAATTAAATACGGATATGCTCTCGTTTTCCGGACATAAGATTTACGGACCGAAGGGAGCGGGAGTTTTATTTATAAAAAAAGGAACGCCGTTGAAGCCAATCCAATTTGGAGGAGGGCAAGAATATAGAATAAGGCCAGGAACTCAGAATGTTCCCGCTATTGTCGGAATCGGAAAGGCTGTTGAGATGATCGGGGGTGAAAAATCAGAAGTAAAAAATCGGATCAAGAAATTGAGGGATTATCTGGTAAACAAGGTGCTGAAAGAAATTCCTGATTCTTATCTTAACGGATCAAAAGAAAAGAGATCTCCCAACAATGCCAACTTCAGATTTGATAATGTGGAAGGGGAGGGGCTTTTGATTTATTTGGATATGGAGGGCATATCCGCTTCTACCGGATCAGCCTGCTCTTCAGGATCTCTGGAACCATCCCATGTCCTTCTGGCTTTGGGGATAAAACATGAACAGGCGCACGGCAGTCTCAGGATAACCTTGGGGAAAAATAATACGAAAGAGGAACTAGATATTTTTATAAAAAAACTCAAGAAAACAGTGGAGCGGCTCAGAAAAATATCCGGGGATGTGCTTAAAGATTTTGATAAGTAAAAATAAATATTTTTAAGATTACAAATCTGGCATATATTCTTATATTCGTACAGATTCGCCCGCCTGCAACGCATATGCGTAGCATTTCGGGCAAGTGATTCGTAGAAAAACACATGCAATACTCAAAAAAAGTTTTGGATCATTTTATAAAGCCCCATAATCAAGGCGAGCTTAAGGATGCAGATGCGGTCTCTACCGTAGGCAATCCCAGGTGCGGAGATATAATGAAAATGTATCTAAAAATAGGAAAAAATGAAAAAGGCGAGGAGGTCATAAAAGATATCCGGTTTCAAACTCTCGGTTGTGGAGCAGCTATCGCCACCTCATCAATGGCCACTGATTTAGTGAAAGGAAAAACTCTAGATGAAGCCATGAGGATTACCAATCAAGAGGTAGCGGAAGAGTTGGGCGGGCTTCCTAAGACAAAGTTACATTGCAGCAATCTGGCTGCCGATGCAGTCCATAAAGCTATTGAAAATTACAGAAAAAAATAATATATTTATATTAGAAGGCGCAAATTTATAGAAATATAATATGATTACCATAAGAGACCTGGAAATAGAAGATAAAAAATATCTTGAAAATCTTTTTGCCCAGCTTACTCAAAAGCCCGTAAAACTTGATCCGGTTTTTCTCAAAGAAAGCGATTTTTCCCATTGCCGGGTGATAGATGATGACGGAAAGATAATCGGATTTGCCGCCCTTATAATCCATCCTGTTCCCACCAAGGGGCTGGTGGGAAGAGTAGAAGATGTAGTGATCGATGAGAAATATCGAGGGCGAGGTTTGGGAAGGAAAATAATGGAAGACCTGATCGATATCGCCAGAAGGGAAAAGATAGAGATTTTGAATCTGACAAGCAACCCCAGGAGAGTTCCCGCCAGAAAACTTTATGAATCGCTCGGCTTTCAATTATCCGATACGGGGGTATTTTGGATGAAATTAAAATAATAAATAAAATTCTTAAAAAAATGGACACCTTGGTTAAAATTTGCTAAGGTGTTTTTAGTTAGTTCATTTTATTTTAAATTTTTTTTATTTAAAAATAGGGGAACGGACATGATGGAAATAATAGAAGTCATAGGCATAGAAAAAGATGATGCGGATAGCATAAAAAACAACGAAATGAAAATCCCTTGCTTTTATTGCGATGGAATAATTCCTATGATTTACTTGGGTTTTTGGAATGAAAATCCTGAATATCTATTTTTCGGATGCGAAAAATGCGATCGGCTTTTTCTGCTGAATATTGATACTTTTTTAATGTATACGCAAAATTATACCTTTAGTATGTTTAGGTCGATGCGCAACGAAAAACCTCATCCGATCTTTAAATGCCGATTTTTTGATGGGTGCGAAAAGACTATAATGAAACATTATGAGTGCCTGGGAATTTGCGCGGGAAATGCGATATTCAAAGGCTCTCCTCAACATTTTCCGGAGGGAACGATGTGCCCGGTTTATGAAAAAAATTTAAAAAGGTTGGGTGGGAATAAGATAAGTGCTGTCCAAAAAATAAAGGAGGGGAAAGAGCTATGAATATGTGCGGTTTGCCGATAAAGGGAACAACTGATCCTGAGGGTAAGCGCGTCGGGCTCCGGACGAGGAGCAGTGCCAAATCGATATTTGGAACGTGCGTGAGAGTATGTAGGACAAGCAACCAGTCCCATTTCCATATAAAGTCCGGGGACAATATCCTGTCCATCGGAGAAGGGACGAGGGTGGTAAAAATTTCTTAGCCCTTCTTGCGACGAAAACCGTTTTTCTTAAATCTATGATTTATTCAAAATTTTGAATGATCGATAGAGGAGAGGAGCGGTTTTATTATTGGAGAGTGGAATATATAAAGCGTCGCACAATGTAGATTTTACGACATTATATACTTATCAACAAGGATCGGTTTTAGACTATCGATAGATATGACATTTTTGCCATACTTCATTTCCCTATGCAATCGTATGCCTTTATATCCGTCAAAAAACGAGAGATTTTTAACGTTTACAGTGGTACCTAGGTACCACTGCCTCCCTATGAAACCAACTGTTTTTTGGAGATATTTAAGCATATCGACCTCTATATACTTATTTACGATAAATTATATTATTCAGAATAAAAAAATCGACTTTTTAGCAATTTTAAAGGCATAAAGGTACTGTCGCTTATTCATTTAATATAATAATATCATCTCGGACTTGATCCGGCCTGCCTGCCGGCAGGCAGGGATCCAGAAAAATATTTTCTTATCATTTTTTAGCTAATTAGTTTTTTCAAAAAAATTTAAAATTTTAACTAGTTGGAAATTACGATAAAAATAAATTTTCTTCTTTTTGTAAAGATGAATTATAATTATAAATTTTTTAAATATTCGTATTTTCGTAAAATTCGTAATTCGTAAAAAAACAATCTCTCCCACTTCACCTACCCCCTCTCGAAAATCAAATGGGTTGTGCGACGCTTGATGTTTTTTGATTTTACTTCTTATGATCCCCTATTTCATTTTTATTTATAAATAATCATTTGATCTATGGATTTATAAGATATGGAAACCTTATAAAGTTTTGAAAGGAGCATAATTGAAGATTCTAAATATATATTGGATCCCCAATAAGGATCATGAACTACATATTTTCCCTTTTTATCCTTGCTATGAATTACCACATAATGCCCTGCTCCATTTCTGGCATTAATAAATATAATCACCGGATTTCCATCCCCTATTTCTTTATCTATCGTGTTCCAACTGACACCGCTGTGAGCTATGCTGCTGGAAAGCCTTAAGCCATCCCACGACTTCGGCCAGCTTATAAGATCCCAGTAATAAATCGGCTCTTTGCACAATTCTCCTGGATTTATTTTTTCTCCGTGATAAGTGAACACCATGGCCACAGAACTTATGGCACAACCATAATCTTTCATCTTTGAATTGGAATTGCCTATAGTCTTATTCCCCCATCGGCTATCTTTCTGGGAATAATACCAACTGGTTGAGGCTAGCCCGGAAGTTGGCTTATCCAGGCCTTTTGCAAATTCGCTGATTTCGGCAAAATTTTCATTATAAAGAGCATCGATATCTCCCAAAAGTTCTTGCTTTTGTTTTTCTATTTTGGATAATTTTTCTTGATACTTTCTTTCATCCCCCTGGGTCTGGATAAGGATCGTGCTTTTTTCCACTTTGGCAATTCCCAATCTGGCATTCTCGGCCTCCAGACTGTCTCTCTCTCTTATCAACTCGTCCTTATTTTTCATCAATCTTTCTTTTTTAATATCTAGATCATCCTTGAGAGCTTTTAGGCTGGAAGTTATTTCCGTTATCTTTTCTCCGGTCTGGCTCAAGTGGTCTTTTTTTAAAGCAAATCCGGAAAAAGTGTCCAATCCCATAAATATCTTGGAATATACCCCGGAATCTCTTTCATAATATGATCTAACGACTTCAGATAAGAGTTCTTTTTGGGCTTTTAAGAGCTTCTCGCTTTCCGCTATCTGATTTTCCAAGGATTTTATCTGATCGTTAAGTTCATCGATGGTTTTTATATTACTTTCAATGCTCTGCTTAGTTTCAACTATTTCGGAATTGAGGCTGTTTATTTTTTGGCTGAGCAGAGTCTGTTCCTTTTGTTTTAATTGTATTATTTTTTCATAAGCTGCGGCTTTTTCTTCCAATTTTTCCAGTTCATCCTGCTTATCTTCTATTTCTTTTTTTTCGTCTTCCGTAAGCGCAAAAACATTATTATTGAAATTTACAAAAATAAAACCGGCAATTAACAAAACAATTGCGCCTAAATATATTTTATTTTTATTTTCTTTTATTTTCATTTGTTTCCAGTTATCTATTTTTGTATATTTTTCATGTCCCGCTCCCCTCCTATCTGAAGAGGAGAATTATGGATCAGATGTTTTTTATCGCATTTTCTATCCTCTGCAGGGATCTTTCTTTTCCTATCACCCAAGCCACTTCAAAAGGCGAAGGCGATCTGTCTTGTCCTGTAAGCGCCGCTCTCAATGGAAATAACAGATCTCCCCTCTTTTCCCCGGCGATGTCTAACAGTTTTTCTTCAATATTTTCCTGTGTCCAATTATTCTCGTCAATTTCTTTTAAAATATCATCGGCTATCGCCAGGTATTTTTTGGTGTCATCATCGGAAGAATCCTTCCAGCGCAAACTATCCGCACTTGTTTCAATTTTATCGCTGAAAAAAAATTTATTATTCTCTCCCGCTTGGGTAAGTTTTTCCAATCTATCCTTTTCAACCATCAAAACTTTTTTAACATATTCTTCCTTTTCTTTGTCGCTTGTCGCTTGTTGCTTGTACCATTCTCCATAGAATTTTTTTTTCTTCAAAAACGGTAACACTCTTCCATATAATTCATCGACGCTCATCCTTTTTATATGCTGGGCGCTGATCCAATCAAGCCTTTTGATATCAAAAACCGCCCCTGCCCTATTCACTTTTTTTATATCATATTGCTCAACCAATTCTTCCATTGTAAAAATTTCCTGCTGAGTTTTGGGGTTCCAGCCGAGAAGAGCTATGAAATTTACAACCGCTTCCGCGGGATACCCTTGGTCTTTGAAATCCTTGACGCTAACGCTTCCTTCCCTTTTGGATAATTTTTTCTTTCCGTCTTTTCCTAAAATATTCGGCATATGGGCGAATTCCGGCATCGCATCCTCCCATCCAAAAGCCTCGTAAAGGAGAATATGTTTCGGAGTACTTGAAATCCACTCCGCTCCGCGAAAAACATGGCTTATCTTCATAAGATAATCATCCACCACAACCGCCAGATGGTATGTGGGAAAACCGTCCGATTTTAAGATTATCTGGTCATCCACCGTGCTGTTTTCAACTTCTATCTTTCCGTAAACCAGATCGTTAAAAACAGTTTTACCTTCCGGAACTTTGAAACGGACCACGCATTTTTCGCCGTTTTTTAATTTTTCTTCGACTTCCTCCTTGGACAGATCCAGGCATTTTCTATCATATTTTGGAGCCTTTTTTTCAGCTTGCTGTTTTTTTCTCATCTCATCGAGCCTTTCCGAAGTGCAGAAACAATAATAAGCTTTTCCTTCGTCTATAAGTTGCTGTATATATTTCTTGTAAATATCAAGTCTTTTAGATTGGATATAAGGACCATAATCTCCTTTTTCTTGTATCTCAAATCCTAAATCCTTGATCTTTTTTTCTTTTCCCCCTTGTCCCTTGTCGTTTGTCCCTCGTCGCTTGAGCAATACTCCTTCATCCGGAACGACTCCCGCCCACTCAAGCATCTCCAAGAACCTTCCTACTGCTCCTTCGACGAGCCTGGATTGATCGGTATCTTCTATGCGCAAAATAAATTTCCCGTTATTTTTCCTGGCATATAAAAAATCCGAGAGAGCTGTCCTTAAGGCTCCGATGTGAAGTTCCCCGGTCGGAGACGGCGCAAAACGAGTCCTAATTTCTTTTGTCTTTTCCATAAAAATAACCCAAAAATTGCAAATAATCATTATTTGCTTCTCTGTATATCATAGCAAAAAAAATGTCCTTCGTCCATAATAAAAAATAAAGCAAAAAACAGCGATAATTAAGATTATTTTATCGCTGTTTTATCGCCTTAATGACTATCTATTTAAATTGTCGCAAGTTCCGTCTCCATCTTCATCAATAAAATTTCCGCCTCGATTATGTCCTCGATTTTCATCATTCATCCTGCCTTGCCCCTTAAAGCCTTTCCCCTCTCCATTTCTGAGACCTAATCCCAGATCCTCTCTGATTTGCTTGGCTTCTTCATATTTTCCCTCTTCCATCAATCTATGAGCCTCGGCAAATTTAGAAAAATTCTCTTCATTTATCACATCCAGGACTCTTCCTCTTGAGTTTTCCGCCATTAGGCTTTTCCATTCATTATAATCATTGTTTTCAAAAGCTTTTTCCATAGCTTCGTGCCTTTCTTCCGAATAATTAGGTCCTTTTTGGGTATAATCTCCTCGATAAGCGCTCGAAAAAGAATATGCTCCGGCAAATATGATTGCCACCAAGGCGGATGTCCCGATAAGCATTTTATTGCTTGTTTTCATGTTTTTTGTCTTTAAATTATTAAATTGAAACGGCCGGTTCCATATATTATTACGCCTGAGAAGATAATTTCTTTCAAATCTGACTTAAAAAGTCATCACTTAATGCGATCGCATTTATTGATACCCTTAAAATACTAGCATTTATCAATATTATATTTATCTATTTTTGGTTCATTCTGTGCATTCCTCTTCCTTTTCCCCCTATCCATGGGCGCACTTCTCGGGCCTCGAAAACATTGCCACTTTTAATTTTTCCGATCAGTTTAATCCTTTCTCCCGGCCTCTGCATAGCCGATCCTCTCCAATAAATACTATCCCCCACCACTTCCCAATCATTTCCATCGAAAGATCTTATGGAAAAATTATTCTCGTTTTCAATTTCTATTATCTTTCCTGATAAAAGACCTCTCTCGGGATTATTCCAAACTGCCTGTCTGTAAACAAGCATCCTCTCATAATAAGGAATACTTCGAGACAAGACAATGTCTATCAGACGGCCAAATCCGCTTCCAAACATTATTCCTCCCAAAAATACGCTTATCAAAATACTTGTCAAGACTATCGCTATCGGATTGACCCTGTATCCCGTCTTGGTATGCCTATAATTGAAGTAAGCCAGGAAAAAAAACAGTGCCAAAATTATTATCCAGACATATGGAAGGGACATCAAAAAATATGAAGCGAAATTTTTATCCAGATATTTGTAAACATCCCAATCATTGTCATTCAAGAGAAATATTATCACGCTAAAAGCCATAGCGCCTATAAGGATTGACAGCCCGAAAAAGATCCAGATCGCATAATCTTTCAGCATGAATTTCCATCTGGATCTGGGTTTTATTTTTTTTTCCTTTATTCTTTCTAGTATTTCCTTGGCTTTGTCCATATGATTCAAATTAAATATCTATATTTTGCCTCTTGGTCTCCTCGATGAATCTTTTTTTTGCTCTGCTTATAAGCGTCGCCACTGTTCCCATCGGTTTTTTTAAAATATCAGAAATTTCACGATAATCCTTATCTTCCAAAAATTTCAGCACCAACACATCCCTATATTTTTCTTCCAAACTGAAGATTATTTTTCTGATTCGCTTGGAAGAGCACTTTTTTTCCAATTTTTTGGCAATATCATCATCTCCAGCAATAAATTCGAAAAGATTATTATCTTCATCATCGCCTGAGACCGTTTTTGGTCTGGCGCTCAATTTCCTCCATTGGCTCACGGTCTTATTGTGAGCAATTCTGTAGATCCACGAAGAAAACTTCAGATCGTTGTCAAACTCGTTAAGATTCTTATAAACACTGATAAAAACTTCCTGCAAAACATCCTCGGCATCCTCTTTGGAAAATGAGGATATCCTCTGGATATATCGCAAAAGCTTTTTTTGGTATCTTGAGATCAGACAATAAAAGTAATCCTGGTTCTTTAAGGACAACTTGACCAGATCGCCATCATCTGTTTTTTCGCATTCTTCTATATTTATCATTTTCCGAACAAAAAGACGTTTTTTATTTTCAATTAATTAATACGCTTGTCGGGAGATGTTTCTTTCATTTTAGGACTATTTTTAAAAGAATATCCAAAAAATTTTTACAAGTTTATGTTTTTCCGGCCTGTAAAATAAAATAGTTCTTATCGATAAGCCAACAGGAAATAAGATTATATTAGGTGGGCGTAACAGGACTCGAACCTGTGACCTCTACAATGTCAATGTAACGCTCTAGCCAGCTGAGCTATACGCCCTTTTTTTCTTACAAAATTCTCAATCTATTAAACCACATATTTTAAACCTTTTCAAACCCTAGCTAATCTATAAATTTTGATTTTTCGCCGATATCATAAGATTATCTGTTTAAAATTATCTTTATCGGAAAAATTATGACTGCTTTGAAAATCCGATTGATCCTCTTGGGCTGGATGATAAGGCGCCAAAGCCACTCGAGACCAATTCGCCTCATCCATCTGGGCGCTCGGATTATCTTGCCTGAGATAAAATCGAAACTTCCTCCCACTCCTATCGCAATCCTGATATTGCTTTTATGTTTTTTAAGCTCAGCAATGAATTTGTCTTGGTAAGGAGCGCCAAAGTTACAAAATAATATCTCGCAGTCTTTCGCATCTTTAATGATATTCTTTATCTCTGATCCGAAGAAAAACGCGTAGTGACCCATATTGATTCCTCGGACTTTCACGTCGGGATAACTTTTTCTAATAGCTTCCGCGGTGTCCTGCCAAGAGCTTATTCCGTTCTCATTGGCCACCAAAAACACGGATAATTTTTTTTTATTGGCAATCCTTAACAAATTCCACATGAGATCCACCCCCGCTATCCTTTTTTTAAGGTTTTTCCCGAATCTCCAGAAAGCGAACTTTATTCCTATTCCATCGGCTATATTTAAATCCGCCCTGTTCAGAGCCTCCTTAAAATCCTTGTCTTTCTGCGCTTCTAAGATAAATTCGGGATTTATGGTTGCGATCTGATTAAGATTGTCTGATTTTAAAAAATCCATGGCTCTTTCCTCTATCTCATCTCCGGAAAGATTATCTACTCTGATTCCCAGTAAATCTAAGTGCATTTTATTGGATTAAAATTTTAGACTTTTTAGATATTTTTTTAGCTTATCTTTTGTTTCTGGATGCTTGAGCCCCATTTGGATGGTCGCTTGCAAAAATCCGAATTTATCTCCGCAGTCATACCTGTCCCCTTCCACTTCATATCCGTAAATCGGCTTTCCCTCTTTGAGAGCTTTTACAAAAGCATTAGCTAACCTTATTTCCCCTTTGTCATTCACGGATTCCTCCAACTTCTCAAATATATAGGGAGTGATTATATATTTTCCTATGGCGACCAAATTTGATGGAGCATCCTCTGTCCTCGGCTTTTCTACAAATTTTTTAATTTCGTAAGTCCTTTCGCCTACCTCCAGAGGATCGACGACTCCGAATTTGTGCACGTCTTCCTTGGCAACTTCCGTAAGAGCGATAACCGGATCCTCGTATTTCTCATAAACCTTTATAAGCTGGCTGATTGCCGAAGTCTTGCTGTCCACCAAATCGTCTCCGAAAAGAACCGCGACCGTTTCATCGGGATTTATCAGCTGTTTGGCGCAAAGGATGGCGTGTCCGTCGCCCAATGGCTTGGGCTGTCTCACATAGGAGAATTTTGCCAGGCTGGAAATTTTTCTCACCTCGTCCAAAAGTTCCTTTTTCTCTTTTTCTACCAGGGTATGTTCAAGCTCGAAAGATATATCGAAATGATCTTCAATAGCTCTTTTTCCGCGTCCGGTTACAAAAATTATTTCCTCTATCCCGGCTGACACCGCCTCTTCCACGAGATATTGTATTACTGGCTTATCGACAACCGGGAGCATCTCTTTGGGCTGGGCTTTCGTAGCCGGAAGGAATCTTGTCCCGAACCCGGCCACGGGCAATATGGCTTTCTTTATTTTTTTATCTCTGCCAAGTATTTTTTTTCTCATATTATTTTGATTTTAAAAAAATTTTGATTCGATTCGCTCTTTACCTTAACATTTTTTTGGCTTGCTCTTTAAATCTCTCACGGCTTTTTTCTATGGCTTTTTTTATTATAGGATCGAAATTGTCATAAAGCCTTTTTTCTCGGGCAAGATTGCAGGCATCCAAATAGGCGTCCGGGGTTCCCGCATCAAGCCATTCTCCGTTGACTATGTTCATTTTCAATTTTTTCCTTCTCAGATAAGCCCTATTTATATCGGTTATTTCCAGCTCTCCTCTTATAGAGGGCTTAAGTTTTCTGGCAAATTCCAAGACCTTATTATCATAAACGTAAGCTCCGGCAACCGCCAAGTTGCTTTTCGGCTTTTTGGGTTTTTCCACTATGTTTATAACATTCCCTTTTTTATCTACAGTAGCCACTCCAAATCTTTCCGGATCCGTCACTTCTTTGACAAAAACATGTCCGCCGGACTTAAAATTTTTTATGGCTTTTGCGATAGTTTCCACATCCTCAAAAATATTGTCTCCCAATATCAATGTCGCATTATCGTTCCCTATAAATCCCTCTCCCAGAATAAAAGCTTCAGCTATGCCGTTCGGAACTTCCTGGACAGTGGAAAGGATGCGAATGCCGAAATCACGAAACATCGGCTCCAATAAATTCACGAACCTTCCGCTATGCGCAGGAGAAACTATGATTAATATATCCTTAATCTCGGCTTTTATCAAAATATTAAGGGGATAAAAAATCATCGGAGCCTTATAAACAGGAAGCATTTGTTTGGAAATTTGAGCCGTACAAGGATAAAGACGCGTCGCACTCCCGCCAGCCAAAATCAAGCCTTTCATTTTCGGTTTATTTGCCATATTTTTAATTTTTTATAATTCAATTCTGGCCGCTGGAAAAATAATTTATTAACGATCATTATAATCCAGTATTTTTTCAGTTGTCTAGTCG
>JAQVJM010000013.1:9744-27929 GCA_028695135.1 Candidatus Moraniibacteriota bacterium | reverse complement strand
TCTGTCCCCACTCCCACATTCCCATCATCATCGATAAATATTCCTTTAGAGCCGTTGTTATAAAGAGCTAGTCCGGAATCGTTGGAAGCCTGGATAATGTTTCCCGAAATGAAAACGTTTCCGGCAGTGAGAGAAAGCAGATTCCCCGTTCCGGCTGATATGGAAGTGAGTCCGGAAAGCATTCCGGTTACTATTGAATCTCCGACGACATTTAATCCTCCCGATTGGACAAATAATGAATCGGCCAGATTAAGCCCTCCGGTTGCGGAAAAAAAGCTTCCGAGCGAACCGATATTGGTAATCGCTCCCGAAGCCATGTCCAGCGTATCTCCGTGATTCGTAGGCGAAATCATAGAGCCTATCCTCTCCATAAAAGCGGATGTTCCGATCTGATTGTCTACATATTCCTTGGTGGCGGCATCCCTGTTTTCTTGAGGATTTTCCAAACCGGATATTCTTTGATCGTTCAGGATTATCTCTCCGTCAAAATAAGCGATTCCATTGGTCTCAAGGATTCCAGATATTATGAAGTCTCCAGTGCTATCCAGACTATGAGAGCTTGAACCGTCTCCTACTATTATCGGAGAAGACCCATACATCCTGTGGATATAGAGGTTTTCCCATCCGCTGGAAGAAGATCCCAGACTGAATTTATTATCTTCGCTAGGAAGAATGGAAGCCAGATAAGCAGTAGCCTCCACTTTTAGATTGTCTTTTACGGTAAGGTCTCCGGCCAGCGTTCCTCCGGTGAGATCGAGCTTGTCTCCGATGTCGTCAACCATCTGGCTTTTTATCTCCGAAGTGGTCCGGCTCACCATGGTGGAGATGGAATCTTTGGTCTCCTTGATGTCGGAAGAAAATCCGGACTGGGCTTGAGAGAGCGAGTTTCTGATATGCTGATAGGTCGAAGAAACCGATTGGCCGAAAGTTTCGGAGCTTTTTGCGTCTGAGACAAAAATATTTTCCAAATACGAAGTTATGGGGCGATACGCTCCAGGGTAAGCAAGAGCGGAAGAAATTAGGAAGAAAAAAAGAATAAAAAAATTGGCGTAAAGGGAATTTTTAAAGGTTTTTTTCAGACTGATACTGGATTTATTTCTGGTTTTCAAATAAGCCTTGGCGGAAAAATTAATGAGGGAGGCCGTAACCACCCCCAAAGAAGCATAGGCGATGAAAAGGAAATAGACATCCTTGGAGAAGACCTTCCCCAGCAATCCGAAAACGCCCAGATATCCCGCAAAGGATTTGGGACTGTAGAGAATATAGAAGGAAAGAGTTATTAAAAGAAGCTCCAAAATAATCTTTAGATATCCTTTTCTGAGCATATCGGCATATATTTTTGTTTGAGAAGGATCTATATCGGGATTTTCCTTCTGAAATTTCAGATATTTACCGTAGCCGATGACGACAACCGCCAAAACTATTACGAGGGGCAGAAAAGTTATAAAAAAATCAACCATTTCCTTGAGCAGACTGCTGGGAGTGATTTTGAGAAATAACAAAACAGCCAAAGATATGGACAGGTAGTAAAATGCCGGTTTTTCTTTCTTTTTGATAAAAACCATTAGTGATCGATTTTTGTTTTAGGTTATATTTTTTATTCTAACATGTTTTTCTAGATTGCAAAAGAGAATTTTGTGGAAAAATCTTTTTTTAAAAGACGCTCAATTAGAGCGTCTTTTAAAAAATTTCTATGTTTATTATTCATCGTTGCTGAAAAATCTATCTCTTCAGATAATTATGGATGCTGTTTGCCGCAATCGCGCCTTCGGCAGCGGCGGTAATGATCTGCTTGAACTTATCGGAACCTGTCGTGATATCTCCCGCCGCCCATGCGCCGGAAACTGAAGTCCTCCCGTCTGACTCAACTTTTATATATCCATCTTCGTCCGTTTCCACTCCGAGATCTTCGGCCAATGCGATAGAAGGGGCAAAACCTATTTCTATAAAAAGTCCGTCTATATAAAGTTCGTTTTTCCCTCCATACGGATTGTCCAGCAAGACTTTTTCCAACTTATCCTTTCCGATAATTTCTTTTATGTTCGTGTTGTAAATTATTTCCACATTTTTCCTTTTTTCAATATTGTCTACCCAAAAATTTTCTGCCCGCAATTTATCCTTTCGGTAAATTATATAGACCTTCTCGGCGATGTCTGCCATATAGGCGGCGGCCGAAACAGCGCTGTCGCTCCCTCCGACTATTCCCACAACCTTATCCTTGTAAAAAAATCCGTCGCAGGTAGCGCAATAGGAAACTCCTTTTCCGAGAAGCTCTTTTTCGCCCGGCACTCCCAGGTTCCGGTGCTTGGATCCGGTGGCGATAAGAACGGTTTTGGATCGGACGACGCTTCCATCGGACAAAAGAAGTTCGAAATTTCCGCCAGTATCTTTTTTGATCTGATCGACCATAGCAGGTTTTATTTCCGCCCCCAGAATTTTGGCGTGATCCATAGCTTTCCGTGAAAAATCAAAACCGCTTATGCTTTTTTCCCCGAGCCAATTTCCGATTTCATGAGTATTAGCAACCAAGCCTCCCGGAATTCCCCCTATTATAATATTTTTAAGCCCATAACGGGAAGCGTAGACCGAGGCATTAAGCCCCGCCGGTCCCGCGCCGACTATAACTAAATCATTCATAGTGCGATAAAAAATTAATATTTCTCCAAATTTTTATTGAAAACTTCCATAATTTCTCCTGTCATTCTCCCGACTTTTCCGCTTCCAACATCTTTTCCGTCCACATTAACTATCGGAAGGATCCCTTTATAGCTTCCGGTCGCAAAAACTTCGTCGGCGGAAAAAAGATCCTCCGTTCCGATCGCTCTTTCCTCTATATCCCATCCGTGATCTTTGGATAATTCTAAAATAAAATTTCTTACGGTTCCCTTGAGAATATCCTTGTCGGCCGTCGCCACTTTCTCTCCTTTGACCACAAAAATGTTGCTGGTCGAACCCTCCAAGATTCGACCGCTATCCATATAAATTATCTCTTGGGCGCCGTAATTTTCTTTTCTCCTCTGCTCTTTTATAGCTGCCATGTAATTGAGACTTTTTACTTCCGGAAGAAACCTTTTGAACTCTAGGGTTATCGCCCTAATTCCATTCTCAACAGCCTCTCTCGCAGGAGAAAAAAAGCTCAGATCATCAACTATTATCAAGAGCGTAGGATCGTCTTCCATCGTTATTCCATTTTGAGCGATTCCTCCGCTTAGGACGGTTTTTATGGACATTGCTTCAAAATTATTTTCTTTCAAGAGCCTTTTTATGATGCTTTTAAAATCATCCTTGCTTATAGGCATTCTTATATTTAGATTTTCGGCCGAACTTTCCAATCTTTCCCAATGGGCGTCCAGAAGAAAAGGTTTTTTATTGGCCGTTCTCATCGCGTCAAATATCCCATAGCCTCTCGCAAAGCCCAAATCTTTGGGGCTTATTTTTATATCTTCAAATTTTACAAAATCCCCGTTAAAATAACAAACTGCCTTCATATTTTCCGGTAATTTTAATTCATAGATTTTAAATTATCATTCATTTGTCCGATTCTTGAATTTAAAATTAAATTAAAATTTACAAATTAAAATTTATCTCAGCTTTCTCACGCTTTGCTTGAACTTATCCCCTCTGTCAAACTCGTTTTCAAATATTCCGAAACTGGCCGCCCCCGGAGAAAGCAAGACGATGTCTCCTCTGTCGGCGGATCTGGCCGCAAATTCCACCGCCTTGTTCATCGATTCCATAATTTCAAAATTAGCATGATCCCTCTCTGGAACATATTTCTTGATCTCATTTATCAACTTTTCCGTAGCGCTTCCTTTCAGAAATACGACTCCCTTGACTCTTTCCGCTATGACTTTTCCGAATTCGGAAAATTCTAGTTTTTTATCCGAACCGCCCGCAATCAAGATGATCGGCTCCTTGAAGGACTTTAAGGCCGCGATAGCCGATTGGGGAATGGTGGCGGCGCTATCGTTATAATATTTCACACCTTTGATTTCTTCCACAAATTCAATCCTGTGGCTTATCATGTTTGTTTTTAATATGGCCTTTTTCATCTTATCAAATTTTACTCCATACACGAAAGATGCGCCTATCGCAGCCATTATATCGCAAAGATTGTGTTTCCTATAGAGCCCCAGCTCGTCTTCGGAAGTAAGTTTTTTGACATCTATCCCGTCATTCAGATAAATATTTCCCTCCTTGTAAAAAACTGATTTACCGCCGGTTTTTTCTTCAAAAGAAAACTCCAGTATTTGAGATTTTATCTCAGGGATAAATTCTCTTATCTTCTCGTCATCTCCGTTCAGTATTATCCAATCTACGGACTTTTGATAGAGAAATATGTTTTTTTTGTCTTCCAAATATTTTTCCATATTTTCATAATAATTGAGATGATCGGGAAAAATATTGACAAAAACGGAGATAGCCGGACTGACCCTTGCCCTCCCCAGAGCTGAAAGCCTCCAGCTGGAAAGTTCAAAAACTACCACGGACTCTTTTTTTATTTCTTCCAATTTATCCAAAACAGATGTTTGTCCCACTCCTACCATTACAGGTTTCTCTCCGGAATTTTTTAAAATATCAAAAATCATGGAGGCCGTAGTGGTTTTTCCTTTGGTTCCGGTTATTCCGATTATTTTGTTCTTACAGAGCTTGAAAAAGAGGCTGGAATCCATTTCAACAGGAATATTTTTTTCCAAGGCCAATTTAATATATTTGTTTTCCCACGGAATTTGCGGATTTTTTATAACCATATCAACCTTGGAAAAATCATCTGCCCTGTGATAGCCCAAGACAAACTCGATGTTTTTTATGCCTTTGAGCTTATTCACCGAAGACCGAAGCTCTTCTCTGCTTTTTATGTCAGTTACGATTATTTTTTTCGCCCCATGCTTGACCAGGAATCTGACAACTCCCAAGCCGCCCCCCAAAAGACCCAGACCGAATACGGTTATTTTTTTGCCTTTGAAATAGTTTACATCCATAAAAAACTGTCTTTGAATAATATGGAATATTACTCCTTATTTCCTCCAAAGTAAATAGCTTTCCGTTTAAATAAAGATTGATTATTTTCTTAATACAAGTCCCGCTTTTTTACTAGTATATTTTCCTTGATCAAGAATGATTTCCCCATTTACCAAAACATAGTCAATGCCAACCGAATATTGATAGGGTTTGTCAATAGTTGCCCTATCTCCTATTTCCGCCGGATCAAAAATAACTACATCGGCGAAATTTTTCTCCTTTATCGCGCCTCTTTTCTCCAGCCTAAAAATTTCCGCCGGTTTTCCGGTCATTTTATTTATGGCATCTTCCCAGCTTAGCATTTTTTTCTCTCTAACATAATATGCCAAAACTCTGGGAAAAGTTCCAAAATCACGAGGGTGGACCAAATCTCCGCTATTCTTGTGAGAAATATCATAGCCCGAACCGTTGGAAGCGATTATAGACAAAGGATGCAAAACAGCCTTATCCAAATTTGCTTTTCCTAAAGCCTCCGTGATGGTTATTATCCTTCCATCGCTTGAAAGCAGGAGATTGATAACAGTTTCCTCCACGCCCTTTCCCTGAGCTTCGGCGATTTTTCCCACCACTTTTCTGGTAAGAGACTTCCCCAGCGAATGGCTGGCGACTATTATCTTTGAATAATCGACATAGCTTTTTTTCATTTCTTCTATCAGATTTTTTCTCTTCTCCGGATCCCTAAGCCTATCGAGCATCATTCTTCTTCCTCCCCGAGAAACCCAATCCGGAAGAAAAGTATAGAGCACGGAACCCGTGGCGGTATAGGGATAGACATCGAAACTTATTTCCACCCCGTTCAGCTTGGCATCTTCTATTTTTTTGAGCGCCCTATCCATAAGGGGCCAATTTTTTCTTCCTACGACTTTCAAATGGGATATATGCAGCCTAACTTCTGATTCCTTGGCAGTCTTTATCGCTTCATCCAGAGAATCGAGTATCGATCCGGCTTCGTTTCTTATGTGAGTAGCATATATTTTTTTCTTTTTGGCCACGATTTTGTTCAAAGCCACGAGCTCTTTGGGATTGGCAAGCTTGGCATGGGAATAAACCAGTCCCGAAGAAAGACCGACAGCCCCCTCCTTTAGCGCCTCTTCGATTATATCCTGCATCACCTTCATTTCTATTTCATGAAGATCTCGAGTGGAATCGCCTGCAATCCCGCGCCTGACCGTCCCATGTCCGACAAGAGTTGCAAAATTAACAGCCATCCCGCTTCTCTCAATTTCTTTTAGAAATTCTTCAGTTGAAACCCAATTGATATTCAGTTTGCTCACATCCATCCACTTTCTGATGGCTTTTATCATTTCCTCATTATTAAGAGGAGCCAAAGAAGATCCGCAAGTTCCGCCCACAATAGTTGTTATCCCCTGATAAACCAAGCTTTTCAAGCTAGGATTGGAAAATATTCTCCAACGGGTGTCGGAATGATTGTTGACATCGATAAATCCCGGCGCGACATATTTCCCTCTGGCATCTATCTCGCGCTCTCCTTTCTCGTTTTCCAAATCGCCTATTTCCGCAATCTCTCCGTCTTTTATCCCTAGATCGGCATCGAGCATCGGAGCGCCGGTCCCGTCGATTATTATTCCGTTTTTTATGATTATGTCGAACATATTATTCTCTACGAATTCATACGAATGTATGGATATTTAATTTATCATTGGTCATAATTCGCATATTTGCAAGGGATTTGTAAATTTATGGGAGCTTTGTTTTAAATTTTTATTTTTTAGCAAGGAGATCCGCCATATCAACCAGCCTGTTCGAATATCCCCACTCATTATCGTACCAACCGACTGCTTTGACCAAATTTCCTCCCACAACATTGGTAAGGTCAGTCTGTACTATTGCCGAATGATGGTTGCCCACAATATCATGGGAGACCAGCTCCTCATCGGTCACCTCTATTATTCCTTTCATTTCTCCCACAGCCGCTTCCTTAAAAGCCTTGTTGACCTCCTCGACTGTCACGTCTTTTTTCAAAAGCACCGTAAGATCACTGGCTGAACCGACTAGAGTTGGAACTCGAAAAGCCATCCCGTCAAAATTTCCTTTGATTTCAGGAATGACCAAAGCGGTAGCCACGGCCGCTCCCGTGGAGGTCGGAACGAGATTATTGGCAGCCGCCCTTCCTCGGCGCTTGTCTTTGGTATCGCCCCTATCAACGATAGACTGGGTGGAAGTATAACTATGGATTGTCGTCATCAAAGCTTTGTCCACTCCGAACCTGTCGTTGAGGACTTTCATCATAGGAGCCAGACAGTTGGTCGTACAGGAAGCGTTGCAGACTATATCGTCCTCTTTGGTCGCTTCATTTTCATTTACTCCCATAACCAAAGTCTTTACGCTTTCATCCTTGGTAGGCGCCGATATGATTACTTTTTTCGCTCCGGCCTTGATGTGCC
Organism: Candidatus Moraniibacteriota bacterium; assembly: GCA_028695135.1. Classification (GTDB taxonomy): domain Bacteria; phylum Patescibacteriota; class Minisyncoccia; order Moranbacterales; family UBA9337; genus STE-63. Next base: position 20,502 of record JAQVJM010000013.1, on the reverse strand, counting down.
CGCTCGCGCCTTCCCGTTCGGTAAAAAATCCCGTACACTCCAAAACCATGTCCACATCCATGTCTTTCCAGGGAAGATCTTTCGGATCCTTTTCCGAAAAAACAGGAATCTTTTTCCCGTCGACTATCAAGTTTTTTTCGTCATGAGATACTTCCTTGCCGTATATTCCGTAAGCGCTGTCATATTTCAAAAGATAGGCCAGGTCTTCCGTGGGAGAAAGATCATTTATAGCCACCACTTCCATATTTTTTTTCTCTTGGATTATTTTAAAAGAAGGCCGTCCGATCCTCCCAAATCCGTTTATCGCTACTTTTATCATTTTGTTTTTTCTAAACATAAATATTTTTTGTATTTTAATTCTTAGCATCCTGCAAATTTACAAATCCCTTGCGAATCTGCAAAATATTTATAACTCGCATGGATAGTAAAGGCCAAATTACTTTTAATTTTACCATATTTTTATCTGAAACAACAAATAAATAAACATTGCGAATTTAGATTCATGCCCGAGTTTTTGAGACCTTTGCGTAAGTTTTTGCAATCACCTCAATTTTTTTGTAGTGAGAATAGAAGAAATTTGAAATTTCGACTTATCTCCGGTATGTAGGTATGAGTTCGTACTTCGTAGAGGCTATTCGAGCTTTACCGAAACAAGTTTGGTTATTCCGTCTTCGCCCATCGTCGCCCCGTAGAGGTAGGAGGCTTGGCGCATCGTTTCCCTGTTGTGAGTTATCGCCACAAATTGAGTATTGCCGGAAAGATCAGAAAGGATTTTTCCGAAGCGCCTGGAATTAGCTTCATCCAAGGCAGCCTCCACTTCATCCAGAACCGTAAAAGGGGGCGGGTTGTAAGAAATGATCGCAAACAGAAGCGCCAAGGAGGTAAGCGACCTCTCCCCTCCGGAAAGCATGGAAAGATCGGATATTTTTTTTCCAGGCGGGCAAGCCGATATATCAATTCCGATTTCCTCTTTATCTTCTTTTCCTTCCTCTTCAAAAATTTCTTCTGAATTTCCGATATTATCACCTTGAACAGCCATTTCATCATTTTTCTCCCTTTTTGCTCTTTTGTTTTTTTGTTTTGTCTTAATGAGCCTCGCCTTTCCTCCTCCGAAAATTATCCTAAAATATTTCGAGAATTCTTCGTTTATTTTAGAAAAAGCTTTGGCAAAAACTTTCTCGATCTCCCTATCCATTTCTTTGGCCACATCCCTTAGAGATTTGATTGCCTTTTCCAAATCCTCCGATTCCTGCTTGAGCGTATCATACCGACTTTTTGTTTCCTCATATTCTTCCAGAACCAAAGGATCGATTCCCCCTATTTGTTCCATCTTAATTTTCATCCTGGAGATTTTGGATTCTGTTTCATGCCTATCCATAATTTTTCCGTCATATTTTAAATTTTGGACATCAGTTCCTACGGCACTTTTCGCTTCCGCGAGCAGATCCTCTTCTCTCACTTCTATCCTTGCCATACTCACTTTGGCTTCATTGAATCTATCTTTCAATTCCGAGAGTTTTCTTTGCGCCTCCCTGAGCCTTCTTTCCGCCTCAAAAAAATCTTCCTTGGCTTTTCTGTCCTTTTCGGTTTCCGCTTCTATTTCCCTGCTTATTTTTTCAAGTTCCTCCTTGTTTGAAGAAAGATTTTTCAGAGCTTCTTCCCTTTTTTTTCCAATGCTTTCCAATTCCGCCTTTATTTTATTTTCCTCACTGATTTGGCCATCGGTTTTTTTACCTTCCACCTTCCCTTTTTCAACGTCTCCTTTCAGATCAAAAATATCCTGTCCGATCGCAAGAGAAAATTCCTTTATATCCTGGAGCTCTTCCAGCTTCTCGACGCTGCTTATCCTTTCGGAAAGTTTTTTCTGATTTCCGTAGACCCTTTCCAATCCCTCTCTGACATATTTGCTGTCCACGGGAATAGATCGGATGATATTCTGCTGCTCAAGCCTCTCTTTCAATATTTCCGACTTTCCCTCGGCAATCATTATTTCTTTTTCCAAATTATTCGTCTTTTCATAAAGTCCGTCTCTTTTCTTCTTGAGTTCGTCAGTCTTTTTGTCGCGCTGAATTTTTTTGGATTCGTTTTGCACGAAATCATTAAGCTTATCAGCTTCCCTTTGGATGCCCATCATTTCTCTTCCCAGATTATCTTTTTCGCCCAAAGATTTATCCCTTTCTTCCCGGAAGGAATGCCACAAAAAAGCGAAATATTTCTCCTGGATCTCTTTCAATTCTTTTCTAAGCTCTTTTCCTTTTTCGGCTTTTTTAGCCTGACGGCTGAGGCTCCTTAAATGAGGCTCTATTTCGTTGATCAAACTCCCTGCCTGCTCAAGGTTTTTTTTGGTAGTTTCCAGTTTTTTGAGCGCCCTGATCTTTTTTATCTGATATTGCTTGACTCCGGCCGCATCTTCCAAGATGATCCGCCTATCGCTGAGCGAAGCGTTTAAAACTGCGTCACTCATCCCTTGATTTACCACGCTGTAGCTATCCTTGCCGACCCCGGCCTTGGCCAGAATATCGACAACATCGATCAATCTGACCCGGGAGCCGTTCACCAGGTATTCCGATTCTCCGCTTCTGTAAATTTTTCGAGTGATGATGACTTCGGAAAAATCCAGAGGGATTCTCTTATCGGAATTGTCGAAATGAAGAGATACGGAAGCGTAACTTAATTTTCCCTTGGATCCCGAGCCGGCAAAAATGATATCTTCAGATTTTTTTCCGCGCAGATTCTTCATGGACTGCTCACCCATGGCCCAACGAATGGCATCGGCGATATTGGATTTTCCAGATCCGTTGGGTCCGACAATCGCGGTTATTCCCAATTTGCCTCCGCCCGCCTTGGCGGAGGAGGGTTTCTTATCTTCAAAACCTTCTCTTTTAAGAGAGGGCGAAAAATCCACCACAGTCTTATTGGCGAAAGATTTGAATCCGGACAGTTCCAATTTTTTTAGATACATATTTTGTAAGTAGAAAGTAGCAAGTAGAAGGTAGCAAGTATTAAGCAGCAAGCTTTATTGTCGCTTGCTCCTTGCCACATGTTATTATTTTACTACAAACGGAATTTTTTGGAAATGATATGCTCGGAATTCATCCGCGTTTTTTAAAAATATTATAAATAATAAAAAATCCCGACGATTCTTTCAACCGTCGGGAAATTGAGCGAAAAAGGAGAAAATCTCCTTGGCAGCCCCCTCCGCAGACGGGGCTGAGATATGGACGCCGGCCTGACCTCAACAAGCCGGTTTTTGCCTGATCACCCCCTTTTTAAAAAATCTGAGAGGAAGAATTCAGTGACCGATCACAAACTTTCTTTTCTGGAGAAAAAACATCCATAGCGGTCTCCTCCTGAAGTTTTTGATTATCCGAAACCAACTTTTTCGATGAGTTTCCTCTCTCAAAATTACCTCCTTTTTTGAGTTTATCTTTTAAGCAGGATACTTCCCGCTTCAAAAAACTAAAAAGCGCTTCTTCATCAAAGCGCAAAACACCTCCTCTTTGTAAATATGAAGTTTTGCAAAACAGTCAGACTTCATATTTTAATCTTATCACTTTCCAGAAAAATGGCAACTGGCTTGGCTGATTTTTAACCTGATTTCCGATAAGTCAATTTTACCATTCCAGTACGATCGCATTTAAACGGTACACTGAATAAAAATGTGTATCTCTAAAGATACACATAAAAAAATTAATTGTCCTTACCGCCTGTTAAAGCCAGTTTTTCTTTCTGAGCGCTTCTCTGGCAGCTTCTCTTTGTGCTTCTTGTTTGCTCGGTCCCTCCCCCTCGGCAATCATTTCATCCCCTATAAAAACTCCCACCACGAAACTTCTGTCATGATCAGGGCCTGATTCGCTCATAACCCTGTATGAAGGAGTGGCTTTTTCAAATTCCTGGGCTTTTTCCTGAAAATAACTTTTGGGATCAAGATAGAGCTTCTCCTTTAAGACTTCGTCGAGATTAGCTATGATATTTTTTTTTATGAACTTCTCCGCTTCTTTATAGCCTCTGTCGAGATAAATCGCCCCTATTATCGCCTCCAAAGCATTGGCCAAGAGATATTGCCTAGCCCTTCCGGTATCCTTGGCTTCCCCTTTGCTCATAAGAAGATAATCTTCGACGCCGAGGTTTTTGGAAACCCCGGCCAGCATATCCCCGTTTACCAAAGCGGATCTCCAGCTTGTAAGCTCGCCTTCAGGATTGTCATAATTGGAAAAAAGAAAATCGGTAACTGCTAGCTCCAAAACAGCATCGCCCAAAAATTCCAACCTTTCATTATGATTCATCCCCTTTTTTCTATTTTCGTTAAGATAAGAACGGTGCGTAAAAGCCTCCTTAAGCAAGTCAATATTTTTAAAATCCACCCCGATTTTTTTAGAAAAATCTTTTATGGACATATCAGTCTGAATTGCTAATTCCTAGTCAAATCCCAATATTGAAAACTGTTGCTCATTAGGTATTGATTAGAAATTAGAAATTTTTTATTATAAATTTATTTAAAATATCATTTATCGGTTTTTCCTGTTTTTTTATCTTCTCCGGAAAATTTATCCTTCTTCTTATCTTCTTTGAGAGGTTCCCCCATCTCCCTGTAGATAGTTCCGAGAACTCCGTTGACAAATTTGGCGGAATTAGGTCCGCCAAAAGTCTTGGCCAGCTCAATAGCTTCATTGATAGCGACTTTCGGAGGAACTTCATCATAATTTCCATAGAGAAGTTCAAATATTCCTATTCTCAGAATATTCCTGTCCACTATAGTGATCTGCTCTATCGGCCATTCCGGAGCGCACTGTTCTATCAATTCATCGATATCTTTCTGGTTTTTCAAAACTCCTTCCACCAATGACAAAATCAGATCCGTCTCTTCTATCCCCACAGCCAGATCTTTTATGTTTTTATCAACCACTCTTAAAATATGGTCTTCCTGTCTTCCATTGAAATCCCATTCAAACAGAGATTGCATCGCTATTGATCTTTGGAGGTGCCTGTTTGCCATTGTTGTCTGCGAGGTGCGAGTAGCCACAATGATGAGCGTCTCGCACCAATTTTTTGTATATTTTTTAAATAAACTGAGGCTTTATCCGCAGGCGATACCAGGAATGATATTCTGTGAGACTTAAATTTCTATTGGAGATTTTGTGCGAAGAGCCATAGTTCCGATTTTCTATTTTTTTGAAAATTTTACAACTTCTTTGCCCTTATATGTTCCGCACTCAGGACAAGCCCGATGAGGCAAAATGGGGGATTCGCAATTGGAGCATTTCACCGTTTTTATTTTTTCAATTTTATTCTTATTTAGTTGTCCCGCTCTCCTTCGGCCTTTTCTGGCTTTATTGTGGCGTTGTTTTGGTACCGGCATAATCTAAAATGCAAAATTAAAAATGCAAAATTAAAAAATTATTGGATTGCACTTTTCGTTGCTTATTTATTCTTTAACTATAAGATAATCTATCACTTCTTATTATTTTTGGCAAGAGAACATCATAGAACATATGGCATAGAACATAGAACATCAGATATGAGAAACATGATATGAGGCACAAGATACGCGTGAATAAAAAAATTATGCTCCATGCTCCATGCTCCATGATTTGACCGGCGCAAAACTCTGTCTGTGTATTTCGCAAGGTCCGAACTCTTTAAGCGATTCCACATGGAGCTTGGTCCCATACCCCTTATTCTTGTCGAATCCGTAATCGGGAAATTTTTCATGCATTTCAAGCATTATACGATCTCTGGTTACCTTGGCGATTATCGAGGCCGCGGAAATCGACTTTACCTTCTTATCTCCTTGGATGATTGCTCTCTGGCTGTGAGAAAAATTGGGAATTTCCCTATTCCCATCCAGCAATATCATTAGATTTTGATCGTCTTTATCCTTAATTCCTAATTCCTGATCCATAATTCTAAGAATCTGCGAAACGGCTTTCTTCATCGCTAAAAAACTGGCTTCCAATATATTTATCCTATCGATCGTCTTATGATCGCATAATCCTATTCCTATATAAAAGTTTTCCTGGATGAAATCAAAAGCTTTTTCTCTCTGCTTTTCGCTAAGAGTCTTCGAATCCCTAATCAGATCCCACATATCGCTCTCTCCTTTTTGGAAAGGGAGGGAGCGAAGCACTGCTACGCAAGCGACAACCGGTCCAGCTAAGGGACCTCTCCCAGCCTCATCGATTCCTGCGATAAAATCATATCTGCCTTCTTTCAAAAATTTTTTTTCCAAATCAAATGTCGGTTTTTCCATAATTTTTTATTATTAATTATAGCATGCCTTTTTTTGTTTTTTTCAAAAAACCTGCTACAATAGATTTGCGAAAGATTTGTACATCCGCATATTCGTACAAATTCGTAATTCGTAGAAATTACCTACCTTGCAAAACCCATCGAGCAATCAGGGATATGGAGATAGGAAAAAGCGCCATGAATTTTGAATTAATAATTTTGAATAAATATTTTTTATTTTTCAGAAAGCCCGGCTTTTAAGACGCGGCTTTTTTATTAATCCCTACGAATATTTTACGAAAATACGAAACAAAAATATGATTGGTAATTTAGTACAATTCGTAACCCATAAACAAATCTATGAAATTCACACATCTTCACGTCCACTCCCACTATTCTCTTCTTGACGGCTTGGCCAAAATAGACGACCTTATCAAACGCGCCAAAGAACTCGGTATGGATTCACTGGCTCTTACTGATCACGGAGTCATGTACGGAGCCGTGGAGTTTTTTATAAAAGCCAAAGAAGCCGGCATCAAGCCGATCATAGGCTGTGAAATGTATCTGGCACCTAACGGAATAGGTAACAAGAACAATACCGAACTTGATCGGACCCGCTATCACCTTACCCTTCTGGCAAAAGACGGAACTGGATATAAAAATCTGATGAAACTGGTCACCATCGCTCATCTGGAAGGATTTTATTACAAACCGAGAATCGATATGGAAGTTTTAAAAAAATACAGCAAGGGTCTTATCGGTATGAGCGGGTGCATCCAGGGAGAGATTCCCCAGCTTGCAATAAACAAAGGATACGAAGAGGCGAGAAAAAAAGCCTTAGAGTATGAGAATATTTTTGGTAAAGGAAATTTTTATCTGGAAATTCAGCATCATCCGGATTTTAAAAATCAAGAAATAGCAAATGAAGGATTGATAAGAATTTCCAAAGAGATAGAAATACCTATCGTAGCCACGGGAGATATCCACTATGCCAAATTACAAGACAACTATACCCAAGATATCCTTCTTTGCATCCAAACCAACAGGAAAATACAGGAAAAAGACAGGATGAATTTAATGGACTTTGATTTATCCATGCGATCCGGAGAGGAAATTTCCAAGGCTTTTAAGCATGTCCCCGAAGCAATCTCCAACACTCAAAAAATAGCGGACAAATGCAACGTTGAAATAAAGCTGGGAGAAACTCAGCTCCCTTATTTCGAAGTGCCTGAAGGGTTTACTGATATCAGCTATCTGCGCCGCTTGGCTGAAAATGGCCTTAAAGAGAGATACCCGGAAGAAAAAGTGGCCCAAAAACATCTGGAAAGGATGGAATATGAGCTTTCAATAATAGAAAAGATGGGATTTCCTTCTTACTTTTTGATCGTCCAAGATTTTGTAAATTGGGCTAAAAAACAAGGAATTGTTGTCGGCCCAGGACGAGGATCCGCAGCCGGAAGTTTTGTTTCTTATCTTATCGGGATAACCAATATAGATCCGATAGAATACAACCTTCTTTTTGAAAGATTTTTGAATCCGGAGAGAATATCGATGCCTGACGTCGATATGGATTTTGCCGACGACCGTCGGGATGAAGTTTTGGACTATGTCAGAAAAAAATACGGTCAAGACCATGTCGCTCAAATCATAACTTTCGGAACTATGGCCGCCCGAGCCGCTATCCGAGATGCCGGAAGAGCTCTGGGATTCCCTTACGATTACTGCGACAAAACTGCCAAAATGATACCGATGTTCTCCACTATTGAAGAGGCTCTGGAAAACGTGGCTGAATTCAAAAGATTCTACAACTCGGAAGAAGATGCCAAGAAGCTCATCGATAGCGCCAAAAAATTGGAAGGAGTCGCCCGCCACGCCTCCATGCATGCCTGCGGAGTAGTCATTACCAAGGAACCTGTTACGACCTACACCCCCCTCCAAAGGATAGTCGCAAAAGAAGAGGGGGTCGTGACACAATATTCATCTTCGACCAAATCCAGCTATGTCGAAAAAATAGGACTTTTGAAAATGGACTTTTTGGGACTTAAAAACTTAACCATCATACAAAATGCCATCGGCATAATCGGAAAAACCAAGGGAGTAAAAATAAACATCGATACCATCCCTCTTGACGATTCGGCCACTTACAATCTTCTTCAAAACGCAAAGACCACGGGAGTATTCCAATTGGAATCTTCGGGGATGAAAAGATACCTAAAACAACTTAAGCCGACAAACTTGGAAGACGTGATAGCCATGGTCGCCCTCTACCGTCCCGGACCGATGGATTGGATACCGGATTTTATCGATCGCAAGCATGGACGCAAAAGGATAGAGTACATCCATCCCAAACTTGAAACTATTTTAAAAAATACCTACGGAGTAGCCGTATACCAGGAACAAGTTATGCAGATTGCTCAGAGCTTGGCCGGATTTTCATTGGGAGGCGCCGATATGCTCAGAAAAGCCATGGGCAAAAAAATTCCTGAACTGATACGTAAAGAGAAGATAAAATTCATCGAAGGCGCCGTCAAGAATGGGGTCGATAAAAAAATAGCTGAAAAGATTTTTTCTTTCATAGAGCCTTTCGCCGGTTATGGATTTAACCGGAGCCATGCCGCCTGCTATGCTCTTATCGGATACCAAACGGCATATCTTAAAGCCCATTACCCGACCGAATTTATGGCAGCCCTCATGACCTCCGACCAAGGGAATACTGATCGGATAGCTATTGAAGTCGAAGAGGCCAGGAGCCTAGGAATAGACGTATTGGCGCCCAATGTGAATGAAAGCTTCGAGGAATTTACCGTAGTCCAAAACGAAGAAAAAGAAAGCATCCGTTTCGGACTTAATGCTATCAAGAACGTAGGTCATACCGTGGCGCAAGAAATAGTAGAAGAAAGAAAAAGGAATGGAAATTATAAGAGCTTGGTCGATTTTTTGGAAAGGGTTACCGGAAAAGATTTGAATAAAAAATCAATCGAAGCTCTAGCCAAAGTCGGAGCTCTCGATGACCTTGGGGAGCGGAATCAGATATTGGAAAATATGGAAACTATTCTCAATTTTTCCAAAAATATCCAAAAAATGAAAAACTCCAGCCAAAACAGCCTTTTTGGAGGAATGGAAATAGAGTCTCCATCAATAAATATGGCAGAAGCCGCTTCTGCTTCCAAAAAACAAAAGCTTCATTGGGAAAAAGAGCTTCTGGGTCTTTACGTTTCCGATCATCCCATATCCGATTATCGGGAATACTTCGAGAATATGGCTGCTCCGATAAATTCTTTGGATGTAAATACCGTTGGAAGAATGGTAAGAATCGGCGGGGTAATAACCAAGGTTCAAAAAATCATAACCCGTAAAAAACAAAGTATGGCTTTTGTCACCGTTGAAGACATAGGGGGAGCAATAGAAATTTTAGTTTTCCCAAAAGCCCTGGAAACGACCGGCTCCGTCTGGCAGGAGGAAAATATAATTCTGGCCAGCGGAAAAGTTTCAGACAAAGACGGGGTATTCAAGCTTCTTGCCGAAGAAGCCAAAATTGTGAACGATCAAGAAGTGGAAAATTTCAAGAGGATCCTAGCCACTCAGAAAAAAAATGGAAGCTCCGTTTACCTTCCAGAAAAAAAAGAGGAGCCCGGATCTTTGATCATAAATCTCCCCGATTCCTCGGACAGATCGATAATTGAAAAGCTTTCCAAAATTTTTGATTCTTCCGAACCGGGAAATACGAAAGTGTATCTGCATCTCCTTAATACCAGGATGCAGACCTCGTATAGCATCCGATATGACAATGGGATATCGGAAAGGATAAGATCTGTCGTTCCCGCCGGAAAAATAGACTTGAAGTAAAGAGCCCATCGTCGCATTTGCACAAATGGGCTCGGAAGAAAGAAGGGATATGAAATTTTTTATTCCATTTTTTCTTCCAGATAGTCCAGGGCGGCTCGGACCGTTGTTATTCTTTCGGCATCTTCGTCCGGAATTTCAACGCCGAACTCCTCTTCCATGGCCATGACGAGTTCCACCGCATCCAGGGAATCCGCCCCCAAAGTATCCCTGAAAGAAGCGTCCAGCGTGACTTTTTCTTCGGCAACAGACAAGCTTCCGGCTATCAATTTCACAAGCCTCTCTTTTATTTCCGCCATTCTCTTTCCTCCTGAAAAGATTGGGTATAATGAATAACTCCATAAATTATTCCATAGCCACAGAAATTTTTCAAGCCGATTAAAAATGTGTATCTTTAAAGATACACATTTTTAAAACACATATTCAAAAAATAAATTCTCAAACAAAAGAAAAAATTATACGCGCTCGACCCGCTCGCGCCCTTCGAATCCCGGTTCATTTTAAAACTAAAAAGATATCCTCAAAAAAAGAATACCTTCTTAAAACTTTGTCGGAGCACCGGGATTCCCCTTCGGGCCTGGGCGCTCGACCCGCTCGCGCCCTTCGAATCCCGGTTCATTTTAAAACTAAAAAGATATCCTCAAAAAAAGAATACCTTCTTAAAACTTTGTCGGAGCACCGGGATTC
>JAQVJM010000013.1:0-9644 GCA_028695135.1 Candidatus Moraniibacteriota bacterium | reverse complement strand
GGGATTCCCCTTCGGGCCTGGGCGCTCGACCCGCTCGCGCCCTTCGAATCCCGGTTCATTTTAAAACTAAAAAGATATCCTCAAAAAAAGAATACCTTCTTAAAACTTTGTCGGAGCACCGGGATTCCCCTTCGGGCCTGGGCGCTCGACCCGCTCGCGCCCTTCGAATCCCGGTTCATTTTAAAACTAAAAAGATATCCTCAAAAAAAGAATACCTTCTTAAAACTTTGTCGGAGCACCGGGATTCGAACCCAGACTATATGGTCCCAAACCATACGTGCTAGCCGTTAACACCATGCTCCGATATTAAATTGATATGACTTACTATATTTATTCAACCGGATCGTTATTGATTCGAGCCTGTTGCGGATAAATATCCGCAACATCCCGGGTTCATCTTAGGACAGGTTATCCGCTCTGGACGGAAGTGCTAGTTCGCCTAGGCGAACACCATGCTCCGGTCTCATGTCTCAAAATCTCAAAACTAACGATTATTTTACGCCCAAATAGGCCATTAGTCAATCCTAAAAAGGCAAAAGGCAAAAACTTCCGGATGATCCGGAAGTTTTTATAAGTGAAGTATTTGAAAATTTTATTTTTTCTCGAGCTCTTTACCGGAAGATTCTTTCTCGGGTTTGTCCCGATTCCTAGATTTATCAGGCAATCCCATAATTTCATCGAATTCTTCCTTCTCGATTGTTTCTTTTTCTAAAAGGGTTTCAGCCAACCTGTCCAGCACCTCTCTTTTTTCAGTGATTATTTTAGCCGATTTTTCCTTGGCCGATTCGATTATTCCGGAAACTTCCTGATCGATCTTGAGAGCGGTTTCTTCGGAGTAATCCTTTTCTTCGCCTAACTCCTTTCCGAGAAAAATCAGCTCCTCTTTTTTTCCGAAAGTTCTCGGTCCCAAGTTGCTCATTCCATAGCGAGTCACCATCGATCTAGCTATATGAGTGGCTCTTTCCAAATCGTTGGAAGCGCCTGTGGTAATATCTCCAAAAACTTCTTTCTCGGTAACATATCCGGACAAAAGAACCGACAGCTCATCCAGAAAATGGGATCTGCTATGAAGTCTCTTGTCTTCCGCAGGAACGCTCATCGTATAACCCCCGGCGCTTCCTCTGGAAATTATGGATATCTTTTGTACCGGATCCGCATTGGGCGAAAAAACTGCAACCAAAGCATGCCCCGCTTCATGATAAGCTATTATTTTTTTCTCCTCTTTTCCGACTACCCGGCTTTTCCTCTCTGGTCCCAGCATGACCTTTTCTATCGACTCGCGCAAAGATTCCATTCCAATAACCTTTTCATTCCTTCTCGCCGTCAAGATTGCCGCTTCATTTATCAGGTTGGCCAGATCAGCTCCGGAAAATCCAGGAGTCCTTTGGGCGATATTTTTCAGATCGACATTCTTATCGAGTTTTTTATTTCCGGTATGTATCTTTAATATCGCTTCCCTTTCTTTGATATCGGGAAGATCGAGCATTACTCTGCGGTCGAACCTTCCCGGTCTCAGGAGAGCGGGATCCAAAACATCCGGCCTATTGGTGGCCGCTATTACAATTATATTGGCATCCGTTTCGAATCCGTCCATTTCCACCAGAATCTGATTGAGAGTTTGCTCCCTCTCGTCGTTTCCCCCGCCCAATCCGGCTCCGCGATGCCTCCCCACCGCATCGATTTCATCGATAAAAACGATTGCTGGCGCTTTCTTTTTGGCCTGCTTGAACAGATCCCTTACCCGGGAAGCTCCCACCCCCACAAACATCTCTACAAATTCTGATCCGCTTATATTGAAAAAAGGCACGCCGGCTTCTCCCGCCACCGCTTTGGCAACCAATGTCTTTCCTGTTCCGGGAGGACCCAAAAGAAGCACTCCTTTGGGAATTTTCGCCCCCATATCGAGAAACTTCTTAGGGCTTCTTAAAAATTCAACCACTTCCATAAGCTCCTCTTTAGCTTCCTTGGCTCCGGCCACGTCTTTAAAAGTCACTCTCTTTTTCTTATCTTTGGGGTCAAGAATTCTTGCTTTGCTCATGCCGAAAGAAAGCGCCTGCGTGTTTCCTCTTTGCGCCTGTCTCATCATAAACCAGAGGAATCCCACAATGATCAATATCGGAAGAAGAAACGGCAGGATGACCGACATCCACATCACGAAAGAAGAGTCCCTTTTTATCTCAACGTTGACTTTTTGAAGTTTTTCTGAGTCCACGCCGTAATTGCTCAACGTTTCCGTCAAAGAACTCTCAACCTCTTTCGAAGCTTTCTGCATAGTTCCGTCATTGAGTTCTATTTTTATCTCCGCTCCCTCAACCGTAATCTGCTTTACCTTTTCCTCGTTGACTTCGCTCACCAGCGTGCTCAATGAAACGTCTTCCACTTTTTGGGAAGGCGCGTTGTAAAGCATCATCAGTCCCGAAATAATGATAAACATTATCAGTGAGGGAAGCAGTATGTTCTTTAAAAATTTATCCATGAAATTGTTAAATTGTTAAATTGTTAAATTGTTCCATTGTTTTTTTGAACAACAATATTGATTTTATCACCTTTCCTTGCTACTTTCAAATTCCCAAACCTCGTTTTTTGCCTTTTTCCTTTATGGCTCCTGGCAATCTTTAAAATTTCTTCGATATGGCGGCTCTCCACATCGGCCAGGCTTTCCCTTATTTTTAAAATTGAATTTCTTATGACCTGCCTCTGCAAGGAGTGATGGAGCTTAAGAATTTCCCTAACGCTCATCTCAACCGAATATTTTTTTTTGGAAACTATTTTTTCGCCAGCCTTATCGGCGCTCCGGCTTATGAAGTGATAGTCATCGGAAACGCTCTCCGCCAAACCGGCCAGGGTCTTTTTTATCGAAGGATTGTAATTTTTCTCCAGATACGGAATAAGTTTGTTCCTGACCTTGTTTCTCAAAAATTTGTTTTCTTTATTCGTCTTATCCGTCCTGTATCTGAGATTGTTTTTTTTAAGATATCCGATAATTTCTTCCCGGCTGATATTGATAAGGGGGCGGATTATGCAGTTATTTTTCGGCCGGATGCTTCCGAGTCCCTGAAGTCCGGATCCTCTTATGAGTCTCATAAGGACGGTTTCCGCCTGATCGTCCATATTATGCGCTACGGCAATCAGATCAAAATTATTTTTCCTTCTCAATTTCTCAAAAAAATCATAACGGATATCCCGCAAAAAATTCTCCGTAGGATTTTTCCCGCTTTCCTTCTCAGCATTCAGGATTTCCAATTCCAATCCGTATTTCTGCGCCAATTTTTTTACAAAAATTTCGTCCTTATCGCTATCGCCTCCCCGGAGTCCGTAATTGACGTGAGCGATCAATATTTCAAAATTATTCCTTTTCTTCAACATGGTCAAAATATCCAAAAGACAGACGCTGTCCGGTCCGCCCGAAACGCCCACGATGATTTTCGAGCCTTTTTCCCAAAGATCGAATCTCTTGGAAAAAGATTGGATTTTTTTGATAAAACTATTCATCTTTAAATTTGATTGTGCCGATCCGTAATTCTCCCTTTAACAAAGGGTAATCCCGTCTTTCGCGAAGGGCGGGAGAGAAATTTGCAAAAATTTTCAATTAACTCAGACGATCGCCGATTCGCAAATCTTTTAAATCCCCCGCCTGCTCTGCAGGCACCCCCTTTTAAAAAAGGGGTGATGCTCCTTCAACTGTTATTCTCCAAAAAAATAAAAAATCTATTTTATTTTATCCTGGACAAAGCGCCAGACTTCTTCGAAAGCCTCCTGGCGATCTAGATTAGTAGTGTCAAGCACAAAATCAAAGTTATTTTTATCAGAACAGTCCTTTTTGTAATATTTCCAATAGCGCAAAGTATCGCTTTCCTCCCTTTTTTTGTGGCTCTCCAGGACATCTTCAACCGTTTTAAGCCCGCTATCCTCATTGCGGGCGTTGTCTTCTTTTAGGTGGCCAAAGACCCTTTCTGCGCCTGTCCGGGGATCCACTGCGATATAAATTTTCAAGGAATGAGGAATCAAGAACCAGCTAGTGCGTCCTTCTATGACAAAATTATCTTTCTTCTCGCCAAGTTCTTTTTGATAATCGTCCACTTCAAGATCGGTTTCCGGATGAGTTTCCCCGTATTTATTATATTCCGCCAGTGTCATTCTCCTCTTCTTGGCTGCATCTCGGCGAAGCTGTCCGATATAGTAATGATCGAAATTCAGCTTCTTGGCCAAACGTTTGCCGATAGTGCTCTTTCCTGATCCGGGATCCCCGGTAATTGAAATAATCATACCTTATGATAAAAACAGTTTTGAAAAATAAAAATGATTAGCAAAAAAATTTATAATAGCAGCTTAAATACTACTTATCATTCTTCTTCG
Organism: Candidatus Moraniibacteriota bacterium; assembly: GCA_028695135.1. Lineage (GTDB taxonomy): Bacteria > Patescibacteriota > Minisyncoccia > Moranbacterales > UBA9337 > STE-63. The sequence goes on along the minus strand of JAQVJM010000013.1, from coordinate 5,288 downwards.
CAGATTTTTTGGTCTTCTTTTTTTTCTTTTCAGCAGAAACTTCAGTTTCTTTTTTCTTATCATTCTTCTTATCGCTTTTCTTATCACCTTCCTTATCGCTTGCCGCTTTTTTCTTTTCGCTCTTTTTGCCGGTCTTCTTGTCGCTTGTCACTTGTACCTTGCTGCTCGATTCCATCAAAACCAGTCCCATCCTGTGATCCTTAGGCTCGATAGAAAGGACTTTCCATTCATATTCCTTGCCGGCTTCTATCATATCCTCCATCTTTTTTCCGGGATACATTTCGCTAAATTCGCTTACATGCGCCAAGCCATGGATATTGTCATCCAGATATATGAAAGCTCCGAAATGATTTATCTTATCCACTGTCCCCGGATAAATTTTCCCTTCCTGATATTTTTCTTTTATGCTTTCCCATGGATCCTTCTCCAGCGCTCTCATGGAAAGAGAAATCCTGGAATCGTCTATCCCTATTATCTTGGCTTTTATCGTGTCTCCCACTTTCACTATTTCCTTGGGATCGCTGATCAATTGCCAAGCCAGCTCGGAAATATGGACCAAACCTTCTAATTTATCCCCTTCCTGCGAATCTTCTTTCGATAAGACAGGGGGTAGAAATTTGACAAAAGCACCAAAGTCAACCACTCCGCTTATCTCTCCCTCGATAACATCTCCCTCCTTAAGCTTGGAGATCATCGCTTCCTCCTTTTCGCTCATCGCCGCCTTTTCGCTTACGATAAGTTTTTCTTCATCGCGATAAGTGTCAATCACTTTAACAGTAAGGGTCTGCCCGACCAATTTTTTCAATTTTTCCAAAATTTTATTCTTATTGCCGTCCTCGACTCTCGGATAATGCTCTCCGGAGAGCTGGGAAACCGGAAGAAATCCGCCAATACCGTTAACTTCCACCATAAGGCCTCCCTTGTTGGCGTCCAAAACCCTTACTTCCACCACGTCCTCGTTGTCTCTCTTGGACTCGAGATCTTCCCACGCCTTATCATAAGAAGCTTCTCGGATGGAGAGTTCGATATAGCCGTCCTCATTTTCCAGATCTATAAGAGTAGCCGTAACCTTGTCTCCGACTTTCAGTTTTTTATTATTTCTTAATCCGTCTTTGGTATCCTTACCCATCACGATTCCCGTTCCGAAACTTCCCAGATCCAAAAGGACGGAAAAAGGAGAGACATCTATGACCGTTCCTTCCAAGACATCCCCGATTTCCGGAAATTCTATGGGAGTTTTTTCGATAAGTTTGCCCATGGCCGAATTATCTTCATCTTTATCAACCGTCTTTTTTACATTGTCCACTATCTGATCCAATATGTTTTTCTTTGCGCTCATTGTTTGCATTTTTTTGCAGAAACGTTAAACTGCCTTAATATTTATTAGCGTTTTTTGTTTCCCTACGAATTTACAAATCAGCTACAGATATACGGATTGTAAATGATTTTCTGTATAATTTGTAGATTAGCAAAAGATTTGTAGTTTCGTAGAGAATAAAAAATCTCCTATTTACAAATATTCAAATAGGAAATTATCAAGAAAACTGATAGGATTAAATCATCCTATGTATATTAAATTTTCTTAATAATTACTTGCCTGTCAGTATATAATGGATTATCATTTTTGGCAAGTCCTGTGCTGCGACAAGCGGCATAAGACAAGCGCCAAGAAAAAATTATGAAAATATCGGTGCAAAAAAAAGATATTCGAAAAAGATTGGATAAATTCTTGTCCGGACTCGGAAAAACTGATAAGAAATTCAGCGGTTTTTCCCGTGGAGATTTCACCCGTGAAATAAAGGCTGGAAGAATTCTTGTAAACGGCTTAAAGATAAAGCCCGGCTATAGATTGTGTGTTGGAGATGAAATTAATTTAGACAATGTCAGAAAGACTGAAGAAAAGTTATTTCCTAATTCCAAAATTGAGCTAGAAATAATATATGAAGATAAAAATATAATTGCCGTAAACAAACCGGCTGGTCTCCAGGTCCACCCGGATTATAATGAAAAACTCAATACTGTTGTAAATAAAGTTATTTCCAGATATCCGGAAATTTCATCGATTACGGAGGATAGCTCCGCTTTGTCAAGGATGCGGCCCGGAATAGTCCATCGGCTGGATAAGGATACGTCGGGAATCCTGGCTATTGCCAGAAACAAAAAAACATTCGACGAACTAAAGAGGATGTTTAAAGCAAAAGAAGTCCTTAAAAAATATCTGGCAATCGTTTATGGAGCTCCGGAAGAAAAAACCGGAATCATAAACAAACCCTTGGCGCGGACTTCCAATTATCGCCGGCAGACTATCGCCGGAAAAAAGACAAAAACCAAGATACGGGAAGCTATCACTGAATATAAATTGGTCAAAAAACTTAACAACGGCCTCTCTCTTTTGGAAATTTCTCCCAAAACCGGAAGGACCCATCAGATAAGAGTCCACCTTTTCTCAATCGGCCATCCGATCGTGGGAGACAAGCTTTATAAGCTCAAATCGCAAATCGCAAATCGCAAATCGCATAATGCAGATCGGCAGATGCTTCATGCTTCCGAGATAAGATTCGAGCTTCTCGGAAAAAAATATCATTTTTCCGCCAAGCCTCCGGAAGATTTTAAATCTTTTTTGAAATAAAAATTACTTTTTTAAAAAACCTCGCTTAACTTTCGAAACGAAAGTGTCCGTTATTTTTACTCAGTTTTTTATTACATTATAAAAAAGTATTTCGGGAAAAAATATCAAACTTTTTCCCATTTGACTCCGGATGCAAAAACGTTCATTTCCTGGTCGTGCTGTTCTTGGGTTGCTTTGATAGTGGCGGACCTTTTCTGCTTGCCAAGCGTCCTGAAATCCTCCAAGAACGCTTTCAGTCTTCTGGCTGTAGGTACATCCGCCCAATCTATCGTTATCGATAGTGCCGGCTCTTTACGCAAGGTTCTCAGGAAGTCCGAAAATTCAAAAGTATCCATACTTAAGAATTCGGCGCTTATATCTTTTGGAATAGGCTCTTGCTCAGATTTTTGATCAGATATTTCCATAATTTTGAATCAAAATCAAATTAGAATCATTATACAGTTCCGGAATTGTTTGAAAAATTCAGGAACCGTATGTGCTATATTATCAGATGTAAATTTTCTATCCGGATTTATCCCGTTCTATTTTTCTAAAATTTTTTTCAGTTCATTCACTACGGCTTTTTCCCATGTTTTCATAGCAAACCAGCCGATAAGCGGCTTGGCGACAATTCGCAACCACTTTTTATGGATATCCACCTCGTAGACATAGTTGATTCTTGTGCCTTCCCTCACCTTTTCCAATAAAAGCTCCTCATGCCCCGATGTGCCGAACTTTGGACTCTGATTATCGGAAATAAAGCCTCTTTGCGGAAGGATTATGGTTTTCATTTGCACAGGAAAACTGATGCCGAAAGATCTTACTTGGGCATCAATTTCCAAATTATTGCCCTCTTGTTTCGTGATGGTGATTGACTCGGCAACTTTAGGAAAATTTTTGGGCATGTTTTCAAAATCAGCGATGATGCTAAAAACCTCTTCAACAGGGGCTTTTATCATCCAGGAATCTTCCAAATGAATATGTTTCATAATTTAGGGTAAATATAAAGTTCTGAAAAATTTATTTCAGTTAATTCATCCGAATATGAGAAGTTTTTGCACGCCACCTTATTATATTCTAAAAGAAGAAAAGGGTAAAAATATGGGTGAAATAAAAAGTGCAACCGCTAAAAATTAATAACGCACTTTTTCTTGAGCCGCATACACGCTGTTAGGCGATAGTTGTGCTGATTTTTTTATTTCAATTCAATTGAATCTATTAAAAAAGAAAAATATTTCGGATATCTATCGGGGAAGTTATTGCTTACTGTTATGTATTTTGAGCCATTAGTTAGATAGTAGTTGCTAATTTTAGCAGGATATCCTGTTATGCCTTCTTCTATATAAACTTGATAACCCTTTTGCATTGTTTGCTGTTGCAGTGATTTATCCGAAATATTTTCATCAAATTTTTCTTTTGAGACAAAAATAATTTGTATATCTCCTCCGAATTCAAAACCAAATGAACTATAAGAAGGCATGATTTGTATATACGAACCTACAGGATATTTTTCACCGCCCGCATAATCACTTGAAGAATGACCGCTTTTAGTTCTTTCTACCTCCCAATCCTCATCGCAACTGTGCGTATCCCATTCTTCTTGCCAAGAAGTGCCGCACAATGTTTTAGGATATTGAAAAGAAATATCTTGGTCTTTGTATGTTAGCCATTGAGGTGCGTTAGCGTTCTTTTCCTCTAATGGCGTTGCGGCCTGTCGGACTTTAGTTTGTTCTTGCAGTTCTTTAAGCTGGCTTTGCAATTCATTCTGGTTTTGAATGTTTTTTGTTAACTCAGTATTTAGTCTATCTATTTCATTTCGCAAATTATGTTCAACTGTTTTAGCAGAATAACTTGTCCAAGCATAAATTACGCTACCAGCAATCAAGGTAGTTACTGTAATGATGATAACAGTTATCCAAATATTTTTTGAGCTTTGGATAGGCTCACTTGATTGTGGAATGTTTTGTTCATTCATATGATTATTTTAATTATCTTTGTCGAAAAAGAGAAGGAAAGATCAGTACAATTTCGCCTAACGTATCCGAGTATGCGAAGTTCGCTTTTCGGATTTATTGATTAATTATTTGAATTATCTCAATATTATTTTATCGCAATTTTGCCTGATTTACCACTGAACGGAGAAAAGCGAATTTGGGTCGAGAAAATTTTGCACTCCTTGAAATATATATGATAAAAAAAATTTGAGCCGCATACTCGGTGTTATCGGATGTAAATTTATTTTGCCCTACCTTATTGTAATAAAAAATTAGAATTGGGCGGGAGTTGGGCGCTCCCGCGAAAATTTATTTTAGATTTTACATGGCTGAAATGTGGTAATGCCATTGTATTCATCAATTCTTTCAAAGCCTACAACCCTAATGGCGTTGGCTTCGTTATCATTGAGAATCACTTCCTCAGTCAAGCGACAACGACAAGCCCACTCTGCCATATCGTGAAAAGTGAGATGGCCCACTTTCAATTCAGGACCGACCGGATCCCCATCAGACTCTGAAACAAACGCGAATGAATTAGGTTTGCCAAACTTCATCTTAAAGAACAACTTGATAGACCTAAAGAACTTTTTCATCTGATTTCTCCTTTTGTTGGTTGTGATATAAGCCCAATTCTAATTTTTTATTCAATTTTCAAAAGACAAAAATAAATTTATTTCCGATAACGT
>JAQVJM010000012.1 GCA_028695135.1 Candidatus Moraniibacteriota bacterium | reverse complement strand
GCGGATTATTAAAAAAGAATAGGTGAAAAATAACATTGCGGGGTTCGTATAGTGGCAATACGTCGGTCTCCAAAACCGATAACGTAGGTTCGATTCCTACACCCCGTGCATTTCGAAAACAGTTTCTCTCTGAGGAGCTGTTTTTACGTTGGCGCAACTTTTTAAATTATGATATTCTTTAAAAGGTTGTGAAATTTATTTATTTCTATAAAAAGAATTATGGCTAAAAAAAGAAACCCTAAGGGTATGAAGGATTTTATCTGCAAAGGAATTTTTTGTGAAAAAAACATAAAAAGGGACAGCCTGATAATCGCAGTCGTAGTTATCGCGGCCGCATCGCTCGTAGGCGCGACCAAGTACGGATATTTTAAAAAAAATCTGGAACAGAGGCAGGAGAGGGCTAGGGCCGATATGATTGTTAAGAGCCATATTAACGATGAGTTTCAGAATAATAGCAGGAATAAAATAAATTCTATTCAGAGCCGGATCGACTCAGGAATATGGAAGGACTATCAGACTCAATGGTACGGTTTTAAAATAAAATATCCTCAGGACTGGAATAAGCCCATAGCCGGAATCCCTGTGGGCGATTCGGGCGCGGAATATCGCTATGGTTTTCGCAAAGCGGGCGATGATGACGATAAATATATCGGATTTGACGTGGCTGTCTATGATATAAATAAGACTAAGGAGCTCACCAGTACCGGAGAATATCCCAAGTTAAAGGATGGTATAACGGCTGAGACCGAAGGATGCGAAACGATTGAAGGCCATCTTATAGAAACCGGAGAATACCCGGCAGAATTTATTTATATACCCTATGATGACGATTGCTTCCAGCCGGTGTTGTTTTTCAGCGTTACCCAGGGACAATATATTTATAATATAGTTCCGGTTGTCAGAGCAGGTGCGGAGGCCTCGGGTGATCCGATGGTGGAAGTCTCGGACAATCTTCCGGAATTTTTCGAGGCAATCTCATTTTTTGAAAATATCGAAATAGTGAGGCCCAAGCCTAAACCAGTTCCAAAAATAACCGCTCCAAAGCCCGTTTCATATAAAAAAGACAGTTTAGGAAGACTGGTTTGCGCTAAGGATAATGATAAGCCCTCAAAAAGCAAGCAAAATAAAGGAAAGCACTTAGATATGGAATGTTGCCTGGATCCGGATGAATATCCTAATCCGCACTGCTATTATCCGCCGGAAAAATATGGCAAGTATCTCAGATAAAAAATTCTTCATAATAATATCTTTGTTTATAATTTTTAGCGGGGTGCTATTGTCTTTTGCCTCTTTTTATCTTAATGGCAGAAAAATAATCCGAGAGATTATTTTTAGGGGATCCTGTCTCGTGGATGGCAGTTATGATGAAAATAAGGAAAAAAATAAGGATATTTTTTTAAAAAAATATAAAACAATAAGCGGTGCGCTAACGGAAGGATGTGAGGAGATAAATATTTCCGAGGGGATTTACAAAGAAAATATATTTTTGGAAGAAGAAAGTTTAAAAGGCAGTGATAAAGAAAAGTCAGTCATAGAAGGAAAAATCACGATAAAAGGCGATGTAGAAATAAGCGAGCTGACAATCGATGGAGGAATTGAAATCGATAAGTATTCCGATGTCAAAATTTATGGTGCAGTTATAAGGAACTCTGTAACCGGAATAGACGTGGCGGGAGGAAAACTGAGAATAAGCGGCTCTATGATTGAGTCGAACGGAAAAGGAATGTATTTGCGAAAAGAAACCAATATTTATTTGTCGGATAGCAAAGTTCAATTTAACAAAGAAGAAGGCATAGATATGAGAAATGAAGTCGAAGGAAATATAATCGGAAATGAAATATCTCAGAACGGAGAAAGCGGAATAGAAGTCATTGTGGGAAATTCAAATTTGAATATTCTTGAAAATACAATTAATAAAAATCTGTCTAGCGGAATTGCTGCTCAATATTATACGGATTTCAATTTTTTGGGAAATTTAGAAATAAGAGAAAATGAAATAGGAGGCAATATCAAATACGGACTGGATTGCAAGGCGCCAAGCGGAGGAAAGGGCAGGCCGAAAGGTTATTGGGCCGGTTCAATCGGACTTTCGGAAAACCGAATATCCGGCAATAATGAAAAAAATTTCGCTTCAGCGTGCAAACTTGATGATCAGGCAAAAAATGACGCCATAAAAAGCGGTGAAGAAAGAGAGTTGGAAATAAAAGAGTTGATGGAAAAAGACAATTTGACTTTGAGCGAAAGCGAAAGGCTGGAGGTTCTCAAGAAATATAAAGAGAGAATAGCAGCCAAAGAACAGAAAGAGACTGAGTTGAAAAATGAAATTTATAATATATTTGAAGAATTGGAAAAAATTCGCAAAGAGGACAAAATTTTAAAAAGAGAAATCGAATCTGCCAATCCATTTTTTCTTATTCTGGTAAAATCGAATCGCAATAAAATAGAAAAAATTATCGACATGAGTGATTACTATAGGGAAAAATCGGAAATTTTGGAAGAAAAAGCAACGGAAATTTTAGATAAGAGCATGTTGAAAGATACTTACAGCAAAGCTGAATTAGCCAAGGATTATAGATACGAGCTAGATGATTTCTTGAGAGAGCAGGGGGCGAGACTTTATTTTTTTAACAGTATTTTTAAATAGTTTCAGTTTTTTTATTATAAATGAAAATCATTAGGCTATAACGGCCTATTTTTTTTGATTCGATAAAAGAAAAATTATCTTTATTGAGCGATTTATTTTTATCTTCATTTTTTATATCTACCAAGATAAAGACTAAAGAATTAAAGGGTGTGCTCTTTGCATCAAAAGACCTGATTTCGATGCCCTTCTTTTGACAAATGTATTCTACGGACCTTTTGGATTTTATCGATCCCGCATAAATGATATTTTGGTCAGAATCTTTTTTTTGGGCAGCACTTCCCATTTCTAGGCAAATACTTTCAAGTTCGCCCAAGCTTATGCCTCCATAAACGCTCTCCCGCAACCTGTAGTCATTCAAATTATAAGCTTTATAAAACATGTCCAAGTTGGTTATTGATATCATCACTATTAACAAGACGATAAATATTTTGGTTATCTTAAAATTAAATCTTTCTAATGCATATTCCAGAATAATACCCAATAAGAGATAGGGAAGGAATAAAATAGTAATAAAAAATCTTAAATTAAGTTCGTTTCCCATAGGCAAGAAAATCAAGAGGGAAGATGCTGAAATTATCATCAATATGATATATCTAGAAGCCCTTTCGCTCTTATTGTTTTGGATTTTTCGTATAAAAAGAAAAATCCCGATAATAAGCACAAGCAAAGAAGATAGGCATAGCGCATATTCGCTCATGTCCCTTGAATTTATAAATTTGCGGACGTTTGTCCAATTCCTTTTCGGTTCTGTGCCCAGGATTGAATATGCACTTCCTTGGGCGAAGAATTGTCCGGTGTTTGCGATATTTTCAATTAATGAAGATGAGCCTGTTTTAACTTGAGTTCCTGCAAAAAATTGTTCGATATTTTTTCCCTTATTTAAGTAGTCGCTATATAGAAAAGGAATATTAAAAATTCCCACTATTGCAATGGAGAGAATCATTTTTTTCAGAGGAAGATTTTTATTTTTGATGAAATAAAATATCATGAAAAATAAAAGCGTTACAGGCATCAAAATCAGGAGAGTGGTGTGCAATTGTATCCCGATTCCCATTACAAATCCAAGTAAAATATAATAAATGAAATTATTTTGTCTTCTATTGTCTATATAAAAGAGCAACAGTATGAAAGAAAGTATAAAAAATGGTATTACATTTGGATTCCATGCAAACCTTGAATATTTTACGAAATAAAAAGAGATGGAATATAGAAATGTAAGCAAGAGAGCCAAATTGATCGAAAAAATATTTCTAAATACCAGATAAAATAAACCAATCGAAATCGTTGACAATATGGGAATGAAAAGAGCGATTCCTTGGGGAGAGAAGCCGAAGATTGATCCGGAGAGGTATTCTAAATAATAAAACATTGGTCCCAATTTAAATCCCGTTCCTCCTGCTTTGGGACCAAGAAGAGGAAAATCGCCTGTATCTCTGATTTCATCTATGATTTGCGCATCGCGAACCTGATCCGCGTTGAAGCGTGCCAGATCTCCAAAATCATAGAAGCGCAAAAAAGCCCCAAAGATTATGACAATTGTCAAGATTAAAGCAGACTTTTTAATTTTTTTTGAAGATATTGCGGCTGAACTCAAATTATATATTTTTTTTGTTATATCCATTTATATTTTTAGAATTATTTTTCAATTTTTTCAAATTCTTCCGATGGAATTTCGATTATCTCATAGTCTTCATTAGCCTCTTTTTTATAATAAAAACTTATACCGACAGAACCATCTTCTTTGTTTAGCGTAATTTCTGAAAATGAGTCAAGTCAGAGAATGCCGTTTTCTTTGCTCTTAAAAAAACCAGGCGATGAAAAATAATTTACGCTGTCTATTTTTTCGCAAAACAATCTTTCGATGTGTCCTGATATTACAGCGTTAACCTTATATTTTTCCAACATATCCCTGATCTTTTTGGCATGGTCGGGAAAAATAATTTTTTCTCCTCCTTTAGACTTTATTCCCAGCTCATGATTATGGAGTAAAAATTGATGAACGAAAACTATTTTTTTGTAGCCTCTCTCATCTGCATCAGATAAAGCTTCCTCCAGCCAATTTAATTGATGGTCTGAAATATAGTAATGATTGCATCCGGGCGCTAAAATTTCAGGAGAAATTTCCGGAATGTCATTTCCGTCAAGCACTATAACCCTTAACTGATCGTAGTCAAAATAATAGTAGGTGTTTTCATTATCTGTCAATCTCGACCATTCTTCTCTGGAAAATCCGCTTGTTTCGTGATTTCCTATCACATGATAATGCGGCATAATAAGATTGTCGTAATATCTTTTCATTAAAAGGAAATCGTCAATAGATTTTTGACCCTCCCTGAATCTTCCTTCTATAAAATCTCCTCCTTGGACTACGAAGTCTGGCTTAAATTCATTATTCATATGATCAATAAAAAACAGGAAGGGAGCTCTTGATTTTGGCACTATGTCGTAGTTATTTTTCTTGTTTCTGAAGGCGTGGATATCTGTGACAAATCCTATCTTATAAGTTTCTCGATCTTCTCTGTCGCCGGGAAAATAGTAAATTAAGACTGGTATTATAGCGAATAATATTATAAGAAAAACAAGGGCATATATATTTTTAGTTTTATTCATTATTCAATATTATTTTTTTAAATTGCCCCTCATGGTTTTCAAGGGATAAAGAGGGAATAATGTAATATTTCACCCCATTAATTTTTTTGTTCCAGTCAACGACATGAAAATGGCCGGAAAAAACATACTTGACATTTCCGCTTTTCGCAAGAATTTTTTCCAGTTCCTTATAATCCGGCCTTAATTCCTCCAGATTGTTCCGGCGAAGCATGGGAATATGCATCGCTACTGCCACTTTTTTTCTGGTTTTCAGAGATTTTTCCAGCCAGTCCATCTGATCTTTATCGATATATCCCCGACCATGTTCTTCCATATCGTCGACGGCATCCGGGTATTTTTCGGAATTGTCTAAAATTATTATCCTCCAGGCCCCCTTATCGACATAATAATATGTCTGAGGCGATAAAATTTCCATAAACTCGTTTTTTTTATCATGGTTGCCCTTGGTCCAAACCATAGGATAATTTTCAGCGATTTCTTTTAATTTGCGAGCGTGTTTGCGTCCGCCTCTGTTCATATTATCTCCTAATGTCATTATAATATCTGCATCTTTTAAATTTTCCAAAGCCAGAAGCATATTCTTTTCGTAATTCGAGGGGAAAAGGTTATTGGCAGGATCGTCTCCGTCCTCTCTGTATTTTTGATCCCCGGCATGGATATCGGTTATGAGTCCCAGAGTAATTTCTTTCGGGTAATATTGATTATAAATATAAAATGCCAGGAAAGAAAAAAGGCCGATACTTAAAATTATCACAAATGCCAAAACAGATTTTTTCGAAATATTTTTCTCAGGCAATAATTTCTTTAATTTATCGATAATCATTCCGATTTAATTATTTTTATGAAATTCTCCGGGCGATTATTAAGCTCTATTTTCCAAACGTAATCATTTTTCAATTTTTCCTCAAAATAATAGTCGGCGTCTTTGTTGACGTTGGGATTATTAAGAAGAATGAATCGGTTTCTTTCTTTCAGAACCCCTCTCTTGGAGATGACAAAATAATCCGGCTCAACTTCAGCTAAATCTATTTTTCTGCTCTTCAGGCATTTGCCGGCAAAAAATCTGCACACAGTATCACTATTGGACCATATGATTATTTTTTCCGGATCGGAGAGCGAATTGAGATACTGAGCGGCTTCGTATGAGCCATGTCCCCAAGAATCATGTATGCTGAATTCTTTGGGTAGAAGAAAATTGGTATAGCTGAAATAAAAAGGCTTATTTACAAAGAAAGAAGTTGTTCCTAAAAATAATATGATTATGCTTGCGATAGAAAAATGCTTTATTTTGTCGGCTTTAAAAAATGTTAAAATTTCTTTTATCGCAAATGATCCGAAAATGGCTAAAAGAGGATAAATTATGATGGAATATCTGGCGTTTGTTACAACTTTAGCGTGAATGGTCGAGAAAAGGTATAAAAGCAAAAATAGTGCAACCGCGCTTATAATTAAGGCGCTCTTGTCAGATATTTTTCTTTTTATGGCGATAAAATTAGTTATGAAAATTATAATTATAAATAACGGAGAGAGAGAAAAAATTATGGGATAAGCCTCCATTAAATAAAGCTGAATCTGGTTTAAGGTTGTTATCGATCTTTTATCTATAAGTGGTTTGAAACTGAATTCTCTCGGTTCGTTGGCGTAGGCCAGATCACGCAAATGATCTACCGGAGCTAATTTTTGTCCGGTCCAGGTATTTAAAAGAGAAATAACTATTAATAATGATAACAGACTGGTTAGAATCAGAGTTATTAGGCTTCTTTTTTTTGCGATGCTCTTTGTTATCCTGCCTGCCATGTCTTTCTTGAAGGTTGTTAAAAAGAATAAAAATAAAATTGCTCCTAGTCCTGTTAATAAAGTTTCTGTGTTTAAGAATTGCGATATACCCTTGAACAGATATTTAGAATCTACGAAAACAGCTGGAAGGAAAATCGAAAAAACAGTTATGGAAATTATAAAAATGATCATTATATTAATAGAATCTCTTGCTATATTCTTCCATGTTGTCTTTAGTGCTGTTTCAGGGTTTTTAAAAACTATCTTTGCCAGAAGAGAGATGCCAAAAAACAAAAAAAGGATAAAGGCGGTATATTTCGAGAGTAGGGCAAATCCCATCAAGATTCCACAGATGATTAAATATCTATATTTTTTGGTGTTAATCAGTGCCAAATAGGACAATGCCGATAGTCCTCCAAATATCCAAAAAAAACTGTCTGGATTTATAATTTGGGACATTCCCAGGAGAATGGGATTGGTTGAAATCAGTAAGGTCGTGAAAAGAGCAAGATATAGGGATTCAAAAGCCTTAAAAGACAAGTAAAAAAAAGCGAACAAGGATAGGGTTGAAAATATCAGAACTGGAAGTCGGAATCGAAAGTTGGTTTTTTCAGTCTGTGTGTAATCATATTGTTCAAATAATTTTGCTTCTGAGGGGCTGATATTTTTTAATTTTTCATTTTCTTTCGGATCGGGCTCCGATAGAAGCCCGATTCCGGAGATAAGGGCGACTGTGATTCCCGGCTTGTCATTTATGTAGGTGCCCTCCCAGTTTTTTTCTTTCAAGGAATTCCAATATTTTCCAATTCGATCATATTTCCAAAGATGCTCGTCGGTAGTTTCAAACTTGCTTAAGTGGAAAAAACCAAACGAGAAAAAAATCGTGACTGAAGCCAAGAGAATTGAAAATATTATTGTCTTTTCTTTATCTTTTATATTCATTTTTTTTGTACTTATTTTTTAAATTTTTCTGCTGAAATAATTTTAACATAATTTCCGGGGCGTTCGCCTATGGCGATAAAGAACTCGTAATCTGACGAAGCATACAGCTCGCTGAAATCATAAGGAAGATTCGGTCTGCCCCTTCCCACACTTACAAATTTGCTTTCTCTTCCGGATGACAGGACGAAATAATCAACCTCGTTTTTTTCGAATGATTTCTGATCATAGAAAGAGTCGCACTTCCCGACAAAAAATGAACAAACCCCTTTCTTGTCGGTCCAAACAAACATTTTTTCGGCGTTGGAAAGAGAATTCAGGTATTGGGCGGCTTCATATGATCCGTCTCCCATATCTTTAGTGTCGACAATATATTTATCGGGAAGCAATATCGACGCGTATCCTAGATAAAACGGCTTGGCTTTGTATAAAGTAAATATTCCCGCAATCAATAGGGCGGTTAAAAAAAACATAAAGACGTTCCGAAAGGCGATTTTTTTTTCTATCGATTTCATAATTCCATGCAGTCCGATCGCGGAAATGATGAGCAGCAAGGGATAGAGCATAACCTGATATCGAATGGTGGAGACAACCCCGTTAAAGGTAGTTCCTAAATAATAGGCGAGGATAAAAAATATGAAATAAATTATTATCTTGGACTCTTTGTTTATTTTGGTTATTTTTCTAAAAGAGCATATCAGGGAGTAGGACACTCCCAAAATAACAATAGGCAGAGAGGCGAAAAAGAGAGGATAAAAATTGGCGCTGAAAATAAAAAATAGCGGGCTGTTCCGATAGGATGTCTTAGGAGAGCTGAGGATTGATTCAAAATCGATGAATTTCATCGAAAGATAGGTATTCACAAAAACTATGAGCATAAATGCGGAAAATATTGCGAGAATAGAAAATGCTATCAACTTGCGTTTTTTTAACCCAAAGTCAAATATGACTTTGATAATTTTTGCTTTTAAAGCTAAAAAATCTATCATTAAGAATATTAATATTGAGGCGAAGATCGGAGCGATTGCCGAAAATGCTTGGCTCATTATTGTTCCGGTAAATAATTTTTTGGGGTCAACCCACGTTTCCGGAAAAATTATGTAAAATGTTATCAGCGATATTAATATTACGGAAATTAAATTAAAAAAAGATTTTTTGAGATATGCTCTAAAATCCTCTTTCTTCGTATCTTCTTTTTTCCCAAAAATATATTCCAAAAAAACGAGCGAAAATAGAAATATGTAAATTATATTGGCGACATATTTTGTAAGTATGGATAATCCAAGAAGTATTCCTGTTACATATAGCCAGAAGCAGTTCCTTTTTTCAAGAAATATGAGATAGGATATTATCGAAAGAGGGGCAAAAACCCACAATATGGCATCAGGGTTGATTATCCGGCTTATCCCTACAAGAATCGGGGCAGTGCTGATCAGGGCGACAGAGAGGATGGCAATTTTTTTATTCAAGAGTTCTTGGATCAATATATAAAAGGCGAGCAGGGATATCAGGCAAAAAATTACCAGAGGCAGACGGAAAGCCTTATTCATTATCCGGATATCTTTTTCAGGATTAAAACTTTCTAGGTCGGCATATTCCATGGGATTGCTGAAGAGAAGTCCTATTCCGGAAATCTCAACCACGGTTATCCCAGGCTTATCGCTTATGGATGTGTTTTTCCAATCTCTTTCCATGACATTTCTCCAAAAAGAGGGAATCCTGTCGAATGTCCATAGCGGCTCGTCGACTCCGGCATAATTTTCTATATCTTTTATTCCGAAATAACCAAAGGTCGATAGGGATAAAATCAGAGCGAAGATATATGCTATCCCTTGTTTTTTGATCCAGCTTCCGGCGTCAAGTCGGTTTTTTCGCTTTGGTTCGATTCCCTTTTTATGTATGAAAAGAAGAGCGTTGAAAATGATATATATTCCTGTAAATATATAAAATACGTAATGCACGGTCGTTGTATCATGGATAACAAACAAGCCCAAGATAAAAACGATTTCCGTCGGCAAAAGGATTAAATTTATCTTTTTTATCCCTTCGAGCAATCTTTTGTTTTTTGAAAGGTATAAATAAAAAACAAGCGATAAAAATCCGACCATATATATCAAATAGTGGATTTTTATATTATCAAAGATCAGAGGGAAAGCATTGGTTGATTTTCTTTCTATGAAAAAATATGAATTTGTCGCCAGTACGGTCGAAAGAATAGTTAAAAAAAATGTATTTCCCAATGTTTTTTTTATCTTGTTTAACATGTTATTTTTTCAATATTCTATTAAAGACAGACAAATCTTCTTTATCCAACTCTTTCAGAAGATAGAGCGCCGTAAAATACGAGGCGGACAATAGGATTGACCAGAGAATAAATATATATTTGCCCGAAGGAAGAAAGACGGAGATGGCGATGACCGAAAAAGACGCAACGGTTATTCTGGCGATGGATTTTAGTTTTATGAAAGACCCGAATTCTTTTTTGGCCAGATATAAGGAGACCAGCATGACGAAGAATGATGTGATGGTGGTTGCGGCAGCCGCTCCTGTTATTCCGTATTTTTGGATCAGAACATAGCTCAATATTATATTTATTATCATTCCCCCGAAAGCTATCCACATCGGAATACCGACCTTTCCCGCTCCGGAGAAAGCGAAACTCAATACATAAAAAACGGTCAGAGCGCAGACACCGAAGACCAATATCTGCATAGATCCGGCTCCGGCGGCGTATTCATTTCCGTAAAAGATGGAAAGAATAGGCGAGGCGAATATGCTCATAAGAATCGCTCCGATAGGAAGAAGGATCAGCATAAGTCGCGTAGCCTTTTGGACAGTTTTCCTCGTCTCTTTGCTGTTATTCTGGGATGTTGTTTTTGAGATTGTCGGCAGAAGAACTATGGTAAGGGCGTAGAATAGGTAATAAGGAATGCGTCCGACAGTGAGAGCGCCGTTATATATTCCGGTGAGATAGTCATTTCCGGTGATGGATTTTACCAGATAAAGGTCTATGGAAATCATTATTTCGTAAAAAAGCAGGAATAATGTGAAGGGCCAGGCGTAATTTATCAATTTTTTCCAATGAAATTCGGCCGGCTTTTTTTTGTCGGGCGCCTTTTCTATCTTTTCGGCTATGAAAAACCTGTCTATATTCAAAGCGATCAAAAAGACGAAAAAGGGTGCGGCGATATATCCGTATACGGAACCCTCTATGCCGAATATCCGGGCCAGCATAAGAATGAAAAATACTCTGGCGACGGAGCGAACGGTCTTGAGCATGGCCTGGAGATCAAATCTGTGAATTCCTGTGAGATAATAAAAATAAAAAGACGCAGCCGCAAAAGAAGGAATTATCAGCGAGGATATTCTAAAAAGTTTTGTAAGGCTGGGATCTCCCAGCGCGGCAGAAAGAATCGGAGCAAGCAGAAAAAACAAAATGGTAATTGATCCGATGAGAAGGGACTGGATGATTAGCGCCTGTTTTTTTATAGCCCTTATCGCTGAAGGACTTTTTTCAAATACCTCGCTCAAAAATTTGCTCATAGCGGTCGGGATGCCGTTTCCGATAAGAACAATTATCATGGTAGTGAGGGTTATTACCAATCCGTATCTCCCATAGTCTGCCGGACCTAAAATCCGACCCACTCCGGAGTGGATTATATAGCCTGAAATATTGAATATTATTTCTGAAATAGTGAGCCAAAAAATCGATCTGGCCAGGTATTGTTTTGACATCTATATTGTTTTATTATATGTTTATCGGCTAAGACGGTTATTTTGATTTTAACATAGTAATATTAAAAATTGAATAAGGAGGCATATTGTGAGCCAAAGATTAAAAACTGTTAACGGCGATGCCATAATTCTCGTGCACAGGGATATTAGCGGAGAATATGACGGCGGGGTAGTTTATGGAAAATTCATCAGCGCTAACCATGGTTATTCTCACGGTTTTTGGGATAAAAAAGGGAAAGCCTTGGCAATTTATGGATTGGAGGATGAAAGTTTGCTCAAAATGTTTTGTTTAGTAAATTTTGATGAAGACATCTTTAACTCAGTTCCGGTCTGCGAGGAGGAAGAAAATGGAAAAGATGAATTTTGAACAATTTTTTAAAGAATTGTCAGATCGCGATGAATTCGCTTCATTATTTTGGGGAGTTACGCCCTCCGAAAGGGAAGAAGTAAAGAGTTTTTTTTGGTGCGCTTTCGATTACTTTACTTATTTTGGCAGTTTGGAAAGTGGAATTGTTATGAACTACATAGACTCTATTTGCTTTTTCATAAAAAAACATCAAGGCAAGCCTTTTTTCGGAAATATCCATATAATAAAAAAGGCGGCGTATGAGTCAGGAATCCCTCTTTTGAAGAAAAGGAGCTCCAATGCTTAAATATTTAAAAAAGCGGCTTGACTCGAATGAATCTGCCGCTTTAAAATTTTTCAAAAAGCGTCCAATTCGTCCGCATGCGACCGGATGGATAACTATATTTTTTCGATAATTTTTTTTATCTCTTCGAAAGTTTCAAATTTATTCTTAAGGGTATTATTAATGACGATCCAATCCCATATTTCGGTTTTTTTGTCAAGAATCACTTTCTTTTTTTTCAGAAATTCCAATCCTTGGTCGGGAGCCTTTTTATTTCTTGTCATTATTAAATCCGGATCAGTCTGTATATAAATGGAGATATCCGGTCTTGGAATATTATTTTTTGGATAATATTCTTGCGATTTGCGATTTGCGATTTGCGATTCCAGGTATTCAATATTTACGACTGTGTCATAGAAATATCTGTCGGACAATATATAATCGTATTTTTTTCTTTTCAATCCTTTCTTAAGCATCCTGAATCGTAACAAGTCTATTGGCAGGATCATTTTCCTCAGCCGGATTCCGAGCCAGCCGGATCTGGTTACGCTATTTTGGGAGTCTTTCTCATTTTTTTCTCCGTTCCCTCTGAAAAAATCCAGCAATTTATTGGGCAAGGAAAAAGATATCCCGTGAAAATAAAAAACCTTCGCTCCCTGCGATTCCAAATATTCTTTCAGTAATTTTATTTGTGTCGATTTCCCGGATCCATCGAGTCCGGAAATAGTAATTACTTTCATGATATTTAGTACATTATTACTGAAACCGGACGCATTCTGGCAACGACATGGGCGATTTTGTTAGCTTCGATGCCTTCGATCACCTTGTCTATATTTTTATAACGGGCCGAGTCTTGCTTGATGACGATCGAAGATCGGGCGTTGTAAAGTTTGATATTTTTTTCTTTCATTTTTTCAAAAAGCTCTTCTTTGCTGGCAACATCTTTTTCATTTTCATTGACTCCTTTTCCTGTCCCATGAGGAGCGGAATAAAAGCTTTCTTGATTTTCATCGGTTCCGACGCATATGTAGGCATCGGTGGCCATAGAAGAGGGAATGAATACCGGCTCGCCTGTATCCCTGTAAACCGGGTGATTCTGCATCTTGCTCGGGCCGTAGGCTCGGGAAGTGTTGGATCTGTGGACGAACACGTTTTTTCCGAAATGCTCTTCTTCGGTGATTGAAATGTGGGGCATATCATAAAGCAGATCCATTTCCGGATCTTTTCCCAGAACTTTCTTGATAGTTTCGGAAATATTATGAGTAATAACTGCGCGATTGGCGGTACCGAAGTTTGAAGCGGCTGCTCTGGCGTTCATATAAAGCTCACCGTCGGCGCCTCTGGCGATATATTTTAAAAGTGATTTGTCTCCGGACATGTGTTTTTTTATCATCTTTTGCATCTTATTGTAGATATTTCTTTTTTTGGTCATAAAAGTGAGTTTTCCAAGATATACCATAAGAGCTTGTGACAGATGCTCTTTCTTTTTAGCAGTGTGGGTATACATAGTGTATTGTCCCAATATGCCCGATCCGGTGTGGATCATAAAAAGATATTGGCCTTTTTTTATGCCGAATTTTCGGGCAATTTCCGGATCAATGATATCTTCTACCTTCATAAGATCCAAAAAATGATTTCCGGCCGCACCCAGTATCCCGAGGCGGAACTTTGCGAAAAAAAGATAAAGCTTCGGAATAACGTCAAAAATATCTTGTCTGGCCATCTCTTTTCCGAAGAAATTTCCATTCCCCTGGGTATTTTCTATTTCATTTTTTGTTTTGATCCCGAGGTGTTCAATGACAGCGGAAGTTCCTTTTCGGCAGATATCTATGACAACGCCGAAAGGAACCTTGGTGCCTACGAATCTTTTGGTGGGAACAACATTAACAAGTTCCTTAAATAATTTATCAATATCTTCGGAGGTCGTATTTTCTTCGGTCAGGTCGGTCTTTACCAGACGCATTCCGCAATTAGGGTCGGAGTCGTTTACCTGGGGGAGGATGAAATTTTCGGAAACGATCGTGGTTCCGGAAGCATTTTTCCTTCCCGGTTTGGAGCAGACATCGGGCATGGCAATCAGGCTGCGGAAAAGTGTTTCCTTATTGGATCCGACATCTTCTAGCTTGTCATAACTGTCATCCCGGGGGAGCAGATCCCGGCTCATAAAAAAAAGCGCCGGAACTTGCATTTTTTCGGTTTTGAATTCCTGGAGGTGCGCTGATTTTTGTATGATGTTAGGATTTTCAATCATAGCCTTTTGTCGTTTTTAGATATAGAACACATAAATATTAACATATCAAAAATAATTTTGAAAGAAAGGATGGTGTATTTTTTATGGATCCGGATTGTTTTCATCTGTGTGCCATTCCTTCGGGTTTATCCTTATATATTCATGGATTTTGTTCAATGATTCGCTTTTTCTGATTATGTGGTCGTAAAAGGAACGTTGCCATTGGAAATCGCTATTTTTAGATTTTTTATTTATTTCACGTGATGAGAATGTTTTAAATCTGCGGATAATTTCGGATAAATCATATCTTTTTGTAGGGACAGATTTAAAACCTGTCCCTACATTATATCTAAAGATTATTATAAGTCTCAGAATATTTTTTCGCGGCTTTTTCTAGGCTGAAGTTTTCTTCTACGTAAGTACGCGCGTAAGTACGTACGTACTTACGTCTTTCCTCGTCGTTATAAAGAGTCAGGATCGCATCAGTGATGTCTCCGACATTTCCGGCTCTCACTCGGATGGAGTTTTCCTTGTTGGAAAATTCTTTGAGGATCGGGATGTCGGAAATTACTACCGGCTTTGCGCAGGCCATAGCTTCGATGACTGCCAAGGGCACATCAAATTTTCCTTGCATATTTCTTACGGGAAAGAGGCTTATATCGCAAAGATTATAGATATCGCTCATAGCATACTTCCCGTCGTCATGGAAAGAGACTTTTTCAAGCAGGCCGTTTTCTTCCAGTTTTTTTATGACTTCTTCTTTTTTCTTGGCGTCTTTTTCGTTCTTGATCCTTACGGCCAGCGAAAGCCTGGCGTTGGGAACTTTTTGGGAAACTTCGATGAAACTGTTTATGATATCATCCATAGCTCCGAGCCTCACATATTCCCCGGTGAAATTTATTATAAAATCATCCTTGGAGAAGCCGTATTTTTTAAGAAGACTTCCGGATTTTTCTTTCGGCTGGTAATCTTTGATGTCTATTCCGGGATAAATTTTTACGGTATTTTTGAATCCTAATCCCTCGAGCTTATTTTTGGCATATTCGGAGTAAGTAGCGATAATATCTCCGAATATCATTTTTTTAAGTTCTTTTTCCGAAAAAAGATCCTCGCGGAGGGTGGCGATTGTTTGGACTATCTTTACACCTCCCCCTTTGGAAAAGGGGGGTTGGGGGGAATTCGATAAATTTTCGTTTTTTTGAGAGTTGCCCGGTTTATTGTTATTTTCAAATCCACCTCCGTCTCCTCCTTTTCTAAAGGAGGAGGGCTTTAGCATCCTTTTCAAAACAAAACTATTAAATTTTGTCGGCGTAAAAAATAAGTGTATTATGTCAAAATTTTTGGCATTCCTAAAAAGAAACCAGAATAATCTTATCTTTTGCAAAAACCTGAAATCTTTTTCCGAAGACGTGTAGATATCTTCCTGAATTATATTTTTCGGCAATCCCTCAAGTTTCCCCTTAGTCATCATGTGGATTTCGAAACCACTGCTATCCCCCTCTCTCTTTGGGAGAGGGGTTGGTGGTGAGGGATTTTTTGAGGCGATCTCTTTGGCCAGATTGTAGGCAAAGTTCTTGCTGGCCTCGTCCCAAGGCGGAGCGATGGGTCGGGAGACATACAATATTTTTTTCATATTTTTAATTATACAGAGAAGGCTGTTTTAGTCTAGGCGCGGGAGTTTTAATTTGCTTGACAAAATTATAAAAACAATGTAATATTTTCAAACGAATTGCAGCTCTTTCTTACTTACCTTCAAGGAAGGTTTTGGTTACCCTCCTTTTTCCTTCTGGTGAAGGACGGCCGATGGGCCATAAGGAAGAGCTGCTCTCGAAAGAGGCTGTCGCGTGATTGATTCCATCAATCTCCATGGAAAACTCCAACAGCCTCTTTTATTTTTTCTAAATCAGGCTTGCCGGATCGGCGTCGATCATCCAGCCGTTTCCTAATCTTTCTAAAATTTTTCTAAGTTCTTCGTGAAAGCTTTTGCCTTTTTTTATTTTAATGATGATTTGCCTTCGATAGCGTCCGCGAAGCTTTTTCCCGAGGGGTTCCTGGGGAGGGTAAATTTGCGCAGACTTGCTCTTATTTCCCTCTTCCAATTTTTTGTAAATTGTGTCGGCTTCTTTTTCCGTTTTGGATCTTGAATGATCCTGGAAGGTCAGTTTGATCAATTTGGAAAAAGGAGGGTATGACAGGTTTTTACGTTCTTTGATCTCGGCTTCATAAAATTTTTCATAATTTCTTTCCGATGCCCACCTAATTATTTGATTTTCCGGATGATAGGTCTGGATAATCGCTTTTCCTCCGAATTTTGATTCGACGCGTCCGGTTCTTCCGATAACCTGCAGGATAAGAGAAAAAGCGTTTTCGTTGGTCCTGAAATCAGGAAAGGAGAATAAGCTGTCTGCGTCGATTATCCCTACCAATCCCACGTTTCCCACGTCCCAGGCCTTGGCGATCATCTGCGTTCCGATCAGAATATCTATCTTTCCTCGGGAAAAATCCTTCCATAGATTTTCTTGATATTCTGACGATTTTTTTATGGCAGACGAATCGGCGCGGGCGATGCGGGCTTTCGGAAACATCTTTTCCACTTCCGATTCGATCTTTTCCGTGCCGAGCCCGATGTTTCTGAAAGCCATTCCCTGACACTTCGGACAGAGAGGGAAATCACCAGTTTCAAATTTACAGTGGATGCATTCGTAATTCCCTCTGCTTTTATAGGTAAGGGAGCAATCGCAATCCGGGCATTTCAAAACCTTTCCGCAGTTGTCGCAGACTGTGAAACGGCTCATTCCTTGGCGATTGATGAACAAGATTATCTGCATTTTATTTTTCAGCGCCCAGGCGATTTCTGTTTCCAGTTTCTTGGAAATGGGGGATATATTTTTTATTTTTTTGAAATTATGCCAATGTTCCCTTTTGAGATCTACGATCTCAACTCGCAACTCGCAACTTGCAACTCGCAATTTGGGCAATTTTGATAATTTTAATAATTTATATCTTGAATCTTTCTTGTCCCTTGTCCCTTGTCCCTTGTCGCTTTTAAAGTATGTCTCAATTCTCGGAGTAGCTGATCCTAGCACCAGCTTGGCTTCAAATATTTCGGCCAGCTTTTCCGCTGCTGTTCGTGCGTCGTATCTCGGATTCATATCCCATTGCTTATGAGAAATGTCCTGCTCCTCATCAACTACGATTATTTTTAAATTTTTAAAAGGGGCAAAGACCGCTTGTCGAGTTCCCAAAATTATTTTAGCTTCCCCCGACTTTATTTTCCGCCAGTTTTCATAAAATTTTCCTTTAGAAATCTTGCTATGGAGTACGGCAATATTTTCATATCCGAAAAAATCACCGTATCTCTCAATTTCTTGAGATGTGATTGTAAGTTCCGGAAGGAGTACAAGCGCCTGTCCATCTCGCTCTCTCCCTTTAGAAAAGGGAGAGCTGGAGAGGGATTTGAAGTTTTTCTGTGATGATTGACTTATTATATATCGAGCACTTTTTGAATCCCCCTTAGATTCCCCCTTTTCCAAAGGGGGATTTTTAAGGTTAATTATTTTTTTTATCGCCTCAAAATATACCTGGGTTTTTCCGGAGGAGGAAGGACCGAATAGCATGAATCGCGTATCACGTATCGCGTATCGCGAAACTTTTTTTGTAATTTCATCGATTGCTATTTTTTGCTCCTTGGTCAATTCAATATCTTCATCTGCTTTATTCTTAATTCCTGATTCTTTATTCTTACTCCTGGCGCGGACGCGCCTTGGCACAAAACTTTTCATCACAATTCCCAGAGACACGATATAATAGTCCGAAATAAATTGCGCCAGATGCAACTGTTCTTCGGTCAATAATTTTTCTTCAACAATTCTGGAAATTTTTTTTAATTTGATATTTCCCAGCCTTGGAAAATCCTTTTTGCTATTTATCACGATCCCCTCGATTTTTCTTTTTCCGAGAGGAATTTCCGCCAGAGAGCCTTTCGGAATTTTTCGAGAATATGAATAATAGAAGAATTGATCCCGATAAAGCGGAATTCTTGTCAAAGGCACGACGCTGATGATGTATTTATCGCTGTTTTTCATTTGTTCTATTCTAACACTGAGAGTTTTAGAAATAAAGGAGAAATATATTTAAAAATCCCCCTTTGAAAAAGGGGGTGTCCGCCCCAAGCGGACGGGGGATTTGAAGAACTTGCAAATAGGAATTTGTTTACAAATTTAGGAAAGCTTTCGAACTTGAAATTTCTTCAAATCCCTCTGTCCTTCGGACAGCTTCCTTTTCTAAGGGGAGAATATATTTTTTTCCAAGAGGAAAAAGGATTTATTTTTTCCTTGAAATTTATAATACAAGTGTTACTATTCTAATAAATATTAATGAAATTTTTATGCAAAGGAAAATTTTTATCGGCGTAAGTCTTCCGGATGAAGTCAAAAAAAGGCTTATGCGAAAAATAGAAAGATGGAAAGATTTGCCGATCAGGTGGAGCAGGGAAGAAAATCTCCATCTGACTTTAGCCTTTTTGGGCCATATCGACGACGATCTTATTATGGGAATCTGCGACAGCGTGAGGGATGCTGTCGGCGGTTTCGATATGTTTGACGTTTCTCTAGATAGGATAGAGCTAGGTCCGACCCGGGATGAAAACGCCAAGTTGGTATGGTTTACCGGAGAAGCTAGCGAAGAATTGAAAGAATTGGTTGAGAACATAGAGAAAGAGCTGGGAATATTCAGAAGTGAAAAAAAATCTTTCAGACCCCACATAACTTTGGGAAGGATCCGGAAGCATAAATGGGAAAAGCTTGAGGAAAAGCCGGATATTTCGGAAAATTTTTCGATCCTTCTACCCGTGGAAAGCGTCCAGGTTTTTGAAAGCGCCGAAATAGATGGGAAGAGAAAGTTTACTGTTATCGAAAGCTGTGATTTGGTGATTTAGAACTAAAAAATAAAAATTGAATATTCTGGCAATTTATTGCAATTGCAACTGGATGACAGATTTTTGCTATGCACTTTTTTGATTTTTTTCTCTTTGCCTTTTTAGCTATTTTTCATTTTTTAATAGTTAACGGGAATTATTCCTAATCATAACAGGTGCTGAATTATGGTTTTAATTTTACAAAAGGTTGTCTTGACAGGGATAATGTTTTATAATAAAAAAAAGTAAATTTTATACTTCGGGGATGGATAATCTCCTAGTTTTTATGAAGTTTTCTTAAAAATAAAAAAATTAATAGAACTGCAAATTAAAAGATTTGTAAATTTGTGGGAAGTAGCAAAAAACTATGAAAAAAATATTTCTATCAAAAAAGAACCTCAGAAGAGATGTTGTTATCGTGAGCCTTGTGGCTTTGGTGAGTTTTTCGGCGGTGAGGGCGGGGAATTTGGACTCGCCGGGGAGTCCGGCTTCGACGATGTATACGCTCGGGGACATCTATGAACGATTGACAACCAATCAGGCGGCGACCGAGGCGGATCATGATTTTGCGCCGAGCGCCGATCCGGCGGGGAGTCTGCGCACCTTGAAAGAGATCTATGAAGCCATCCCGACTGTTGAGGCGGATAAAGTGAAATCAGGAACGAGCTATCTCGGAATCGCCGGAAATCTTCTTCCAAGCGGTGGAACGGCGGGAGTGGCCAATGTTTTGGCGGGACAGACTTTTTTCGGGTCAATACAATCTGACTGGAATTTGCAGACCGGCACGATGCCCAATATCGGGCAGGAAATTTTCACGCCCGGAACTGCGGATCAAGCCATTTCTTTGGGTTACCACGACGGAACTGGATATGTTTCGGGCGACGCGGATCTTTTGAGCGCGAACATCCGAAGTGGAGTGAATCTTTTTGGAATCGACGGAAACACGAACGTGGTAAACACCTCATCGGGAGATGCTACGGCGGGAGAAATTCTTTCCGGCAAAATTGCATGGGTGGACGGAGCGGAAATTACAGGGACAATTCCAAATATTGGCACTCAAAACATAACTCCTTCGACTTCTAATCAAACAATAAGCGAAGGCTATCATGACGGAACCGGGACAGTTTCCGGTGATAGTGATTTGGTTGCTGGAAATATAAAGACCGGAGCCGACATATTCGGAGTGGCGGGAACGCTTTTGGCGGATCAGTTCAACGGCTCGGCGACCAGTCCGACGGATGACTTTGCTCTGTATACTTTGGAAAAAGGAGGAATAGATGACTATAATTCTGGAGGATCGATGCCAGGTGATGCATATTCAGCGAACTGGACGCAGTGCACCTCGTCAAATAGCTATTGCGGAACGAACGACTCAACAGCTTGCGCAGGAGATGTGTGCTGGATGGACAATGACACTGGAATGATTTGGTCTGATTGGCTCGATTCGGGAACCGATCGTAATTGGTGGTGGGCGAATAATTGTTATCAACCAGGGACTCCAGAGAATCCGGACGGAGGGGAAGGAGATGGCAATGGTACGCCGGACGCAAACGATATTTGTGATGCTGACGGTGATGATGCTTGTCAGTGCGTTAAAAAAGAAGATCTAGATCCGGAAGATTCGGATGATGATAAAACCGGATGTGAATCTTTGGGCGATGGCAATTGGATTCTTCCGCATCAAAAACAACTTATGCAGGCATACATCAACGGCTCTTGGGGAAATCTACCTCACGCTGGCTACGGCTTCTGGTCGGCTACTACCAACTCGTATGCTACCCAGAATGCATGGCGGGTGAACTTGCACGTCGGCCTCACGAACACCAGTACTAAGGCAACGGTGCGCGCCTCTCGTTGCGTTTATTCCTCTGGCAACTAATTTGGTGATTTGATCATTTGGATTATTTTTTTCATTATTTTTAGAATTGGCACGCTACAACCATTTGCCTATTTTCCAAAAAAGTTACGATTTAAATTTGGAAATATATCATACAACTCATAATTTTCCCAGAGAATATAAATATACTTTGGGGCAGAAGCTGAAAGAGATTTCAAGCAATCTTTTGGATTTGATTGTCGTGATAAATTCACAACAGGACAAAGTGCCGTATTTTCCGAAAATAAGAATGCAACTGGAAAGATTGAGGATCTACGTAAGAGTGGCCTATGATTTGAAGATAATCAAAAATCAGCGATTGGAATTTTTGAACAGGATATTGGAAGAAATTTCCAAACAGAATGAAGGATGGGCGGATTGGTCCAAAAAACAATCCGACAAAAATCAAAGCTCTTTGAAAAGATAAGACATTTCAGTGAAGCCGGAATTTTTATTTCAGCCTTGTTGGAAGATAAGGCGAATAAAAAGCGAGCAAAGAATAGTTGCGATTTTGCCTACTCGAATTCAAAAATTTATAGAGTATTTAGTTGTTTCGGGCCGTACCCGCTTGGCGGGATCGGTCTCGGTTATGAGATAAATGGCAAAATATAATTCCACGCTGGCAACAACTTCTGGTCGGCTACTACCAACTCGAATGCTACCCAGAATGCATGGCGGGTGAACTTGAACAACGGCAACACGAACAACAATACTAAGACAACGGTGAACGACTCTCGTTGCGTTTATTCCTCTGGCAACCATTCATCTTTCAAATGCCGGTTTCGTTGAAATGTTTTTATTTTGAATGAATTGAGAGATTGATCTGACGGCTTAAGATATGATTTGAGAATACCGAAGTGTTTGTAAAAAATATCTTTTTTCAATCGAGCGGTGTCAGCATGGCGGAATTGTCCGTAATAGGAATTTATAGTTGATAGTATTTCGTATAAGGATTTTTGAAATTCTTCATTATTTTTCGGAAGCATGGAGCTGTTGAATCTATGCAGTTTTTGTTTGAGATTGTTGACGGTTCTGCGTCTGACCAGCAAATATCCCGGCTTGACTATGAATCCGGCAAAGTTTATTCCTTTGTAAACAGATTTTTGGATTGATTTTTTCGGGTGAAGCTTGATTTTCAGTTCCTCGCGCAAGAAGTGGTCGATTTGTTTTTTCCAAATTTTCAACTGTTTGGGATTTTCGTGAATCAGGATGAAATCGTCCACATAGCGCAGATAATATTTCGCTTTCAAGTCGTGTTTGATGAATTGATCCAGCTTGTTCAGATATACATTGGCAAAAAACTGACTGGTGAGATTGCCGATGGGAAGTCCTTGGCCTTTCGGGACGTGGAACAAGGATTTGTGCTTCGGCACCAGTTTGGCGAGCTCCGGATTGCCTTTGCGGTAGAAATTCCGGGTCGGATCGTGAAAAATGATCTTTCTGGCAAGCCAGAGAATTTCCGGATCTTTAGTGTGTTTCTTGATGATGTCGAAAAGAATATCTTTCCGTAGAGACATAAAAAAAGCAGCAACATCCACCTGGAGATAATATGCCGGACGGGAAAAATTTCCGGTTATCTTCCGGGCAAATCTTTTCAGGAATTTGATTGCCGCGTGTGCGCCCTTGTCTTTGCGACAGGCGAAGGAGTGATGGATGAATTTTTTCTCGAAAATCGGCTCAAGATAGCTGACCAAAAGATGGTGGACGATGCGGTCGCGAAAATCGGCAGCGAAAATTTCACGTATTGTTGGATAGGTGACGACAAAACAGATCGATTTTCCGGGAGAATATGTGCGGCTTTGCAATTCCTGTTCCAACTTCAGAAGCTCTTTTTCAAAATTCAGCTCCACCCTGGCAGCGTTGGCGGTTTTCCGTTTCCGTTTTCGGCAATCATAATAGGCCTTGAGGAGGTTTCGGAAAGTGAAATAAGTGTTTTTACTCTCTCTCTCTCTCTCTCTCTCTCTCTCTCTCTCTCTCTCTCTCTCTCTCGATTTGGGATTTGATGATTTTTTGTTTCATGTTATAATTTTAGTATAATTTAGAAGAATTTTTTTAATATTTAATTTTAATGTTTATGAAAAATAAAACAACAATCGATGATCTAGCTTTGATGATTAGCAGGGGGTTTGCTCAAGTTGATGATAGGTTTGCTCAAGTTGATGATGAACTTGCCCAAGTCGATGATAGGTTGGATAAAATCGATATGAGATTGGAGAATTTAGAAGAAGGATTTAAGGAAATCAAAGAAGAGTTAAAATATATAAAAGCGGAGCTTAATAAAAGAGTGGATAATTTTACACATAAAGATTTGGAATTTCGCATAGAAAAACTTGAAGAGAAGGTGGAGAAATATGAAAAATTGATGAAGAATGTTTAAGGCAAATAAAAGTTTTTTCCTAATATTGGAGGAGATCTGCTTGATATCACCAAAAGCAACCTGTTTCCCTTGCGCAAGGATTTTCAAAAAAACAAGAAAAAATTAATAATAAATATAGGAAAACATAAATGAAAAAATAGATTGATGAGTTATTTTTCCAAGAAACCATTGGCATATCTGAGAAATAAAAAAGCTCGAGTTTTAGCGTTGTCTGTCGGGCTGGTTTTGGTTTTTGCATCAGTCATTTATGTAACTGCCACAGATTCGGACAATATCGATTCTCAGTACAAGTACGCTTGGAATGAAAATGCCGGATGGCTAAACTTCGGTTCAAGCGATGGAGGAGTGATGGTGAAAGACTTGGAGCTTACAGGATATGCCTGGAGCGAGAATCTGGGCTGGATTTCTCTTAATTGCAGCAATAATAATTCTTGCTCAACATCAGATTTCAAGGTGTCCAATGACGGCGAAGGAAATCTCTCAGGTTACGCTTGGGGAGAAAATGTGGGATTCATAAACTTTGCTCCGACAAATGGAGGAGTGGCAATCGACTTTGAAGGAGTTTTTTCAGGTTATGCCTGGGGAGAAAATATCGGCTGGATTGCTTTTAATTGTTCAAATTTGAACGTCTGCGCAAATTCTGATTTTAAGGTAAAAACTTCCTGGATTCCTCTTTCTGCGAGAGACAACGAAAGCAGTGATGAAGAAGACGAAGATGATGAAGAAGAATTGGAAATCTCCAAAGTGCGTTATTCTTCGACTGACACGACAATTGAAATAAATTGGAAAACCAACAACAACGCCGACAGCCATGTGCGATACGGCAAGGACAAAAATTTAAGCGAAGAAAAGGATGATAATAAAGAAGAAAAGAAGCATCATACCGTTTTGAAAGATTTAGATTCTAATACCAAATATTATTTTCGCATAAGGTCTACCGACAACAATGACAGCACTGACACTTCCAAAGTATATTCCATCTCAACCAAATCCGCCCCGATTTCATTCGTCGGATATGAAGATTGGGATAATGGGAAATACGAAAAAGTGGAAATGGAAGTTTCAGATGAAGATGAGGATATTAAAGAAGAGATGATCGAAGAAAAAGAAGAAAAAGAAAATATCTCAGAAAAAGAAGTTTCCGAAATCACCGTTCCGGAGAAAAAACCTTCGATTATTGCAAGAACTTTTGATTTGGTAAGAAATACTGCGAGTGGAATATTCTCGGGCGGATACAGATTGGCTCTGGCGGGACAAAGAGGCATAATGAATGCTTTTGACACTGCAGGCGAAGGAATCATAAATACCTACGTTTCAGTTGCTTCTAAATTCAATAAAGAAAAAGCAACGCAAATAGCCAAATCGCAAAAAGAAAAACTATTTACGACGGAGATTTTTAAAAAAGATGAAAGTAAATTTTTAGCCGAGGCGAAATTTCAAATATTAGACAAGTCCGAGAATCCTATTCCACGACTCGAAACAACTTTGTTTTCAGATCCGCAAACTACGGTTACTGATGATGACGGAATAGCGACATTTAAGGAGGTTTTGATCGGTTCGCACACATTGGCTTTTGAGCATGAAGGTGAGAGCTTCCGCAAAAAAGTGGCGATTTCTGACACTTTAACCGAAGAAGGAAAAGTAAGAATGGAAGTGGTTCAGGTAAAAGCTCAAAAAGAAAAATTAGCATTGTGGATGTGGGGAATCATAATTCTTTTGGTTGCATTTATATTTGCTACCTTATATTTTGCGAGGAAATATTACAGACTCTTGAATGTTTCTAGGGGATAAGAATAATCAGCTGTTGACATTTTTTTTAGAATAAGTTATAAATAGATGGCAATCAGCCAAATGATGATTTGGCTTGTTTGATTTAATTTTGCAGCTATATATGGAATTTAAACTGTAATTAGCGATTATAAATTCTTAATTAGAAATATTTGAATTATGTTAGTAATGAGATTCTCAAGGGTAGGGAGAAAAAACAAGCCTCAGTTCAAGATTGTTGTCCAAGAGCATACCTCCGCTCCTACCGGAAAGCATGTTGAAATTGTGGGAAGCTGGGATCCTGTGCAGAAGAAAGGAGCTTTTAAAAATGAAAGGATCGAATATTGGCTGAGCCAAGGGGCGCAAGCTTCCGATTCGGTACATAATTTGCTCATTTCCCAAGGAATTATCAAAGGAGAGAAAAGAAAGATTAAAATATCCAAGAAGAAGACCGAAGGGGAAGAAATAAAGACAGAAGGAGAGCAGAAAGCCGGAGGATCCGCCGACGCTCCCGCCGACGCTGAAGCTAAGGCGGGCAAGGAAGCTAAGGCGGACAAAAAGGCTACAGACGGGGAAGTTTCTGAAGCTGAAGGCAAAAAGGAGAAAGTGAAAGATGAAGAAACTCCGAAAGCCGAAGAAACACCTAAAGAAGAGAAAGTCGAAGCTCCAAAAGAAGAAGTGAAAGCTGAGGAAACTCCAACGGTTGAAAAAAATCCAAAAGAAGAAACGAAAACCGAAGAAGCTCCCACTGAAGAAAAGAAAGAAGAAACGAAATAGTTCGGAGTTGACAGATAGGATAATTCTGATAAAATAAATTACAATTAGATAACCCGGCGCTATTTAGCGCATGGGTAAATCCGCAGACAGTAGGCGGTCGCGTATAATTTCAAATTCACGCGACATAGGTCCTGCCGAGGAAACTCGCGTAGAGCGCATAGCGCAAAAAGTAAAACGTGTGTTTTTGAAAAATGTCTGCAGATGATGCAGATTTTTTGTTTTTCTCTACTAATTACGAATCTATACGAAATTACGAATTAAATAATAAAATATAGTCGTGTAGTCAAGCTAAGAAGCTAAAAGCTAATACCTAATAAGCTAAATAATATGTTACGAAGAAACCAAAAAGAAGAAATAGTCAAAAACTTGTCCGAGGAAATTAAAAATTCCAAGTCGGTTGTTTTTTCCGATTATCGAGGTCTTAAGGCTTCCGAAATCAATGCTCTTAAGAAGGAATTAAAAAAAGAAGGCACGAATTTGATGGTTATAAAAAAGAGCTTGATCGATCTTTCTCTCAAGAAAGCCAAGATCGACTCCAGCGTGAAAGGCATGGAAGGTCAGATGGCGATAACAATTTCTTCGGAAGACGAGGTGGTACCGGCCAAGATTTTGAGCAAATTTTCCAAGACTAACGAGAATTTAAAGATCCTGGGAGGAATGCTCGGAAAAGACATAATGACTGTCGAGGAGGTTATGGCGCTAGCTAAGCTTCCCGGCAAAGAGGAATTGCTGGCAAAGATTGTGGGAAGCCTCAACGCTCCCATATCCGGATTTGTGAATGTATTGAGCGGAAATACTCGCGGATTGGTCAATGTGCTTAAAGCGATCCAGGAGAAAAAAGCGTAGTAATTAATTTTATATAATCTTTACGAATTACGAATCTGTTACGAATATACTAATAATATTTTCTATAGCTATTGTTATTGGTATATTCGTACATAATTCGTAATTAGTAAAAAATATTTTTATGACCGAGGACAAAAAAACAGAGGCTTCTGAAGCAAAAGCTGAGGAGACCAAAGAGGTCGAGGTTCCTGCAAAGTTCAAAAAACTTGTCGAGGAAATCGAAAAGATGAGCGTTCTGGAACTTTCCGAGCTAGTTAAAGTTTTGGAGGAAAAATTCGGCGTTAGCTCCGCCGCTCCGATGATGATGGCCGGCGTTCCGGCTGCCGGAGGAGAAGCAGCCGCAGTCGAAGAAAAGACCCAATTTAATATCGATCTTACCGCGGCCGGAGACAAAAAGATAAATGTTATCAAGGTTGTCCGTGAAGTTACCGGCTTGGGGCTCAAGGAGGCCAAGGATCTGGTTGACGGAGCGCCCAAGACTGTCAAGGAAAACGTCAAGAAAGAAGAGGCCGAGGAAATCAAGAAGAAGCTTGAAGAAGCCGGAGCCACAGTCGAGCTCAAATAAGACTTTTGAAATCTTATATGAAAACACCCGGATAAAATCGGGTGTTTTTGATATTTTGAGCCTTATCGTATGGCTATCTATGGAGCAGGGATTTTTTATTCTCAATTTTAAACGGCCAAATCAATGGAACTCATTGATCTGGCCGTTTATTTCCCGTCTTTTTGTTGAATAGGGAAGACTTTGGTGTTATGATTGACCTGAGATTCGGAATAGTTCAAGTTATCCACATTTACAATTTAAAATATGGTGATATAATATCACTGTAAGGATTAAAAATAATTCTTTTTAAATTTTTTTTAATAATTAAAAATAAAAAACCCGGCAGCGGATCAGCCTGTTTGATCGGGCGGACGGCTGCGGGGCGGACAAAAAATGGGAGACATAAATTTCATGGATCTGACCGTGGAAGATATCAAGATCGAAAACGGCAGAGTGGCGATAAAAGCCGACGGTAATTATTATTCCTTTTTCCAGACCAAGAGGGACGGCCAAACGAGCCGAGCGCAGCAGGATTTCGAAAAATTGGGAGTGGAAGCGGGCAAGACTTATTCTTTCGGCATAACCGAGAATGCCAAAACCGGAGAAGACGGGAAAACCGTAGTTTTTCGAAACATTTGCGTCATCAGCGAAACCAGGGCGCCGAAATCTTCGGAAGGGCATGGAGGAGATGAAAACTTTCCGGCAGATGATTCGCAAGCTTGACTTTTAAAAAATTAAATTTGCAAAAAAGCGCCTTTAAAAGCGCTTTTTTATATAGCCGAGAGGGAAAAACGCTTAACTATGATTTTTAAGAGGCAAGGTGGCGCTCTAGGATATTTCTGATCTTTTTAATTCTCTTTTTCCCCGTTAAATCGGAGAAAGCTTTGAAAATTATTACCAAAAAAGTCATCCAAAATATTCCGAGCGCGAATCCCGCTAAGACGTCACTAAGCCAGTGGACGTTTAGATAGACCCTGCTCAGTCCCGCCAGCAGAAATAAAAAATAGTTTGCGGCTATAAAAGAATATCTCAGCCTGATGTTTTTTATCCGATTTCCCAGGGAATAAGAGACGGCGACAAAAAATATCGTCGCAATCAAGGCGTGCGCGCTGGGAAAACTGTTTTCGGAAACTTCCAGGAGTGAATTTTCCGGCCGGTCTCTTCCTATGGCGGATTTCAAAAAATTTTTTATGATCTGCCCTCCC
The DNA here is from genome assembly GCA_028695135.1 of Candidatus Moraniibacteriota bacterium. Taxonomy (GTDB): domain Bacteria; phylum Patescibacteriota; class Minisyncoccia; order Moranbacterales; family UBA9337; genus STE-63. Next base: position 402 of record JAQVJM010000012.1, on the reverse strand, counting down.
AAAATTCCGGATGCCAAAAATGCGAGATGAAGCCATTTTTTATTGAACGCCAAGACGATAGAGATGGTTATGGCTAGCGAGGACAAGATTCCGGGGCTCAGAGCCGATGATATAGCTACCATTATCTTGTCCCAAAAGACGGTTCTATTATTTTCAAATAAATAATTGACCCATGAATCCGCTTTTTGGATAAGTCCTCCGCCGTCAAAAGATGTAAGCGTTTCAAAAAAGACATAAAAACAAAAAAGATTGACAAGTATCAATCCCAAATAACTTTTTTTGTATGCAGTTTGCATTTGAATTAGAAATTTCGGCTTATTTATCGGGGAAGAGGGATTCGTTCGGCATCCGCCGGACGTCCAGCGTATGCGGGATGAACTCCTATTCGATATAAGGTTGGGC
>JAQVJM010000011.1 GCA_028695135.1 Candidatus Moraniibacteriota bacterium | reverse complement strand
AGAACTTCCAAAGCGATGGCCAGCCTCATAAGCAACATTCCCATCCAGACGCTTTTCCTTTTTCGAGTCGCTCTTACCGTGGCTACGATAATATTTGTAAGCGGAACGGTTATGGCTTTGGGGAGAAGTGCAGTTTGAATAAACTATAACCGCAAAATATTGTCGTCCAAAAAATCAAAGACAAATCGTTTTTCCAGTAAGGAGTGTCGGCAAGTCCGTGGGCAAGGATATAAAAGATAATGGCTAGCAATATGAGGGCTAGTTTTTTTCGCCTCATGCTTTCTGAAGTTTTTATAAACCTGACCTTTTCTTTGATCCAGATAAAAATAAGCCAAAAAAATCCGATCATTCCCGATATACCTCCTTGAAGCCAAAATGCCAGATATAAATTATGGGGCTGGGGAACCGCCCACTCCAGATAAGGGGGAAAATATTTCTGGTATTCCAAATATTTTTCTTGGAAATTCCCCGCGCCGATCCCCCACAACCAATTGTCCGAAAGTATTTTAAGGGAAGATTCCCATATCATTATTCTCGAAAATATCGAAGATCTTTCATCGAGACTTGTCAGATCTTTCAATTTGGAACTGTCTTTTTGCAGAAATAATAAAATAGCCAGTATTGTCAAAAAAATAATTATTTTTTTGAGTAGGAAACTTTTCCTTATATATATCGAAAATAAAATCAAGGCGATCAGATATGACGAAAAAATCGCTATCCAAGAGGCGTAGGAATAAGTTAGATAAATTGCCGAAAAAATTACTGCCAGTACTAGGATTCGGAGGATGCTTTCAGGTGTCGATCTGTTTTTCTCCAAGCTCATTTTTAACATTCCTGCTAGAAATCCCGGCGATAAATACATTGCCAGATGGTTGGGGGAAAGGTAGAAAGATCTGAGGCGGTTGTCGTAGGTTAAACTTCCTGAAAAATAATAAAACAAAGAAATCAAGGAAACTATGAAAGCGGATAAAATAAGGGCTTCTAATATTCGGTCTATTTCCTTTGCGGTTTTTATTTCCGTTCCGACTATTATCCCGAACAAAATAGGCAGGATAAACCAGCTCTTGAGTATCCCGAAGCTTAAAAGAAGATTGCCTCCGGCCAGAGCTGATAAGATAACTCCTGCAAGGACCAAAACTATCGGAAAGAACAATCCGTTTTTCTTTTCAAATTTTCCTCCACTTGATATCCATACGAAAAATGTCAGAAGGATGAGAATTTCCAACAGATTGGTAGGAATTTCGAAAATTTTAAAACGAAAAAGATAAAGAGGCGCTCCCAGGATAGATAGATAAATCAAATTTTTGGCGTTAATTGCGTCTTTCATTATTTTGGGCGTTGGCCATGCCCGCAAAAAGCGCGAACAAAGGCAGAACGTGGACGGAAAAAATGGCGGTTTCAAAAACAGAGTGGAAAGAAAAAACCGTGATGCTGGATGCTATCCCTAAATATATAAAATTATTGTCTCTATTAAAAATTTTTATGGAATTGTAAATGGATAAAAACAGTATCAGTAGAAAAACAGAGGCGTTCACCAGTCCTGTTTCCGCCGCGATGTCCATATAGGCGTTATGGGAATATATAGGCTCCCTGTAATCGGCGGAAGGCTTTAACTCCAAAGAATAATTTCCCAATCCTACGCCCGTAAGGGGATTTTTTTTTATCATATCCCATGAATTTTTCCAAATGGTGAGTCTTTGGGAATTAGATCCCTCCGATAAGTCGAAGCTGGAATATAGTCTTTCTGCGATCGGATTGGGAATGGCAAGAAATATGAATACGGCGGAAAAAATGGAAGAAAGAAGATATTTATTTGCGATAATTTTTTTTAAAAATACCCCCTTTGCCGAAATAATCGCAATGAATACTATCAATCCGGCAGACATTCCCAAGTATCCTCCTCTTGAAAAAGTCAACAAGTCGGCAAAAAGGATAACAAAAAATAAAATCAGATAAATATGCCTATGCTTTGCATTCGCAAAATATAGAGCCAGAACCGGAAAAGCTGACATTCCCAGATAAAAGGAAAACATATGAGGGTCGGGAAAAAAAGAAACCGCTCTGAAAAGCGTGATGCCTCCCGCGTTTACCAGCCAACTGGAGTTTTCGATTACGGCCTCGGAAAAAGAATCACCCAGGAAAGGAACTATGATTTTTCCCCATAAGGCCATAGTTTGGCTTATTCCCAAAAAAAATTGGAGAAAGAACTGGACTATTCCCACGGATGCCGACAAAAAAGCTCCCCAAGCCAGGAATTTAAATATTCTGACGCTTGCGATCTTCCTGCCGCTTACGATGAAATACAAAGGGAAAATTGACAGGAAAAACAAAATCTTTCTCATTCCCCAATCGATATTTCCGGCTGTCGCCAGTGAAAAGATACTGAGAAATAAGAAAGATAAAATGAGAAAAGTCACGATGCTTCCGGATATGGAAATCCTTTTATTTTTCAGCCCGCTTATCAGCCATATCAAAAAGATTAAAGGTATAATGACCCTGACGGATGCCAAGTCTATTCCTTCCCGAGGGTTTAGCGCTATTTGGAAAGGCAAATATAAAAAAAGAAGAGATATGAGCAGATTTATCATAGTACTTCAATTTTATACGCTGTTTCGTCTATTGCCAAGGAGATCCGCCGATATTTTGATTTATTTCAAAAACATATTTATAATTAAGCAGTGGATGAATATTTGCTACCTTCTACTTCATACTTAATACTTTCTACTTATCAATATGCCCGAACTGCCCGAAGTGCAAACGATCGTAGACGATCTGAATAATAAGATAAGAGGCGACATGGTTGTCGATTTTTGGAGCGAGTGGCCTAAGGCGTTAAAAGATAAAAGTTTAAAGGCATTCAAAAAAGAGATTGCCGGCAGAAAAATACTGGGTGCGCGAAGAATCGGAAAAAATATCCTTGTCGATCTATCGGGCAAAAAAACTTTATATATCCATCTGAAGATGACGGGACATTTATTGGTCAAAAGTAAAAAGTTAAAAGTAAAAAGTGGGGGTAAGAATTATTTTGACGATAGAGTCAATCAATATGTCCATCATGTTTTTTATCTAAAAACTCAAAGCGCGCAACGCAGAACAAAATATGATAAGACTTTGGAATTTTCCGATCTCAGGAAATTCGGGAAAATAATTCTTGCAAATACGGATAAGATCAAAGATCTGCCTGAAATCAAATCATTGGGCGCGGATGCGATGAGCAGGGAATTCAATTTGAAAAAATTCAGGGAAATTTTGGAAAAAAAGGCCAAAAGTCCCATAGGGATAGTTCTGATGGATCAGTCCGTCATCGCGGGAATAGGAAATATATATCGTAGCGAAATTCTTTTTGACGCAAAAATGAATCCGCATAAATTATCGGAGAAAATTAGTGAAAAAGAAATTAAAATATTGCATAAATCCATCAAAAAGATTCTAAAAAAAGCCATCAAAATGAGAGGGACATCCGATAGTGATTATCGCGATACCTCGGGTGCTCCCGGAGAATTCCACAAGGCCCTGAAGGTCTATAGGAAAAATGGCCAGAAATGCAAAAAATGTGGTAATATGATAAAAAGAATAAAGATGGGTCAGAGGAGCGTTTTTTATTGTCCCGATTGTCAAAAATAATTTTTTTTAATCCGTCCGGGTTGTTGGAGCGTTTATTTGCATATTAGATTCACGGCTAAAGCCGGACCGAATCTGATATCTCAATGGCACTCTAATTATCCGGATGCAGATCGTGTAATAATAAAGAATGAGTAAAAAACAAAAAATAGTCGCAGCTGTCGGATTGGTATTGATTGCGGGAATAATTATTTATTCAACCGTAGCCAGGGATGCCATTCGCAAAAAAAGAACTTCTCTGATTTCAACCGAGAGTTCCCAGGAATCCGGCAAGGCCGTCCCTCTTAACGAAGGAAATCTAAGTCCGATATCCGGTTTGGCTTGTGATAATTGGGATAAAAGGCCGATTGCCATCATGCAGCCTGCGGATATGCAAGCTCGACCGGCGGCGGGATTTTCCCAGGCCGATATGGTTATAGAGATGCCCGGATTTACCGCTTCAGTCACGAGATTGATGGGAATTTATATATGTGATATTCCCGATGAAGCCGGAGCGATCAGGAGTTCCCGGCATGATTATATCCATTTGGCGAAAGGGCTGGACGCGGTTTTTATCCATTGGGGCGGATCGATTTTCGCCTTGGAAAAACTTAAAGGGAATATAATAGATCATATCGACTGCATGGTTTATTCCGGAAAATATTGCCATAGGTGGGATTGGGCCAATATTTCCGGGATGAGGATGGAAGATTCCGGACACGTCACCAGGGAAAGCGTGCTTCAGGCCATGGATGATTTAAATTTCAGAAAAGAAAGCCAATTCAACGGATATCCCCATCAAGCGGAAGCTCCTTTGGAAGAGCGTCCTGGCGGAGGGAATTTAAGAGTGGCTTTTGCCAAGCCTTACGATGTCGAATATGATTACGATAAAGAAACGAATTCCTATCTTAGAACATGGGGAGATACGGCGGATACCGATAGGAACAATGGAAAAAGACTGGCTCCCAAAAATGTCGTGGTTATGATTGCCGAAAGCGAACAGATATCCCTCAATATCGATTATGCGGGAAGGGGAGTGGAAAATCCTTGGGATATGGTTCCGGAAAACAAAAAAACTGGAAGCGAAACGATCAATTTCCGCTACAATGACGTAAATGTGGGAGATCCGTGGTTTGATACGAAAGACAGTGGAAAAGCTTATTATTATATGAATGGCAAAGAATATCAGGGTTCTTGGAAGAAAGACAAAAGCGATATCGGAAGCAAGCTCTTCTTTTATGACGAAAACGGAGAAGAAGTGATGTTTGTGCCAGGACAAATCTGGGTGGAAATATTGGAGCCGGGACAGGTTTTACGCTGGGAGCCGATAAACTAAAAAAATTTAAAATTCAGACAGCCGATGATTACGCTTTTATACGGGAGCGATGAATTCAGATCCTGGGAAAGGCTTATCGCTCTCAAAGAAGAATTTTTTAAAAAAAACGCGTCGGATGCCAATTCGACGGTTTTTGATTTTGGAGGAAACGACAAATTATCGCTTAATAAGATAAGATCGGACATCTTTTCTTCAGGCCTTTTCTCTTCTAAAAAAATGATAATTTTCAAAAATGCGCTGATTCATTCCGATAAAGACTTTCAAGACGGACTGAGCGTTGTTTTGGAGGAAAAATTTTTGTCCGAAGATACCGATATTATTTTTTGGGAAAAAAGCGAACCGAAGAGAAGAGATAAGCTTTTTAGAACTTTGTCCAAAATCGGAAAACTTGAAAGGTTCGACAGGTTTTCGGAGGCAGGTCTTCTTAAATGGGTCGAAAAAAGAGCGGAAGAAAGAGGATCAAAAATAAGTAGAAGCGCTCTGGAAAAGCTGGTAAGCTTTGTCGGAGACGATCTGCAAAAGATGAGCAATGAAATTGAGAAATTGGTCAACTTTTCTCCAAAAAAGGAAATAAAAGTCGAAGATGTCGATTTGTTCGTCAGGTCGAAAATAGAATCCAATATTTTTGAAACCATAGAAGCGTTAAGCTCGCGGAACAAAAACAGGGCGCTAAAATTATTTTATGGCCAATTGGAAAACGGGGATGATCCTTTTTATATCCTTTCCATGTATATTTATCAATTCAGAAATCTTTTGAAAATTGGAAGTTTTTATTTCAAAGGAATAAATGATAAAAACATCATAACCAGAGAGACGAAACTCCATCCTTTTGTCGTTCAGAAGGGCCTAAGCCAGCTTAGGGGATCATCTTTTATTGATTTGAAAAAAATTTATAGACAGTTAGAAAGCTTGGACGAAAAATCAAAAACCGGAGAAGAAAAAATAGAAGAAGCTCTGGAAAAATTTATAATAAAATTTTAATTTCTTTCCGGCAAAAAAACATCTTCTTTGGAGAAGATGTTTTTTATATTATTTTTTGGAAATATTTTTTACCGCCTTATTCAGCCTCGATTTATATCTGGCAGCCGTATTTCCCTTTAGAATTTTTTTCTGAACGGCTTTATCGAGAGCTTTGATGGTCTTTTTGAGCCACTCCCCGGCTTGCGCGGCGTTTTTTTCCGTGACAGCCTTGCGGGTCTTCTTAATGGCATTCCGATATATTCCGGTGACCTTCTTATTTTTCAAGGTCTTCCGGGTAGTGACTCGCATATATTTTTTGGCAGATTTTTTGATCGGCATATTCTAATTAGAGTTCGAATCAATTCGAATCAATTCCGAATTTTTTCAATTTAAACTTATAATTACCTTATCATTTGTAGCACAGGCTGGATTTTTTGGCAAGAGTGCTATATCATAAAGCATGAGGCGAAAAGATATCATTTTATTTTTTTATGATTGCTAAATTAAAGGGTAAAATCGAGCATTTTCAGGACAACTGGGTAATAGTGGATGTGAACGATATCGGGTATAAGGTTTTTTTGTCTGATTTTACTTTCGGAAAATTAGCCGGGAAGGACGAGATCGTTCTTCATATTTATACCTATGTCCGGGAAGATATATTGGCTCTGTACGGATTTTTGGATATGGCGGAGAAAGAAATGTTCGAGCTTCTCATTTCCATTTCCGGAATAGGACCCAAGGCGGCGATGGGAATTCTTTCCGTTGCCGACCCCAAATCCATCCAAGTCGCCATTCTTAATGATGACTCAAGCATCCTTACAAAAGTTTCCGGCGTGGGCAAAAAAACCGCCGAAAGGGTGATTTTGGAACTTCAGAACAAGGTGGCGGATATTTCTCTCGGAGACAGGGAGCAAGCGACTTCCGACAGCGAAGCGGTCGAGGCGCTTATGACTATGGGTTATTCCGCTTCGCAATCCCGGGAAGCTCTGAAAAATATTCCGAAAGAATCGGCCAGCGTGGAAGAAAAAATAAAGGCCGCGCTCAAGGAGCTGGGAAGGTAGGTATAATGCGAATCCGCGAATGTTATTCGAATGTTTCGAATTTTTATTTGAGAAATTCGGATGATATTTGCAGATTAGAATAGTATTTGAGGAATTTGAATAATATTTATAGGTTCGAATTATGTTTAAGGATAATGATTTTTTGCAGTCCGATGAGTGGATACGATTCCAGAAATCCGTCGGAAACAGAACCCATCAGATTTCTGATGGGCGATTTGATTTAAATATTATCGAACATGTTCTCCCGATAGCAGGTAGATATTTTTATGTTCCGAGAATGGGCCATTCCAACGATTCAACGGTATCAAAACTGATTGATCTCGCTGAGAAAGAAAGAACCGGATGGATCAGGATCGATGTGCCGGGCGAAGATGATTTGAAACTCATTAAAAAAAATATCAAAAATAAGATTGCCAAAGCCCCGCACGATATGCAGCCGAGAGAAATTTTCATGATAGATATTTCGAAATCAGAAGAAGAAATTCTTTCTGATATGAAACCTAAAACCAGGTATAATATCCGCTTAGCTTCAAAAAAAGGGGTCAGTATCAAAAAAGGGAAAATATATATCAATGATTTTTTGCGTCTTACCAAGCTGACTTCCGAAAGACAGGGCATATCAGCTCATCCGGAAAATTATTACAGGAAAATGTTGGAGATTCCGCAAGTTGAATTGTATATAGCTGAATATGATGGAAAAGTTATAGCTTCAGGAATAATTTCTTTTTATGGAGACACAGCGATATATCTTCACGGGGCTTCCGATAACGATTACCGGAATGTTATGGCGACTTTTGCCTTGCAATGGCAGGCGATTTCGGATGCTAAGGAGAGAGGCTGTAAATTTTATGATTTCGGGGGCATCTCTACGAATTACGAATCCGATACAAATGTACGAATTACGAATGATAAAAAAGAATTGAATAAAAAATGGTCGGGCATTACAAGATTTAAGTTGGGTTTTTCCAAAAGCGCAAAGCCTCTTTACTTTATGGGGAGTTATGATATTGTTATAAGTCCCCTTCGGTATTTTTCATACCGATTATTGCAAAAAATAAAATCGTTCTTTAAAAGGAGGTGATTGATTTGATCAGGGAAGTTTTTAAGGACATGTATGAAGAACTTCTTTATTCCGTCAGAGATGCCGAGATGATCCTTGATCTTTTTTGAAGCCCGCTTGTCAGAATAAGCAATGCGGGCTTTTTATTATTCACAGATACTGATAATATTAAAACGTATATCGTAAAACGCGTATCGCGAAACGAATATCGCAAAACGCGTATCGCAAAGCCTTAATATTTAAAAAATATGTTTAAGATAACAATAATCGCAATCGGAAGCGTCAAAACGGATTATTTTAGAAAAGGAATCGAGGAATATTTAAAAAGGCTGTCTCCCTATGCTAAAGTCGCGGTCGAGGAGATAAGGCCCGAGCCGTTTTTTGATAGTTCCGATCATAATAAGATAAAAAAATCGGAGGGAGAAAAGATTTTAAGAGCCTTGGAAAAATATCGGGAGAGTAAAATTATCATTCTTCATGAAATAGGAAAGGAATTTGAGTCAAAGGAATTTTCCGAATTTTTGGATAAAAATTCGCGGGATCATATAGTTTTTGTGATCGGAGGAGCACTGGGGCTGAGCGAAGATGCCTTGAATTTTCCCGGATCTTTCAGGCTGTCTCTTTCCAAAATGACATTGCCCCATGAGATGGCGCGATTAATTTTAGCGGAGCAAATTTACAGGGCTATTGTCATAAATAAAAATAAAAAGTATCATTATTAATGTAAGCGCATAACTCATAACTCATAACGCGTAACGTGTGGCGTGAATTTGTCTCATTATTCATATTCCACGACTTATGTTATATGTCAAAAAAATATGTTTAAATATATATTTAATTGGATACTCATAACCTTGGCCGTATTTATTTCTGCCGAATTGCTCCCCGGGATAGAATTAAGCAGTATTTATGTCGCGTTCGTCGTGGCGGTGGTTCTGGGACTCATAAACATATTTTTAAAACCCGTGCTTCTCATATTGACGCTTCCGATAAACATAATGACGTTGGGACTTTTTACCTTGGTCATCAATGCCCTTCTGGTGATGCTAGCCGGAGCGATCGTTGACGGATTTTTTGTGGACGGATTCTGGTGGGCGCTTGTCTTCAGTCTAGTCTTGTCTTTGGTGCATTTCGTCCTTCACGCAATCGGGAAAAAATAGTTTGACTTTTAACCTGAAATGGTGTATAATTATATATGTAAGGTTCGATAGAGCCTCGTAAATAGGGTGGATTCTCATGGGTGAGGATTCATTTTTTTATTTGCAAAGCAGGGGTCGACTGGTTTTGCCGATAAAAAACAACAAGTAATTCTAAAAATCCCATAAAAAACATCCTATTTTAAAAATTAAAACCCCCCGCAAAATTCCGCCTATGCGGAATCATGGGGCAGGCAAAAACAAAAATATGGAAAAGATCAAACAAGCATTGCAAAAAGACATATTTGAAGAAGACCAAAATGAGGAAGGAAGATTCGCAATACTTCTTTCGTTGGTTCCCCTTTTAGTGCTTACGTTTTTTATGAACGTTACCGCCTTATAGGGAAATATTTGTAAAATTTAATAAAAAGATAGCCGGCTGTTGAAAAAACGGCCGGTCTTTATTTCAAAATATATTTCTTTTGTGATATAATATTTTTATAAAAATAAAACAGGATATAAAAATAAAAATGAATCGGATAAAAAACGATCTGAACATAAAAAGGCAGGCCAAGGAACTGGGAGTGAGCGTCTGGCAGGCGCCGAGCTTCTTGTTTCTGATGCTGGGAGCGATAATCATAATTATTATGACGGCGGTTTTCTTTTTCGCCCGCAACGAGACGTCGGCTGATTATCTGATCGTCATCGAGTCTTTTGTCGCTGTCATAATACTTAGCGTCGGAAACGTGATAATCACCAATATGGAAAAACTGGCTCAGGTGAACAAGATGAAATCAGAATTCGTTTCCATAGTTTCTCATCAGTTGAAGACTCCGCTTACAGGGATAGGATGGGATATCGAACTGATAATTTCGAATTACAAGGACGGATTGAGCGAAAAGCAGATAGAAATTCTAAAAAAAATAGAGCATTCCAACGCGGTGATGACCAGGATGGTCAATGATCTTTTGGATGTGGCCAGAATAGAACAAGGAGATCTGAGTTTGAGAAAAGACAAGATAAATTTCAAGGAAATAGTCCAGCGGGTCATTGAAAAAAATAGGGAATTATCCGGCCATTCGGGGATAGAGATAGTTGTCAGCAATTTCAGAAGCGATCTGGAAGTGAGCGGGGATGAAAAGAAAATGGAGGTGGTTTTGGATAATTTGATATCAAATGCCATAAAATATAACAAAGAAGGCGGAAAAGTCTTCATTACGGTTAAGGAAAAAAACGGAAAGGTCATTTTTTGCGTGAAGGATGAGGGCATAGGAATATCAGATGAAGAAAGAAACGGCCTTTTCGAGAAATTTTTCAGAGGAGACAGCGCTTCCAAAAAAAGCGTCGGCGGAACCGGTTTGGGATTGTATATAGCTAAAAATATTGTTGAGCAAGGAGGGGGAAAAATTTGGTATAAGACTGTGGAGGGCAAAGGAAGCGAGTTTTGCTTTTCCGTTCCCGTAGTTTAATTTTTGTTTTTAATTTCTTACATTCGATCAGTTGGGCTGTTCGATAAAAGAATTGAGATATGAAAAAGAAAATATTGATAGTGGAAGACGATGTCGCTTTGCGCCAGACCCTGGCGGAGTTTTTGGAGGCGGATAGCTTTTCGGTCTTGACTGCCGCTGATGGCGAAGAAGGGGTTCAAGCTGCCAAGAGTGGAACGCCGGATCTCATCCTTCTTGACATAGTGCTTCCCAAAAAAAACGGCTTCGAAGCCATAAAAGAAATAAAAAAAGATAAAAAAACCAAGGATATTCCCATTATCCTTCTGACCAATCTGGGCAGTCTCAGCGATATAGAAAAAGCGCTGTCTTTGGGCGCGACTACTTATCTGGTGAAGGGCGACTATCAGCTGAGGGAAATAGTGGAAAAAATAAAAGATATTTTGACGCTATCTCAAAAATAAAAAAATGAGAATAGAAAACAAACAATTAAGAGATTTTCTTCTGGACAGCGATATAATTAAGGAAGAAAAAGTAGTTGAAACTTATGAAGAAGCCAAAAAAGGAAAAAAATTCCTGGGAGATTTGCTTTTAGAAAAAGAATTAATAACCCAGGACGATCTTCACAGGCTCTATGCTTATATCCTGGGCACGCCTTTTGTCGATTTGAGCAAGGAGACGATAAATCCGGAAATTCTGCAGATCATTCCGGAACCGATTGCCAAAAAATACAAAATAGTGGCTTTCGACAGGTCGGAAGACGGTTTAAAGGTGGCGATGCTTAATCCCGAAGACCTCCAGACTATCGAGCTCATAAAAAAGAAGACGGGACTCAAGATACTTCCTTGCCTTACCACGGAGGAAGGTGTCAGCACGATTCTCAAACAATATGAAAAAAGCTTAAAGGCTGAATTCGGGGATATTATGGGAGAAGAGGATACTGAAAATATAACCGGCGACATAGTCAAGGCGAACAAAGAAGGAAGCAAGAAAAAATCGGAAAATGAATTGTCCAAGGAAGCAGAGGACCTTCCCGTGATAAAAGTGGTGGATACGCTTATCAAGCATGCAATTTTAGAGTCGGTGAGCGATATCCATATCGAGCCGGATGAAAAAGAGGTGCGTGTAAGGTACCGCTTGGACGGAATTTTGAAAGATGCTATGACTTTGCCCAAAAAAATAATGCCCGGCATAGTGGCGCGCATAAAAGTTCTTTCCAATTTAAAGCTGGATGAGCACAGATTACCCCAAGATGGAAGGTTCAAGCTGGAGAAGGAAGGATATAAGATATCTTTCCGTGTCAATATCTTGCCAATTTTTGACGGAGAGAAGGTAGTTATGCGCCTCTTAGATGAGTCTTCTAAAGGATTAACTTTGGAAAAAATGGGTCTAAGAGAAGAGGCATTGGAAATTGTGCATAGGGAAATTAAAAAACCTAATGGAATGATCCTGGTAACCGGTCCGACCGGATCGGGAAAAACCACTACTCTCTATACGATAATGGACATCCTCAATGTTCCAGCCGTAAATATAAGCACGGTTGAAGACCCGGTAGAATACAGGATGCCCAGGATCAACCAGACTCAGATAAATCCCAAGATAGGCCTTACTTTCGCTTCCAGCCTGAGAGCGCTTCTCAGGCAGGATCCGGATATAATAATGGTCGGGGAAATCAGAGATAATGAAACTATGGAGATTTCAATGCATGCGGCAATGACAGGGCATCTGGTTCTTTCTACCCTCCACACCAACAGCGCTTCCGCGACCATTCCCAGACTTTTGGATATGGGAGCCGAACCATTCCTGGTGGCCTCTACGACCAATGTGGTTATCGCCCAGCGTTTGGTGCGAAAGCTCTGTCCAGAATGTTCCGTTGAATACACTATAAGCCAGAAAGAGAAAAAAACGTTGGAAGATAATTTCGATACAGAAAGAATGCTGGATATCCTCGTTAAATCCAAAGATCTGAAAGGAAAAATATCTGGAAACAGCTGGGAGTCGATAAAATTTTGTCGTCCCAAAGGATGCAAAAGATGCAATAATGAAGGATATAAAGGAAGAATCGGAATTTATGAGGTTTTGGAGGTGGATGAAGACATCGAAAAATTGATAACCCAGGCTTCCTCGACCGAAACCATAGAGAAAATAGCCAAGGAAAAAGGGATGCTTACCATGATAGAAGACGGATTTATAAAAGCCGCCCAAGGTGTTACTTCTATCGAAGAAATATTAAGGGTTACGAAAGAATGATTCTAGGATAAATTTTTGCGGTTTTTGGTGTTTATGCTAAAATGTCTTCATATGGATAGCGCACTGCCCAGAGAAAAAAAATACAAAGAAATAACCTTTTCCTCGACCGGCAGAAAAAAAGAAGAGCCGGGAAGCGTTTTGTTCTACAAAGGATCAAAGATCCGGAATTTTTTTACTAATGATTCCGGTCTTTATTTTATTCATTCTGCCGATGATTCTTCCTTAAAAAATAAGGAGAGGGATGGTTTTTTCGACAGTTTGAACTATAGGGCGGATGAAATAGCCGAAAGATACAAAAAAATCAGGGGGGACAGGAAAGATGTCCTGTATATCCAATTCCAAATCCTTAAAAGGAGGCTGGAAAGGAAAAAAGACAGCATAAAAAGAAAGAAACTTTCTTTATTTGAAGAGATTTCAATAATAAGGCTGTGGAACACTTCTTTGGCTGCGGCTGTTATCTTTGGGATGTTTTCTATGACCGTTATCTATAAATATCTGGGTCAGGGGGTTTCGGCGGGAGACAGTCTGACGTCTTCCATATCTTCAGAACAGATCGAGACGGTTGAAGACGAATGGAACAAGGAAAAAGAGGAGAGGTATATGAAAGAAATTGCCGATTATCTGGAAAACAGCGAAATTGAAAAATTTAACAAAAATGCCGAAGAAATGGTCGAGGACTATCCTATAGAAAATATGCTCAAATATATACTTGAAAAAGATAAAGATGTTGCCGCCTTTATGATTGCTATCGCCAAAAAAGAGAGCAATTGGGGGAAAAGGGTGCCTGTTCTTAACGGAAAGGACTGTTATAATTATTGGGGTTATAGGGAGAAGCGGGAAAGAATGGGAACGGGAGGACATACTTGTTTTGATAGCCGGAAAGACGCTGTTGATACCGTAGCAAAAAGGATAAAAACGCTCATTAAAGAATATAAAAGGGATACTCCCAAAGAAATGGTCGTTTGGAAATGCGGTTCTGACTGTGAAGCGACCGGAGGACAGGCTGCGGCCAATAAATGGATCAGTGATGTCGATATGTATATGAAAAAATTGAACAGTTTTTAGCATTTTTTCTCAAATATAATCTTGAAAAGCAGCCCCGGGCATTTTTCTGGGGCTTTTTTGGTCATTTTTGGCCTGTGGATAACTCTAAAAAATAATTTGACAGAAATCATCCATTTAGCTAGTATGGGCTTTGTGTTTTTAAAAACACGGCTAATTATTATAATCAAATTATGGGTGAAGATCCGCTGGATTTTAGCAAGAATTTACTTAAAAAAACTAAAAAACATTATAATAGAAAAAACGTATTATTAACCATTCTGATGCTTCTATCAGTCTGTTTTTTTTACACCCAAGGGGCTATTTTCACTCCCAATTTAAGGGTGGAAGCCAAAGAAAACGAGGAAAAAGAAGCTTTTCTTATTACCGATTATGATGATTGGTATTTCGATAAATTCAAGGAAAGCTTCGTTAAGGAGAAAAAAGAGAAGAAAAATGCCGAAATTATGCCTGATTTTGAAGATAATGAGTTTGAAAACAGCTTGATTTCAATTACCGAAGGCTATCCTATCGAAGAAATGGCGCCTTTTATCGCAGAATATGACAAAAAAATAGCCGGACTCATAGTGGGAATAGCGAAGAAAGAAAGTGATTGGGGAAAAAGATCCCCGTCTAAAAACGGGAAAACATGCTATAATTATTGGGGATATAAAGGAGCAGGGACATTGGGAACTTCTATGGGATATGGATGTTTCGCTTCCGCGGAAGAGGCCGTAAGTGCTATCGGAGGAAGAATATCGGAACTGGTGGGCCAAAATTTGGATACCCCGTCCAAAATGGTTGTCTGGAAATGCGGAAAAAGCTGTGAAGCGACCGGTGGACAGGCTGCCGCCAACAAATGGATCAGCGACGTCAATTTTTATTACAACAGGATAATGAATATCTAAAAATGTCTTATAATCGCTAATTTGCGAGTAAATCAAATTAAAATAAAAAGGTATGTTTAAAAATATAAAGGGCAAAGAATTTAAAGAAATGATAGGAAAGGAAGGAAAAAACCTGGAGATAATCGACGTAAGAGAAAGAAACGAATATGACCTGGTAAGAGTGAGAAATTCAAAACTTATTCCTCTGGCGGAGATAGGAGAGAGAATCGATGAAATTGATTGGAATAAGAAAGTGGTTTTTATCTGCCGAAGCGGGTCGCGAAGCGGCTATGTAGCCGAAGCACTGTCTCAGTCGGGTAAAAAATCTTTCAATTTATCGGGAGGAATTTATGAGTTGAATCTCGATAAATGCGACTGTTTGGAAAAATCAAAAGGATGTTGCGAAGGATATTTCTAATTTATTCTTATGGATCTTAAGGCTTCAAAAATTATCGCAATGCTGACTATGATCTCCGCGGCCTTTTTGTTGCTGTGGGGATTATTCGATCGTTTTTCTTCCAAGGAAAAAAATATAATTTCTGAGAGTGAATATTTTTCTGAAGAAAGAAAGGAAGTTGAAATATCGGAGGAGCCGGAAAGTCCTGTCGGAAAAATCGATTCCAGCGCTGAATTTGAAGAAGAAAAAGCGGCTCGTGATTCTGAGGAAATCGCGAAAGAGGATGAAGACAATGAAAAAGAAAAGGAGCGCGCGTCCGATTCTGATATAAAAAACAGGCTTGTGAGTTGGGGATTTTCTGTTTCTTCCGAAAGATCCATAGATACGATAATCCTTCATTCTTCCTATAATGCTTTGGGCGGGGATGAATATGACGTCGAAAAGCTTATTGACGAATATAAGGAATATGGTGTGTCGCCTCACTATTTGATAGACAGAGAGGGAATCATTTACAGACTGGTCGAGGATAAAAACATCGCATATCATGCCGGCGAAAGCGAGACGCCTGACGGCAGGAATAATGTGAATAACTTTTCTCTAGGGATAGAAATGATCAACAACAAGTCTGATGAATACGAAAAAAAACAATATGAAGCGGTTAATCGGCTTATCGGATATATAAATAGAAATTATGATATAAAATATGTTTTGGGACATAGCGAAATAGCTTCGGGAAGAAAAACCGATCCGTGGAATATCGATTGGAAGAAGATAGAGAGATAATATTTATGAAAATGGAAATCATTATCAAAAATGACAACATAAGTCTTTTCTTAAGAAAGGGAGATCTTTTGATCGCCAAATCCGGGTGGAAGGAGCAGAGGGATCTGAGCAACAGGCTTTTGGTAGAAATAGACAATCTGCTTGGAAAAAAAGGCCTGAAGCCCGGAGACATAGAAAGCGCCAAAGTCTTATCGGATATTTCCGATAATTTTACGACAATTAGGATAGCCAAGACGGTGGCAGAAGCTTTTAATTTCAAAGAGTGCTAGACATAAAATCATTCAGTTGTTAAAATATCAATGTAAGATATAAAAACAAAAAGAGACTCGGCACAAGTATTTGGGCTGAGCCAGCTTCAACGAATTATGGCTCTATTCACAAAAAACGATTTGGATGATTCGAAAAAAGAAGATAAAGAAAATTTGGATGATTTTGAGATTAAAGATGAAAAAAAAGATTCCGGAGAGATAAAAAAAGGCACTACTAGCATAGCGGAAACCCTTTGGGAGGAATACGAAAAAAGGGAGGCTGGCGCCGAAATGGATTCGCTTAAAAAAGAAGGAAAAGTTAAAGATATTGTTGATAAGAAAACGGAAGACAAAAAAGCTGAAAGCTTTTCCCCGACTCAGATAAAAGAGATATTCGAAGATGAAGAATATTCTGACAAAAAAGAAAAAAGTGATGAAGAAATGATGAGCGAATACTTGTCCGAAAAAAAATCTAAAAGATCATGGATTTTTTTAATATTTTATATTTTAATTTTGGTAGCGGTAGCTGCAGGATCTTTTGTTGCGGGAAGAATGGGGATTGGAGATCAATTTTTTCCTGCAAAGAAGCAAGAAGCGGCTGCTCCAGCTCCTGTCGAACAAGAATTTCCAGATGTGATAATAGAGGAGAATTCTGAAAATAATGTTGCAGATCCGGACTCTGAAAACGAATCCGAGAATCCAAGGGAGACTGTCGAACCTGATTTTTCAGATGCGAGCATATTGGTGCTGAATGGCGGCTCCACGACCGGAGCGGCCGGAAAGATGAAGGAAGATATAGCTGCCGGAAATGAAGACATAAAAAGCATAGAAGCAAAAAATGCGGTAGGGAGTTATACGGAAGGAACCGTCATTTATTATCAAGAGGAATTTATCGCGGAAGCGGAAAAGATAAAAGAAATTTTAAATGAAGTATACGGAGAATTGGAGTTGAAAAAAATTGATGAATTGCCGGAAGGAGAGAGCCAGGAAAACATAGTCATAATAATAGGAGAAAAATAATCCGATTTTGATTTTTTTATCAAACTAATATAATATAGGCAGAATGATCCGTTTCATTCTGCTTTTAACTTAGTAAATATAAGGATTTTGCGAAAAAGTTATTTTTCTCCGGTCTTTCGCAGGCACGACAGCTACGAAAAATAACTTTTTCGCAAAATAAGATAGTGTGGCAGGAATTTAAAAAAATAAAATATGAATAAGATCAATTTAAATAAATTTGAATTACTCGCGTCCGCCTGAGCGGCGAGATGAAACCGGCGGGCTTGTCCGCCGAAGCTTGGCTGGCTTCGATCCTAAGTGTATTTTAATTATGAAAAAAAATAAACTGAGAAAACTGGAACTTTTGGCGCCGGCAGGGAGTCCGGAAAAGATGAAATATGCTTTTCACTATGGAGCGGATGCGGTCTATGCGGGAATTCCGGATTTTTCTTTGCGCGCGCGGATCAATGCTTTTGATTTAAAATCTATCAAAAAAGGAGTTGAATATGCGCATAAGCTGGGCAAGAAATTTTATGTGACTCTTAATATTTACGCTCACAATGAGCATTTAGGCAAACTCGAAAAGCATCTTAAATATCTTTCAAAGATAGACATAGACGGGATTATTCTGAGCGATCCAGGAATCCTTTCTTTGGTCAAAAAATATCTGCCGAAAGCCGAAATTCATCTGTCCACCCAAGCTAACGCTACCAATTGGCGGGCGGTCAAGTTTTGGAGGGAGCAGGGAATCAGAAGGGTCGTGCTGGCCAGAGAGGTGACGCTTGATGAAATAAGAGAAATACACAAAAAGGTTCCGGAAGCGGAGCTGGAGTATTTCGTCCATGGGGCGATGTGCATGAGTTATTCGGGAAGATGCATCCTCAGCAAATGGATGACTGGGCGGAGCGCCAATCTGGGAGATTGCAGCCAGCCGTGCCGTTGGAGCTACGCTCCCAAATCGCAAATCGCAAATCGCAAATCGCAAACGAATCAAAAAGCTGAATTGAAAAAAATCAAAACCTTGGAGATTGTGGATAGGCAAGGGGAATTTGAATTGGATCTGGAGGAGGATGATCAGGGGACTTATTTTTTTAACAGCAAAGATTTGAATTTATTGGAATATTTAAAAGATCTGATAGGAGCCGGAGTTACATCATTTAAGATCGAAGGAAGGAATAAGAGCGTTTATTATCTGGCAACTGTCGTTAGGGCATATGCCAGAATTATGAATCATGAATTAAGGATTAAGAACGGCATTGAAAATAAGAAATTTGAAGAAGCGCTTATTGAAGAGCAAAATAATTTAGATAACCTTGTGCATCGTGGATATACGGCCGGATTCTTATTAGGGAGAGAACCCGAGCATAACTTCAAAAACTCTCATAATGAGAGCGAGTATGAGTTTGTGGGGGAAATATTAGAAGAAGGCGATAATGATGTTAAGGTTTACCCTGTTAAATCTCCGCCGAGTCGGAGTTCTGCGAAGCAGAAATTTAACAGGGTAAAGGCTCATAACGCGATTTACAAGGATGATGAGATTGAAATCATAGACAAAAAAGGAGATTACCCGGTAAAAATTTTGGAGATGTATGACGAGAGGATGGAAAAAGTCGAATCGGCCCACGGCGGACACAAGAAGATTTACTATTTCAAATTTGATAAGAAAAATATTGAGCCGATGTCTCTTCTGAAGAAAAAAATCATATAAAATCAACATAATGACTCCTTGCGATATTCTATGCTATTATTACGGCGCCGTTTATTCTGAAACGCAATAAAACTTTTCCGCTTTACGGCGGATAAGATTTTCAGAGTTTATGGAACTGAAGTTCTTTGAAATATAAAATCATACCGTGTATGAGGGGGAATCTTAATGGATGCTTTAATTTTTGTCATAGTAAACCTGGTGGCTTTGTCAGGAGGGCTGGTTGCTCTTGATTTTTTTCTCAAAAAGGAAAAAATCAAGAAAACTATAATAAAAAAATGCGATAGCTTCGGAAGATATCCCGAAGCCGGCGGGGAATATGTCAGCTGGCATCCTTTCCATCCGAACAATATCTGTTATATAAGAGCGGGATTGTCATGGGTGGGAATAGCTTTTTATTATTTCGGGCATGAATATCTGGGTATCGGGCTTTATCTGATAGCGGTCTTTCTGGATGCCGTTGACGGAATGGTGGCAAGAGCGTGCGATATGGTCACGGAAAAAGGGAAAAAGATCGATCCGCTTTTCGATAAGCTCACTTATTTGATTCCGGTAATCATTCTGTTTCCGGGAATTACGGCTACTTATTTCTTTATCTTTTTCGAGACAATCGGGCAATTTGCGGTTCGCAAAGTCCTTTCTTATCAGGGAAAATCCTTGGCGGCGAATAATTTCGGAAAGGTAAAGGCGCTGATCGCTTTTTCCTTCCTGCCTTATGCATTCATCGTAAAAAATTATGAGATTATCCCGGATATCAGCTCCCATTTGATGGTTATTTGCGCCGTATTGTCGGCATGTTCGGCATTTTTTAAGCTGATACCAAACAGGTTTTACGCCGATATTCTTTCTCTGCTCAATCTGTTATGCGGTATATCCGGAATATTTTTTGTGGTAGCGGGAAATCTGATAGGTGCTTCACTAATAATCATCCTGGGTCAAGTCTTTGATTTTTTTGATGGCCGGATGGCGGCTAAGCATGGAGGTACGCAAGCCGGACCATGGCTGGACGATCTAGCTGACTCGATAAGTTTCGGCCTCTGTCCATCGATAATGGTTTGGATAAGCGCAGAAGGGGCATTGATAAAAATAATCGCCGCATCTTTCCTTTTTTCCATCATTATCCGACTGGTAAGATTTTCCACTATCGATAAAAGAAGGAGGGATCACAAGGATTATATATTTTTCGGCCTGCCCAGTCCGGCCGGGGCTTCGGCAGTTATGGGAGTTATCCTTGTCAGCGACAGTGCCCTAATCATAGGGGCGACGACCGTCGCGATAAGCGTCTTGTCAGTTAGCACCCATAAATTCATCCATTTGGGAAAAGGAATCGCCAACCGGATTCCTAAGCCCCTGATAGTCGCTCTCAGCGCTTTTCTGCTGATTTTTCTGGCTTATCTCATAAAGATAAACTCCCAGACGGGAATCGGATATTTCCTCTCTTCTGGCATCTTGGCCTATATGATTATGAGCGAAATTGCCAAAAAGAGTTTGCTCGAATGAACCGATTATTGTCAAGGCGTTTTTCGAAAAAAGAAAAACGCCTTTTTAAAACGATTGATTTTAAGCGCTTTATTTGATAGGCTGTTTATATAAGCAGAAGAAATCAAAAAATTTATGAAGAAAAAACAAGAAAAAGACGACAGGCGAACCCCCGGCACTTCCGTTGTTGCTAAAACGGATAAAGGAGTTATGGCGGGCAAGATGGAAAAAATAATATCCCTTTGCAAGAGAAGGGGATTTGTTTTTCCTTCAAGCGAGATTTACGGGGGATTCGGAGCGGTTTACGATTACGGTCCTTATGGGACGGAACTTGTGAATAATATAAAAACGGCTTGGTGGAAAGCGATGGTAAGGGAAAATGACAATATCGTAGGGCTTGATAGCGCCATTTTTATGCATCCCAAGGTCTGGGAAGCTTCGGGACACACGGCCGGATTTTCCGATCCTCTGATCGAGTGCAGGAAATGCCATGCCCGGTTAAGAGTTGACCATATTCTGGAAGAAGCCGGAGTTTTTGCGGATGAAAAGATGAGCGAGGAGGAGATCAATAAGCTATTGGAAGAAAACAAGGACAAGATCGAATGCGCCAAATGCAACTGCAAGGACTTCACCAAGGCCAAAAAGTTCAACCTTTTGGTAAAATCCAATCTGGGAAACTTTACCGGTAATTGGGAAGAAAATCCCGTTTATCTGCGGGGCGAGACTTGCCAGGGAATTTACATAAATTTTAAAAATGTCCTGGATTCGACGCGCGTGAAAGTGCCTTTCGGGATCGCCCAGATCGGAAAATCTTTCCGCAATGAGATCACGGCGCGACAGTTCATTTTTAGAAAAAGGGAGTTTGAGCAGATGGAGATGCAGATGTTCGTCCATCCGGACGATGAAATGGATCATTTCGAAGAATGGAAAGAAAAAAGATGGCAATTTTATCTCGATCTGGGAATCAAAGAAGAAAATCTCAAATGGCACGAACATGAGAATCTGGTTTTTTACGCCAAAGCGGCTTGGGATATCGAGTACGATTTCCCCTTCGGATTCAAGGAGCTTGAAGGGATCCATGCTCGCGGGGATTATGATCTTACTCAGCACAGCAAATTTTCCGGAAAAGACCTTTCTTATCAGGATCCTCATACTAATGAAAAATATATTCCCCATGTGGTGGAGGCCTCAGCGGGGGCGGATAGGACATTTTTAGCTCTGCTTTCCGAAGCTTATACCGAAGAAGAGATAGAGAAAGAGAATGGAGAAAAGGAGCTGAGAGTCGTATTGAAATTTCCCAAGAAACTGGCGCCGATAAAAGTGGCGGTGTTTCCCCTTCTCAAAAACAAGCCGGATCTTGTCAAAAAAGCTAAAGAAATTTATGATAGCTTGAAATCTCAATTTATGTGCGAATTCGATGACAACGGCAATGTCGGCAAAAGATACCGCCGTCAGGACGAGATAGGAACGCCTTACTGCATAACAGTCGATTTTGACAGTTTGGAAGACGACACGGTGACAATAAGAGATAGGGATACGATGAAACAAGAGAGGATAAAAGCCGGCGAATTGGAGGGATTTTTTAATAAAAATTTGGGATAGTTGATGACAGTACTTTATAAAAAACGAGCGGAACCCGGAAAAATCCAGGAGGTATATTATGAAAAATGATCTTTTCGAACCTAAGGACTTAAGAATAATTTTAAAAGAATTTCTGGCCGGCGCATCATATTTTTTTCTGAGCCTTTTGGTGTTATTTGCAATATTGTTTTTCCTCTTGCTTCTTGCCGTAACCGTTTCCGGCTGGTATTTGTTCCTCGGGATCATAATAGCTGTTGCTGTTATGATAAACCTGGGTTTCGGGAATAAAAAATGGAGAAGTTGACGCTCGTCTTCTCCTTTTATAATAAAATAATTAATTTAAAAAATATGGATCTAAAACAAATTTACAAAATGGCAATCGATCTGGGAATCAAGAACGATCTCAGGCCGAAAAAGGAAATAGAAAAAAAGCTTTCCAGGATAAAAAAACAATATCAGAAACTAGATGAAAAAGAGAAAAAAGATTTCGACAAGGAGAGACTTTCCAATCCCTTTATGGATTCGACGATCCATTTCGACTCCGGAAAAAAAATAAAAAAGGTATTAGTGGGAATAGATATCGATGCCGGAGAGCTTTTGATCGCCAAAGAGCTTGGAGCTGACGCGGTTATCGCCCATCATCCTATCGGCAAGGGTCTTTCTTATCTTGACGATGTTATGCAGCTCCAAGCGGATGTGCTGGCCCAATACGGAGTTCCCATAAATGTGGCCGAAGGGTTGATGAGAATCAGGATCAGCGAGGTTTCCAGGAGCGTCAATCCCGTAAATCATTTCAAATCTCCCATGGCGGCTAAAAACTTAGGCATGAGTTTCATGAACGTGCACACTCCGGCAGACAATATGGTGGCTACCTTTCTTAAAAAATTGATGGATGATAAGAAGCCGGAATATGTGAGTGAAGTAATAGAGATATTGGAAAAAATTCCTGAATATAAAGAGGCCAAGAAGCAGGGCCTGGGACCGAGACTTTTTGCCGGAAACAAGGAAAACAGGGCGGGAAAGATTGCCATAACCGAGATAACCGGAGGAACGGAGGGTTCGGTAAAGATTTATGAAAAGATGGCCAATGCCGGTGTGGGAACGATTCTCGCCATGCACCAAAGCGAAAAACACAGAGAAGCGGCGGAGAAGGCCAATATAAATGTGGTGATTGCCGGACATATTTCTTCCGATTCCATAGGAGTAAATCTTTTTTTAGATGAATTGGAGAAGAAAGGCATAAAAATTATCCCTTGCTCCGGACTCATCAGATATTCAAGAGTTAAAAAATAAACAGTAGATATTAAAAATAAAATATATATTAAAATCTAAAAGCTAAAACCTAAAAGCTAAAATATGATTTACAAAAAAACGACGCTTAAAAACGGACTGAGGGTAATTACTGCGCCGATGAGAGATACGGCTACTGCGACTGTCTTGGTGATGGTGGGAGTCGGATCGCGGTATGAAGAAGATGCGGAAGCGGGAATTTCCCATTTCATCGAGCATATGCTTTTTAAGGGGACTAAAAAAAGGCCCAACACGAAGATAATATCAGAAGAGATGGATTCTATCGGAGGGGAGTTCAACGCTTTTACCGGAAAGAATAAGACAGCTTATTATGCCAAGTCTGACGCAAGACATATTGGTAAGACTTTGGATGTCATTTCCGACATATTCCTCAATTCCAAGCTGGAATCCAAAGAAATAAACAGGGAGAGAGGCACGATCCTTCAGGAAATCAGCATGTATGAAGATATGCCGATGCAAAGCATCGAGGATGAATTCGAGGGGCTTCTCTACGGCAGGCAAAAACTGGGCAGGCCTATCGCAGGATATCCCAAAACGGTTTCCGGAGTCAAAAGAAAAAATTTTGTCGATTATATGAGCAAGCATTATCTGCCCGAAAGCACGGTAGTCTGCGTGGCGGGAAAGATCGATGAAAAAAAGGTTATGGATAATATAAGGAAGCATTTTTCCAAGATGAAGAAAAAAGACAAGCCTGTTTTTGAGAAAGTCAGAGAAAATCAGAAAGTTCCTAAAATTAAGATAAAATACAAAAAAACCGATCAGACCCATCTGGTATTGGGGGCAAGGACGTATCACAATAAGCATAAGGACAAATACGTTCTTGCTCTTCTCGCCACTATTTTGGGCGGAAATATGAGCAGCCGTTTATTTTTGAGCGTAAGGGAAAGACAGGGGCTGGCATATTATGTCCGGACCGGAAACGAGTTTTATCAGGATGCCGGATATCTGGCCACCCAGTGCGGGGTAAAGCATGGGAATCTCTCCAAAACCATAGGAACTATCCTTAAAGAATACAAAAAAATATCAAGGCAAAAAGTCGATGAAAAAGAGCTTAGAAAAGCCAAGGATTATATCAAAGGAAAAACCGTCATGAGTCTGGAATCCTCAGACGCAGTAGCCGGATTCCTGGCGGATCAGGAAGTCATCAAGGATGAAATACTTATGCCGGAAGAAATTTTTAAAAGGATTGATAAGGTTACGGCCGATGATATAAAAAGGGTGGCTAAAGATATTTTCGTTCCTGAGAAACTTAATCTGGCAATCATAGGACCGCATAATAATAAAGAAAAGTTGGAAAAATTGTTGATTTTGTAGTTAGATATCATAACTCATATCCAAATTAATGTGAAAATAACTCAAATGTCAAAATTTAAAAATCAAAACCACAACTTAAATCCAAAAACTGATGTAAAATATCGCGCTTATTATTTTTCATTGGATATCATAAAATTTACTTCAGAACTTCCAAATGAAAAAGTTTATTGGGTAATTTCCGATCAGTTGTTAAGATCCGGCACATCCATCGGAGCCAACGTTATTGAAGCTAAGTCAGCTAGCTCCAAAAGAGATTTTATAAGATTTTATGAAATAGCATTGAAATCGGCTAATGAGACAAAGTATTGGATATGCTTATTAAGAGATGGAACTAAAGTTGGGAAAGAAAAAAAAGAGGAGGTCTATAAAATTCTGAAAGAGGCAGAAGAAATAGCAAATATGCTGGGTTCTAGTTTATTAACACTAAAAAATAAAAGGAATAATTAATTTTTTATTTTTAAGTTGCAAATTTGACATTTGAAATTTGAACTTTGAGATTTAAATCATGCAACGTCAGACGATAAACATTTCAACCGAAATTATCCTGAAAGTCGTGGCGGTGGTAGTCGCGCTTTGGTTTTTGTATTTGATCCGGGAGGTCCTGGCGCTTTTTTTCATCGCCATAATAGTGATGGCGGCCATCGATCCATTGGTGACCTGGTTCAATGGAAGGGTAAAGATCCATCGAGGAGTAGGCGTTTTGATAATATATATATTTTTAATCTCTTTTTTCGCAACCGCCCTTTCCATCCTCGTTCCGGCGCTTTCCCATCAGTTCAAAGAGTTCATGAAAGATCTGCCGGAAAATTCCCAGAAAATAAACGAATTTTTTGAAGGAATTTCCATCTATGGCCAATCTTTCGGACTGGATTTCCGGCAGAAAGACATATTGGGTAATTTGGGAAACAATCTGGGGGAATCTTCTTTCAATATTTTTTCCACGACAGTGGGATTTTTGACGGGGCTCGTATCATTCATCGTTGTTCTGGCGATGGCATTCTATATGTCCATAAAAGAGGACGGAATGGAAAAATTTCTTGGATCCGTAACCCCCGAACAATACAGGGAAAAAGTAGTCCGTATAGGCAAAAGGATAAAAAACAGGATCGGAAGATGGATGAGCGGTCAGTTGATCCTTATGGGAGTGATTTTCGTCTTGGATTTTGCGGTTCTTTATTTTTTAGGCATCCCTTACGCCCTAATAATCGCCCTTATCGGGGGATTTTTGGAAATTATTCCTTATATCGGTCCTACGCTTTCGGGATTTATTGCCGTGACCGTGAGCCTCTTGGTTTCTCCCGTAAAAGCGATTTTTGTTCTTATCGCCTATATAGTCATCCAACAAGCGGAAAACCACATAATCCTTCCCCAGATAATGAAAAGAGCGGTCGGACTCAATCCGCTTTCGGTGATTTTGGCGATGCTTATCGGCGTCAAACTGGCTGGAGCGGCAGGAGTCATCCTGGCGGTTCCGGTAGCCACTGCGGTGGGAGTCATTGTCGAAGAATTGATGAAGAAAGAACCTAAAAAAACAGAAGCAGAACAATTGCCGTTGCTGAAATAAAGATGTCGTTTATGGAATTTTGGAAATTCCAAGCGCGCTGGGGAGAGAAAGGCGGATATTTATGTATCCATGTATGGAAATCGTAAAGTTTTTTGAGAAATTTGAAATTCATCTTCCAATAAAGAAAGGTAAGAAAATCGGGAAACATAGAGAAAAAAACTCCGAGGGAAATGTTGGAAATATTGAAGCTGTTCAAATTGTTCGAAGTGTTGTAATTGTAATATAAGATCAGGGCAATTATCGTTAAGCCGGCAAAGATATCCAAAAATACTTTCCAAAGAGTCTCTTTCGTGCTAGATTTATTGTTCAAATATTCTCCATGGCGCAGAGTGTCCATCAAATAATGGATGGCTATCGAAACAATTATTATCAGGTAAGGACCGTCGAGGTTTTTTCCGATAACGGCTCCGGTCAGGGCATGAGTGGTTAAGATCATTGTGTTTTAATGTCAAAAGTAAAATGTCAAAATTCAAATCTACAACTAAAAACTAAAATATATAGTTTTAAATTTTAAGTTGTGGTTTTGCACTTTGCATTTTGAGATTTGAGTTCAAATTTATGTTATATATAGTCGCAACTCCTATCGGAAACCTGGAGGATATCACTTTGAGGGCTCTTCGGATCCTCAAGGAAGCTGACGCGATCGCCTGCGAAGACACCCGGGTCACTTCCAAACTTCTCCAAAAATACGAAATCAAGAAGCCTCTTATATCCTACCACCAGCACAGCAAAATTAAAAGAATAGATGAGATGATAGGAAAGCTCTTGAATGGAGAAAATGTCGCATTAGTGACCGATGCCGGAACGCCGGGGATATCCGATCCGGGAAACGTTTTGGTCGCGGAAGCGCTTAAAAATGGAATCGAAGTTGTTCCGATTCCGGGACCTTCCGCCCTTTCGGCCATGATCAGCATAGCGGGGGCGGATATGCAAAAATTCGTTTTTTTGGGATTTCCTCCGCACAAAAAAGGCAGGGAGACTTTTTTCAGCGAGGTTTCGGCGAGCAAATATCCGGTCGTCTATTATGACAGCGTCCACCGCGTGGTGAAAAATTTGGAGCTTTTGAAAATTAAAAAACCCGACGCACAGATTGCGGTCGGGCGGGAACTCACCAAGATGTTTGAGGAAGTCATCCGCGGAAGCGTCGATGAAGTTCTCGACTACCTATCGCGAAATCCTCAAAACCTTAGGGGAGAGTTTGTTGTTATTATCAGATAGCGTGGATCATTTCCACCGCTTCCTGGCAAGCCGTTCTGCAGATCCGGGGATCAAGTCCCGATCTGATGGCGGAGGCTATTTTAAGACCCGGTATCTTGCAATTCCGGCTGAGAATTCTGAGGATTTGCGGACTGTAATCCTCCACTTCCTTCAGAAGGGCTGAGGCCAGGTCGTCATCCGCGTAGCTGGTTATAGCCGTTTCGCAGAGAAAAGGCTCGAACCTGTTTTTCCTGAGGATATTTATGACGCCCCTGGTGCTCAAGGCCTTAGATTCCAGAACAG
This sequence comes from Candidatus Moraniibacteriota bacterium, assembly GCA_028695135.1. Classification (GTDB taxonomy): domain Bacteria; phylum Patescibacteriota; class Minisyncoccia; order Moranbacterales; family UBA9337; genus STE-63. Next base: position 1,716 of record JAQVJM010000011.1, on the reverse strand, counting down.
CTTTGAGTATCACGGTGTCTCCGGGAAAGGCTTCGATAAAGCGTGAAACATGACTGTCGTCGATGCCTCTTGCGTGCAATCGCGAAAGACCGAATCGTGCTTCTCCCATATAGTCCTGGTCGCTTACCTTTATAACCCGCACTGCGCCGATGAGGATGTCAAGCAAATTTTCGATGTCGTTTTCAAATACGATCAGATCCCCGGTATTGCCAGCCAGTCTCTCAAAATTTTTCATCTTTTCCCTCTCCTTTTCTTCTTCTTTTTAAAAATAACTTTTTTATCCCGATCATTCGAGACTCGATATGATACCAAAAAGTGGAAATTTGTCAATAATTTAAAATTGGATAATTTTGATGAAAAATGAGGGTAAAACTATTGACTATTTTTAAAAAGAGGTTAATCTTAAAAGGTAGATGCAGTTTAAGTAGTTTTATTACCAATGATGCATCTTGAATTTTTTGAAGGTTATAAAAGTTGGGTAAATTTTTTCAGCCGCATGTATGTTGCTTCGCTGTCCAAGATGGAAATAGGATTTGCGAAACGATATTTATGCAAAAAATTTGTGTAGGGTTCAGGTATAATTAAATAGAGCAGTAAAAAATATGCGGGTGAGATTTTTTGCTGAAGACAATAAAAGGCGACAGGAAATCGCTTCAACAACATTTGATAGTTGTTTGAATTGGCGTCCTGCCGCTTTTTTAATTGAATAATTTATATAATTTAGGAGATCCTTCCAAGGAGGGCGGGCGCTCCAAATAAAAATATGAACATGATCAAAAAAAGGACGCGGGAGCAGCTGCTCAAATCGGTAAATGTTTTTTTGATGATGATGCTCCTTTTCCAGCCGGTAGGCGGTCCGGGTCTTCTCGTATTGGCCGAGGATGCGGCTGAGCCCGCTTTCCAAAAGGAAGAAACCCAGAAAGAAGAACCGCAGGAAACGGAAGAGCCGGCCGATGAAACCGAGGAAGCTGAAGAAGAAGCGGCTGAAGAGGAATCGTCCGAAGAAGGATCCGCGGAAGATGAGTCGGCCGAAGCCGAAAGCGATGAAGGAACCGAAGAATCTTCGGAAGATGGAAGCGCGGAAGGCGAAACGTCCGATGAAACGCCCGATAGTACAACATCCGAAGAAGGAACCGGAGCCGAAGATGGAGAAAATCCTGATGGATCGGCAATAACCGAGGGTGAAGGAGATGAAGGAACATCCGAGGAAGAAGCCGGAGACGGCGCATCTGACGGAACTGAATCTGAAGGAACGAGCGCGGAAGGATCTGACACAGAAGAGCCGGCTGAAGAAGATTCCAATATCGGAAAATGGCAAGAGAATGAGGACGGTTCGATGACCATTGCGGTTGAGAAAGACGTGGAATATGAGTATAAAGACTCGGGACTCAAGATAAAATTCACCCGGATTGACGGTGGCGTTGGAGAAATTACAGTGGAAGAGATCGAGCTTTCTGACGAGCAGGTGGAAAAACTAGGGGCACTTTCCAATAAGGCCTGGGATATCACTTCACCTATGGAAAACGGCACTTTTGAATATGAATTGACTTTGCCGACCGAAGGATATGTTAATTCAGAAAACGTGGAAGTTGTTTACGCCGAAAACGAAGCAGATTTAAATGATGAAAGTAAGATCAAAACAGTCGAAAAGGAGGATGTGAAGGTGGATAATGAGAAAAAAGAAATTTTAGCGGAAGGGCTGGATCATTTTACGAT
>JAQVJM010000010.1:13526-30699 GCA_028695135.1 Candidatus Moraniibacteriota bacterium | reverse complement strand
GCGGAGAGGAGGAGATTCGAACTCCTGAAGCCCGTTAAGACTTGCTACCTTTCCAAGGTAGTGCACTAGACCGCTATGCGACCTCTCCAAATTTATTTATACGACTCTCCCTTCAGAAAAGGAGGGTGAACATTCTCAAGCCAAAAGTGTATCTTTAAGGATACACTTTTTATCTTAAATCAATCTAATATAATTTGCAGATTCTAATTGCTGTTCGAGGCATTCGGATGTCATTCGCAGATTCGGATTATATCACCTTTTTAACCCCCACCAATCTCATTTTTTCTCCTTCCGGACTTCTTCCCAAAACCATCACAACTTTGTCCCCTTTTTTCAACTTCTTATCATTTTTAGCTTCTTTTATCATTTTGTCAATAAAATTTTCCAATTTTTCTTTTCTGTCAAAACAATATCCTTCCGCTCCCCAGATAAGAGACAGCTGATTACACACCCTCTCGTTGTTGGTGGCTACAAGGATTTTCTGATCCGGACGGAAATGAGAAACCAGTTTTGCGGTAAATCCGCTCAAACTTATCATGCAAATAGCTTCGGCGTTAAAGCTTTTTGCCAATTCGCAAGCGCTTTTAACCACCAGCATATAATCCGAACCGATATCGCAAGGCAGAGATTCATAGACGTCATCGTAGGCGGATTCTTCGGTTCTTGTTATTATCTCAGACATTGTCGCTACACTTTCAATAGGATATTTTCCGGTGGCGCTTTCTCCGGAAAGCATAACCGCGTCAGCATGATCAATAACCGCATTGGAAACGTCGCTTACTTCTGCCCTCGTGGGACGGGGATTGCTCTCCATGCTTCCCAACATTTGCGTAGCTACGATCACCGGCTTGAGCGCCCTGATGCTCCTATAAATTATCTCTTTTTGAAGAATCACTACTCGGCTTTCATCCATCTCGATCCCTAGATCGCCTCTTGCCACCATAACCGCATCGGACTCCTCAAGAATCTCATCCAGATTGTCTATGGCCTCTTTTCTCTCTATTTTGGATATTATCTGGGGAAGATTTTTATTGTTTCTTATTTTGCTTCGTATTATCCTTCTCAACTTTTTTATGTTTTTTCCGTTTTTAACAAAAGAAAGCGCCACAAAATCTATATCGTGTTCCAAGACAAAATCCAGATCCCGCCTGTCTTTTCCGGTAATAACTTCTATTTCCAAGTCGGCTCCCGGAATATTCACCCCTTTATGATTCTTTATCGTTCCGGCATCGATCACCTTCGTTTCAAGATGACTCTTCTTATTTTCCACTATTTTCAATCTTATAAGTCCGTCTTCTATGAGTATTTCCTGATTTTTGTTGAGATCCTTGATTATTCCCTTCTTGTCTAAAAATATTGAAATGCTTTTAGATTTCTTCATATTAGTGCCGATCTCATAAACATAGACAATATCCCCTTTCTTGACTGCAACTTCCTTGTCTATCCTTATCCTGATTCGCGGACCTTGCAGATCGGCCAATATTCCCACGCCTGCTCCCAATCTTCGGGAAACTTTTTTAATCCTCTTTATCGCCGTTCTATGCCAGCTCAATTCTCCATGAGAAAAATTAAGCCTGGCGACGTTCATCCCCGCCTTTATCATCCTTTCCAGATCTTTCTCACTCTCCGCAGCCGGACCGATGGTGGCCACTATTTTTGTTTTTTTCATATTTTTATAACCCGCAAATTTACAAATCCGCTATAAATACACAAACCGCATCAATCTTCTGAGATTTTTTATTTGCAAATTTATCTGTCTGCCGACAGACAGATAAAATATTCGTAGTTTTGTTAAAAAATTATTTGTATATTTGTATTCTATTTGTAGATTCGTAGGAATTCTATTCTATTATAAACTAAAACAGACAACTTCGAAAGGTGCCTGTTTCAGGTTGCATGCAATAAATAATAAAACTATTTTATTATTTGGAATCCGCCGATTAACGGCAAAGCTTTTGTTTTTCCTTGAGAAGCATTGATTACCCCCATGATGACAAAAACCAATATCATTATCGATCCGATCGGCAATATCAAAAACCAGCCTATTATAGGCAATATACTGCCGATTATATTGACGGCAATTGCAAAAATCAAGAGAATCAACTGCTGATTGGCATGGAACTTTGCGAACGGACTGTCTTTAGCTTCCGTAACTAAAGGAATAAAAAACAATATCGGAAAAATATATCCAACAATGGCCATCAACTTGTTTTTTTCAACGTCATTGTCTCCACCGCCGGTATTGGCCTGTTGCGGTTCGCTGGCCGGAGCCGGCTGATCGGTCGGCTGATTTTGGCTTTGATTCATATTTTGTTCTTCCATAATACACCTCCTCTCTTAAAGCGTTGAGCAGAAAGTAGCAAGCAGCAAGCTTTTACAATCTACTGATCATTTGCTATTTAAAATTTCTTAAAATCTCGGCAATCCGGCCGGAATCTGACCATCTAATTCATTGATGAGTCTTTGTTGGTTTTTGAGCATTTCGCATTGATCCATAAAATTAATTCCTTCGGGGATGCTGAAATCAGCTTTCCCGGTTTCCCGGCACTCGACATTCTGCGCTCCCTCAAAAACATCCGCCGGCTCTTCTTCGGTCGGGCTTTCTTCGGATTCTTCATCTTCGCTCGATTCGCCCAAACTTTTCAGGCACTCTATGTCAATCTTTACGCCCTGGGTGCTCCCCTCTTCCCAGCTATGAGAAACTTTGCCGTCAAAAACAGAATAATTTTTCTTTCCATCCACCATAAATTCCGTCTTATATTTTTCTCCCTGCACATAAGACTTAACTTCTACGTTCAGATCTTCTTCGCCGGAAACAAAGGTGCATTCGAGAGTTTTCTGGGAACCGAGGGCTTCCTTTATAGAATTAAAGACGCTTTTCTCCGATTCATTATTTTCCGTATCTGCCTGAACCGTTTCGTTTTCTAAGGCAGGATTTGCTTCCGTTGTTCCATTTTTCCGGCCGCAGCCGCTTAGCGTTATAGCCAGAATCAATATGCCGGTAAGAAAAATTATTTTTTTCATATTTTTGTTTATTTTATTAACTGTCTTTATTGTATCATCTTGGATTTTTAAAATCAATCAAATATTTTTTTGATTATTTTTTCCCTATTTTTTAAGGTCTTGGAAGAAAAACTTACTATAGAACTATCATCCATTCCTAATTTTCCCATAATTTCTTTAATTTTAGTTTTTTCTTCATTTTTTCTGAGCTTGTCGATCTTATTGGCTACCACGAAAAAATCAAGATTCTCCTCTCTTAAGAGATCCTTCATATCTACATCGAACTTTTTTGCTCCCGCTTTCGAATCAACAACCAAAACGACTTTTTTCGGCCTCGATTCGGCATAGGATAGATACCAAACGATCATTTTTCTTATCTTTTCCTTTCTCTTGGGGGAAACTTTGGCAAATCCGTAACCGGGAAGATCGACAAAATAATATCCGTTATTTATGAGGAAAAAATTTACTTCCTGGGTTTTTCCCGGCTTTGAACTGGATCTGGCCAGATCTTTTCTACCGACCAAAGAATTTATAAGGCTGGATTTCCCAACGTTAGATCTTCCCACAAAGGCAATCTGAGGCCGTCCATCCAGAAGTATTTCATTCGTTCCTGTAATTCCTTTCACAAATTCGGCTGATTTGATAAACATGAATTTTTAATTACGAATTAATAATTATGGATAAAAATCAATATTAAAACTTCAAAGATTTACATTATCATTTAATGGAACTGTAACAATCGCTTACTTCCTGATACTTTTTACTTTCTACTTTCTACTTTTTTATAGCTCTCCCCAGTTAAGTCCTATTTTAGTATCGACTACAAGAGGAACTTTCAGTTTGTAAACTTTTTCCATTATTTCTTTTATTTCTCCTGAAACTTTTTCCGCCATCTCTTTTTTCACTTCAAGTATTATTTCATCATGCACCTGGAGTATCATCCTTACATCATCGCTCCCTTTGTATCTGAGATAAACGGCAATCATAGCCAGCTTCATTATATCGGCCGCCAGTCCCTGGATAGGCATATTTGTCGCCATCCTTTCGGCCGCAGCCTGCACCTGGAAATTAGGATGGTTTATTTCCGGAAGATATCTCCTTCTTCCCAGCTCAGTCTCCGCGTATCCCTTGGCCCTGGCATCCTCTTTGGTTTTCCTTATAAATTTCGCCACCCCCGGAAATTCTTTCATGTAATTATCGATGAATTTTTTCGCCTCTTCCCTAGAAATATCGGCGGATTGGGAAAACCCGAAACTGCTCATCCCATAAATAATCCCGAAATTCAAGGCCTTGGCCTGTCTCCTCATCTTTTGGGTAACTTTCGAATGGGCTATCTTGTTTATTTCCGCCGCTGTCTTGGTATGGATGTCTTCTCCCGCCCAGAAAGCTTCCGTTAATTTCTTGTCTCCACTCATATGCGCCATGACTCTCAGATCTATCTGTGAATAGTCCGCTGAAACAAAAATTCTGCCCTCTTCCGCCTCAAATGCCGTCCTTATCATTTTTCCCAGATCGGTTCTTATGGGGATGTTTTGCAGATTGGGATGCTCGGAAGATAATCTTCCGGTCGCAGCAACCGCTTGATTAAAGGTGGTGCGTATCCTTCCATCTTCTTCGATAAAACCGGGAAAAGTATCTAAATAGGTGGTTTTCAGTTTAAAAAGCTCCCTATATTCCTCTATTTTTCCGATAATTTTATGCTCATTCCTGATTTTTTCCAATTCGGAAGCGGCCGTGGAATATCCAGTCTTGGTTTTCTTTATATCCCGAGTGGGAATTTTTAGATTATCAAAAAGAATTTCGCGCAACTGCTGGGTTGAATTTACGTTGAATTTTTTGCCCGCCGATTCCTGGATCTCATCTTCCAGTTTTCCGACTCGCTGGCCTATTTTTTCCGATATTCCGTCAAATATTATTTTGTTTATCCTAACACCGTTTATTTCCATTTCGGCCAAAACTTCCACCAAGGGCACTTCTACTTTGTAAAATAGATCTATCAACCGTGCTTTCCTTTCCTTTTCCTGGCTTATGCTTATCTCTCTTATTTTTCTCTCCAAAACTTCTCTAAGTTTCCAGATATAATCTACCTTCTGGGATAATTTTTCCGAGATTTTTTCCTGAGAAAATGAATCAAGGGTTATCTGTCCGCTGTCCGATTCTTTAAATTCTTCTCCCAGCTCTTCGGCTATCGCCCGCTCAATCTCAATCTTTTCTCCGGAATTGAGAAGATAATAAGCCAACATCGTATCAAAATAGATCCCTCGTAAATTTTTTCCATGTCTATTGAAGAATTTATATTCATTTTTCAGATTCCATCCGACTTTTTTAATCTTTTCATTTTCCAAGACGACTCCCAGCCTTTCCAAACTATCCTTGCATATTTTTACAAAGCTCGACCGGCCTGTTTTCCAGGAAAAGGCCATGCCGTTTTCGCCTGCAGAAACCGCCGTTTCTTTTTGCTTCTCGACTTCTCTGACGAAATCATCGATATCCTCCTCGGCAATCATCCTGTATTTGAAGTCTTTTACCCCATTAAATTGGAACTTGTCGCGTCGGTCGTCCGGATGAGCTGATTCAGCGAGGCGAACCTCTTCTTCTTGTCCATCATCTTCAAAAAACCTCTTGATCAAGCTGTAAAACCCCAGCTCCTGGAAAATCCTCCTGACTTCGTTTTTGTCAAATTCCCGCGTTTTACTTTTTTTCAGATCAAATTCCAGCGGAACATCGGTCTTTATCGTTCCCAAATCCTTGGAGAGAAACGCCTGCGCCTTATCTTTTTCCAACTTTTCTTTTAGCGCTCCTTTGATTTTTCCTATGTTTTTGTAAATTTCTTCCAGCGAGCCGTAATCTTTTAAGAGATTTATCGCACCTTTTTCCCCGATACCTTTGACTCCGGGAATATTGTCGGAAGCGTCCCCCCTAAGGCCTTTGAAATCTCTGAGCTGTTCAGGCTTAAGCTCGTAGCGCTCTCCCACTTTTTTTTCATCATATAAAACAGCCTTGCTTATTCCCCGGCTCATCGCATAAACCTTCGTCCGGTCATCGACCAACTGGAGCGTATCCAGATCCCCCGTAACAATAATCACTTCCAAGTTGCGAGTTGCGAGTTGCGAGTTGCGAGATATGCTACCGATTACGTCATCTGCCTCGAACCCCTGTTTCTCGTAAATCGGTATGCCAAAAGCCCTCACGACCTCTTTGACTCTTTCTATCTGAGCATAAAGATCATCGGGCGCCTTTACCCTTGTGGCCTTGTAATCCTTGAATTGCTCGTGCCTCAGAGTCGGTCCTTCCAGATCAAAAGTGGCCACGATGTAATCCGGCTTGAATTTATCCAATACTGAGATAAGCGTTGAAGAAAACCCGTAAACCGCATTTACCAGCTCCCCTTTTTTGGTCGTAAAAGGCGGGAGCGCGTGGTAAGAACGGTGGATTATGGCGTTTCCGTCCAATAAGATTAATCTCTTTTTGCTATTTTTCTTCATATGTTTAGTATATAAGCGAGAAGGAAATTATACAAATGAAAAAAAGAAACAATGATAATCCCGGATTTTATTTGGGTATTTTAATAAGTTGGTGATATAATACAGACAAGAAGCGTCTGATTTCACTTCACGCCTCCAAAAAATCAGCCTAGCCGGGCTGATTTTTTAAGTTGGAATTTCGGGAAATATTATTTTATCCCGCTTTCTTCCAGGGCTTTGTTGATGTTTTCATTCTGCTTGTCAACGCTGTCGTTTATCCTCACCTTGGAATCCTCGTATGTATCCACCATACTTTCGACGTCTAAAGGATTGAGCGGGCGCTCTTTTTCTGAACCGCATCCGCTGACAGATATCGCCAGTAGGATGACTGCCGAAATTTTTGCTATTTTTTTCATTCTTTTTAATTTTTACTAATTACGAATTTATGCGAAATTACGAATAAGCAATCAAGGCCGATCAGATTCTCCCTTTGGAAAAGGGGGATTTAATGATTGTAAGTTTACCTCAATCTTATCTCTTCTATTGTAACATCTTCCGTCGGATGATCCTTATCATCCGTATTTACTTTTTCAATCTTTTCAACCACGTCCATCCCTTCAAAAACACGCCCGAAATTGGTGTGCTTGCCGTCCAGATGGGGAGTCGCATCATCCGTCACGATGAAAAACTGCGAACCGTTGGTGTCCGCCCCGGAATTGGCCATGGCAAAAGACCCTTTCACCAGCTTATGAGAGTTTATCTCATCCTTAAAAGAATATCCCGGACCGCCTGTTCCGTCATCCAGCCAATCATCATCCTTGGAGTTGGGATCTCCTCCCTGGATCATAAATCCTTTTATCACTCTGTGGAATTTGGTTCCGTTATAAAATCCCTCTTCCGCCAATCGGAAAAAATTTCCGACGGTCAACGGAGAATCCTCGCTGAAAAATTCCACTTTTATATCTCCGAGATTGGTAACGATAGTGGCTTTTTTGTATTTCTCCGCATACTCCAGACTTTTTTTCTCCATTTCCGGATCAATAGTCTTTTTATTGACGGGTTCTTTCGACGTCTCCTTTTTCGCTGGTGGCGGAGGGGTTTGCGATTTTTGCTGTTGGTTTACTGCGGGAGCCTGAGGTAAGACAGCTTCTTTTTTTTCGATATCCAAAACCTTGACAAACTTCTCTTTTTTTTCGTTATTGCCGTTCAAATCATCCTCGGGAGTGAGAAAACCGCATCCGCTCAAGAAAAAAACGACAACAAACAAAGGAATGTTTTTAAGTGAAATTTTTATATTTTTCATAAGCCGAATTTTCTCATTTTGATCATATTATGCTTTTAAGAGTAGTTATTTTCCTCCTACTCTCATCCACCCATTGGAATTTTATTTCCAAACTTTCTGAAGGAATAATATCTTTTACTTTTTCAGGCCATTCTAAAATTATCACGGCGTTCTTATCTTTTATTATTTCTTCCCAGCCTAAATCCATAATATCTTTCGATGATCCTATCCTGTATGCGTCTAAATGGTAAATGTTTTCGACCTTATAATTTTGAATGTGATTGTTATCGGAATTTTTATTTTCTCTCTTGTAATGTTTCATTATGATAAAGGTCGGACTGGTATAAGGCTTTCTGGCGCCCAAACCTTTCAATATTCCCTGGGAAAAAGTGGTTTTGCCTGAACCCAAATCTCCTTCCAAGCAGATAATCGCCGCCAATCGGAAGAAACGATCCAATTTGCCGCTTTCGATTTTTTTTGCCAATTTCTCGCCCAATTCACGGGTTTCCTTCGAACTTCTGGTTATGATTTCTCTCATAATGATTCAAAAAATATTTGCAATTACTACTTTAGCCTGTTTTTCAAGGTTAATCAATAAAAAAATTTAAAAAAACACATACTCTAGAAAATAAAAGATTTCGCTTATGCAAAAAATCCAAAAGAATTATACCTTAAACCTGTATTGGATGCTCTCGGCAATATGCGACGGTAAAATGTTCTCCTCCTCGGACAAATCTGCTATGGTGCGGGCTATCTTTATCAGGCGATAATAAGATCTGGCGCTAAGTCCCATCGTGGAGACAGCTATTCTGAGAAGTTCGACGGACTTATCGTCCAGACGGCAAAATTCTTTTATCTGATTGGATGACATTTCGCTATTGGTTATAATTTTTTCGCTTTTAAATCTTCTTTTCTGAGTTTCCCTGGCACTTTCGACTCTCTTTCTTATTTCCTCGCTGGTCTCTCCGGAAAACTCCTCCTGCAATTTTTCAAATTTCAGCCTAGGAACTTCGATCTGCAGATCGATCCTATCCAAAATCGGTCCAGATATTTTTTTCTGATATTTTATTATTTGAGAAGGGCTGCAAGAGCATACTTTTTCCGGATCAGTGGCATTCCCGCATGGACAAGGATTCATCGCCGCAACCAGCGTAAAGCGAGCCGGGAAATTAAGCGTCCCTTTGGCGCGAGATACCGTCACTACTCCATCCTCCAAAGGCTGGCGGAGATTTTCCATCACATTTTTAGGAAATTCGGCGAATTCATCCAAAAACAATACGCCCCTGTGCGAAAGGCTGATTTCTCCGGGTCTGGGATAAGTTCCTCCTCCCACCAGCGAAACGGCGCTGGCGCTATGATGGGGAGAACGAAATGGCCTTTGGGTTATCAAAGAATCCTTTCTGGGTAAATTTCCTGAGACAGAAAATATCTTGGTGACCTCCAGCGCCTCTTTAAAAGTGAGCTTCGGTAAAATGGAAGCCATCGCTTTGGCCAAAAGAGTCTTTCCGCTGCCGGGAGGACCGTTCATTATGACATTATGCCCTCCAGCAGCGGCTATTTCCAGCGCTCTTTTGGCATGCTCTTGCCCTTTTATGTGAGACATATCGACCGGATGGAATCGGCTTTCAAAAAGGCTCTCCTTGTCGGCCTGAGGATAAGAATCAATCTTTTGAACATTGGTCAGATGAGCCGCCAAGTCGTATAAGTTACCGATAGGGATTATTTTCAAACCGTCCACAACGCTGGCTTCCCTGGCATTTTCTTTGGGAACATATATCTCCTGAAATCCTTTTTCTTTGGCCATCAGAGCTATAGGAAGGACTCCTTGGATCGGACGCGCTTTGCCATCCAGAGATAACTCTCCCAGAAAAATCTTCTTCTCCACATCGAAAGAAAGCTGTCTGGAAGCCAGAAGGAACCCCAGCGCGATAGGGACATCGTATATGGGACTGTTTTTGGGCAGATCAGCCGGAGCCAAGTTTACTGTTATTCTTCCGCACCGATGCGGAGCCTTAAATCCGCTGTTTTTTACAGCACTGCTTGCCCTGTCTCGAGATTCTTTGATAGACGCGTCAGGGAGACCGACAATAGTAAAATTGTGAAGACCTTGCGACAAAATATCGACTTCGACTTCGACTGTCTCACTGTCCAGCCCGACAGTGGCAGCTGAGAAAACTTTTGAAGACACTTTTGGTTAATTTTCAATTTAAAATTCTAAATTTCAATTCAATTTTAAATGAATAAATTTTAAAATTTAAAACCGAAATATTATTATTTATTACTTTTTATTTTCAAATTTTGATTTTCAGATTTAAAGCTTTTAATTATTAACAGTATGACGCCAGTTACGATAAATACATCGGCTAAATTGAAAAGCGGATAATTAAAAACTTTTATATCAATAAAATCGATAACGCATCCGAAAAAAATCCTGTCGATCGTATTGGAAAACGCTCCGGAAAGAGTCAGCAACAAAGGAAAGATATATTCACTATTTTTCCTGATATAAGAGGCTACCACAAAAAATACGGCCGTCAAGAAAATCCAAAAAAATATTTCCGGAATTCTTATTCCAAAGGCTATTCCTTGATTGCAAATATAAAACCCGCCGTTTTGGCGGATCATATATTTCAATAACTGATCGCAAAAAATCAGAAAAAAGGGCAACAAAAAAGCTAATTTATTATTATTTCCCATTTTCAACATAATTTAACCGGCGCATTTCATACATCTCCGGGCGGAAGGATGGACTTCTAACCTTTCTTTCCTGATTTCTCCGCCACAGACTTCGCAGATTCCGTAATTGCCATTCTTAATTTTTCCCAAGGAATTATTTACTGCCTGCAACTGCTCTTCCAGCATTCTCTCTACTGCGACATTCCCCACATATTCCTCCACTTCAGTGGCGTTCTCATCTTTGTGCGTGCCCATGTCTTCGTATACCGCTTTATAATTATCGTTGCTACTCACATCGGGTCTAGCAATAACTCCTAGTTCTTTTTCAAGCCTCTTTTTTTCATCAATCAGTTTTTTTTTAAATCTTTCCAAATCGCTCTTTGTTAGTGCCATATTTTTAGTTAAAAAATTTAATGCGAGTTTCGCATTAAACCCTTAATTATTACTTTCTTATGTTTTTATTCTAGCAACTGGATTATTAAATGTCTATATTGGTTCCCACAAATTTACAAATCTATCACAAGCTTACACATAACTTTTTATAATCATTTTTAGATTTGTAACAGATTTGTAGTTTCATGAAAAATAAAAAACACCCTTTCGGGTTCCTGTTTGAAGTATGGAAACCGGGCGAAGCGACGCCCTATATATAATAAAGTGGCTGCGACGCCCGGTGTTTGACATGTATCAACATGCAAACCGGAAACGCCCTAGCCCGGGTGAGAGGCATCAGATGTTATAGGTTACATGTATTATGTATACATGCTCTTATTTATCTTCTACTTTTCTCTGGCTTAATGCCTTTTTAAAGAACTTATTTTTTCTTTTTATTTTTGTTTTTTAAGAAAAATTTTTGTTTTTGTTTTGTTGGCATCAGTGATGCCAATTGATACAGGGAGAGAAGTAGAAGAAAATTGTGTCCAAATACTGCTTGGCCGCAAATTTCTTCTACCGCTTATATTAAATTGTCAAAATTACCACTTCTATGCCTTAATTATATCAGAATTAACTCCTTTAGTCAATTTATACATCTCAAAAACCTTGTAAATAAGGGGTTATTCAGATTAATTGAATAATTTTTTAAAAAAAATTTACTTTTTTAACTGACTAAAATAATAAACAAATTTTGTTTTTTTATCATTTATCCACAGTTTATCAACAACAGCCTGATTTTTTTACTTATTCAATATCGATGACCGTTTCTCCGCTTTTCGCGCTATCTTCTGATCTTATTTCGGAAAATATATCCATAGTCTCGGATTCGTCTAAAACTGTCTCTACTCCTTCAACAGCCTCGATATTTTCCAGATTATCCGTATATCCGGCGTTCTCGATGGAAATCTTGTCCATGATAGATCTTCCGCTGTTTTTACTGGTGGCAAAGACAACGCTGTCATCCAAAATGGCATAGTCGATTGAATTTTCAGTATCTATATTCGTATATCTCACATCTATATAGCCGTAAAGGCTATCATTAAACAAATTTCCATACATGACATCCTCGGAAACTTTGCCCATAAACAGAGGACTGAGATCTTTTACCAAATTTGATTCTTCCATTTTAAGACTTGACTTCAGAAGAACCGGATTGCTCGTGCTTATTGCCAATCCCGCGCTCCTGAGGTCACCTTCCCTATAAAGAAATATTGAAAAATCATCGCTCAAAATATTGGCTATATTCGGAGGAAAAATTATTCCGAAAGCCGAAGAAAAGTCGGAAAATCTTATAGGGTTATTGCTCTCATCAACCGCCATGAATTCCACAAGTCCGGAATTGGCGCTTTCCATCTCTACAAATTTTTGATTAAAAATTCCGGTTAAGCCTTCCGCATTCATATTTGCGGAATTTATTGTCAGAAAATTCACTCCTTCGGAGAAAACGCTCTCTTCGATAAAACTTTCTTCTTCAATGCTTTCATCTCCTCCCTCTATGACAATTTTTGGCTCATCCGTAAAAATATTTAATTGGCTTATATTTTCTGAAGAAACGAGGTCTCCTACGTTATAACCGGAGCTCCATATGAAATAACCGACAACGCCTGCGGCTATGATAAAAAAGCCGGCTAAAAACAAAAATGCTTTTGATTTTCCTCCGCCGTCGATATCTTCCAAAATCATATCTTCACCGGTTCCTTCATCCATATTCTTTTCAGGATGAATATTCCTCGACGTTCCCAAAAAATTTTTTCCGGAGCTATCATCTTTACCGACGGCAGTGGTAAGGTTATCGACCGATTTCGGCATTTCAGAAGAAGACCCGCCTTTTCTGTCTCCTTTTTCTTCGAGATTTTCTTCGGAAGCAAAACCCAAAGCTTCTTCTTCCGGGTTTTCATCTTGAGTCTCGCTTTTTGGCAAAGGATTTCCCAAAAAAGGAGACTCCTTGCCCGCCGAATTTATTCCCGAGGCCGGCAAAGTTTCTTTCTTAGTATATTCTTTTTCTTTTTGATCGCTTGCTCCAATATCAATAACATCTCCCCCGGCCTTGTCGGAAAGAGATTCGCCCAAATCGAGATCATCCTGCATAGTGTGTATTGCCGGCTGATCGGAAGACTCGATAGTTTCATCTTCATTATTTTTTTTGTTTTTGCCAAACATATTTTGGAAGAATAAATTTTTATTTTTTGTCATTATTATTTTATACCAATAAGCGATTATTGTAAAACATATTTTCATCCTCTTGGCAAGTTTTTGAAATAAAAAAGAAAGAAACAAAAAGCAACCCATAAAAACAGGCTGCTTTTGTCCTTCTTGCCAATAAAATTTTACTCGCTTTTCAACGCGGCTTTCATCGAAAGACTTATCCTTCCGTTTTTGTCTATTTCCTTCACCTTTACGGTAACGATGTCTCCCACCTTTACGATGTCCTCTACCTTGTCGACTCTTCTGTCGGCCAACTCGGAGATATGGATCAAACCGTCCTGTCCGGGAAGAATCTCCGCAAATGCCCCGAAATCCATGATTTTTACTATTCTCACTTTAAAGATCTCTCCGGCCTTAACCTCTCTGGTTATATTCTTTATCCACTCTTCGGCTTTCTTGGCGGAGGCCTGATCCGGAGAGGTTATAAATACTGAGCCGTCATCTTCAATATCGATTTGGACTCCTGTTTCATCGATTATCTCGTTGATGACTTTTCCTCCGGGGCCGATTACGTCCCTGATTTTGTCGGGATTTATCTTTATGACTATGATTCTCGGAGCGTAAGCGCATAATTCTTCCCTAGGCTCTGAAATGACCTTGAGCATTTCTCCCATTATGAACATCC
This sequence comes from Candidatus Moraniibacteriota bacterium, assembly GCA_028695135.1. Taxonomy (GTDB): domain Bacteria; phylum Patescibacteriota; class Minisyncoccia; order Moranbacterales; family UBA9337; genus STE-63. The sequence continues at coordinate 17,009 of JAQVJM010000010.1, read as the reverse complement.
GGCTTTCTTTGGATTGGCTTAAGACATCTTTGAGCATTTTAAGAGTCACTCCGCTCAGCTTGACGTCCATTTGCAGGGCGGTTATGCCTTTTTCTGTTCCGGCCGCCTTGAAATCCATATCCCCATAATGGTCTTCCATCCCCTGGATATCGCTAAGCACCTTATATTGATCATCATTTTTACCTACGATTATTCCCATGGCAATTCCGCTGACCGGCCTCTTTATAGGCACTCCGGCATCCATGAGAGAAAGGGTCGATCCGCAAGTAGAAGCCATGGAAGAAGATCCGTTTGATTCAAGAACTTCGGAAACCAGAAGGATGGTGTAAGGAAATTCAATTTTATCAGGAAGCACCGGAACCAGGGCTTTTTCCGCCAAAGCGCCATGCCCTATTTCCCTTCTGCCCGGCCCGCGCATAAATCTGACTTCTCCGACCGAATAAGGCGGGAAATTATAATGATGGATGTATCTTTTTTTGGAATCCGATTCCATAGTATCGATTATCTGTTCATCTCCGGGCGCTCCCAATGTCGTGACCGTCAAAACCTGGGTTTCCCCTCTGGTGAAAAGACCGGTTCCATGAGTTCTAGGAAGAACTCCCGTCTGAATCGTAATTTTACGCACATCCTTAAGCCCTCGCCCATCGGGACGCTTTTCGCTTTCAATAATGTTTTTATGAACTATTTCGTCGCACAAATCATCCAAAACCAAGTTGGCGACACTCTTCCTCTCTTCTGCATCTTCCGGATATTTCTCTCCGATATGCTTCTCTACTTTTTCCTTTATCTCGTTTAGCGCTCTTTCCATCATTTTCTTCTCTTTTATATAAAGAACCTCCTCTATATTTCCATTTATATAGATATTTTTAATCTCGTCTTCAAATTCCGCCTCTCCTCTTACGAGAATCGGCTCTGACTTTTCCTTTCCGACTTCTTTTTGAATATCTTTTATAAAACCTGCAATTTTAGAAATGGCATTTTGTCCAAATTCGAAAGCCTTAAGCATTTCCTCTTCCGGCACTTCTTTGGCCGCCGATTCTATCATATTTATCTTTTCTTCCGTCCCTGCCATTACCAGATTCAGATCTCCTTCAATCAGGTCTCCGTTGATCGGATTGAGGATGAATTCCCCGTTGACTTTTCCGACTTTGACCGCCCCGATCGGACCATTCCACGGGATATCGGAAATAGAAAGAGCCGTGGAGGCCGCTATCATCGAGACTGTGTCGGGATCGTTTTCTCCGTCTATAGAAAGAACAGTCACTATTACCTGGACTTCGTTCCTCATTCTTCCATTAAAAAGAGGCCGGATCGTCCTATCTACCATCCTGCCGGAAAGAACAGCTTCGTCCGAAGGCCGCCCCTCCCTTTTTATAAATCTCGATCCTTTTATTTTTCCGGCGGCATAATAACGCTCTTCATAATCCACCATCAGAGGAAAGTAGCCCATATTACTGGCGGCTTTTTCACTCATCACGGCCGTTGCCAAAACAACGGTGTCGCCATAACTGACTTTTACCGCTCCGTTGGCCTGTTTGGCCAGATCTCCGGTTTCCACCCGAAGTTCTCGTCCCCCTATCTGGAGGGACCAGCTTTTTTGTTCCATAAATTTTTAAATCGCTCCTCGAAAGATCCTTGAAACATGGAATTTAGGATCCTTAATCCCAGATTTCAGGTTTCAAGCGTTTTAGACTCCTTCAAAAAGCCGATTTCATCATTTAATTATTAACTCCCTGTACTATATTACAGATCGGACCATGTGTCAATTTTAATTGATAAGCATACCATTGAACATACCTTTGAACATACCATAGTATGTTCAAGAATTTAAAAACAGGAATCAAATCCTGTTTAAACGGTGCGGGGGCACATTGAACGATATTCTAACTTGTTTGATATAGAAAAATAATATTGCAAAAACAAAGCCATTATTCACAATTGCGACTAATGGCTTAAATTTTATCTGTTTACAGATAGGAGACTGACCTTCGGTCATATTTCAATAAATCTTTAATATTCAAATCATAAGTAGAAAGACACCTGTGTGTGTGGTTAATCATATCTGGGTTACTCATCGACGGCTCGATGTTGAATCCCGGATATTTAAGCATTCTAACTATACGTAGAGCGCAATACCAGGCGTTTCTTTCCATCCAGCGCTTTATATTGATGACTTTACTGAAATAATTATCAGTATTTGAAAGAAATAAAACGACAAGGCCGCCTCTGTGCAATAGAATGTGATCATTGAAGGTTTCTGTGAGTTCCAACGGGAGATTATCGATTTGCTTGTAATGAACCATTCCTCCATAAATGACATCATACATATTTTCTAAACATGCAGCTCTTTCATTTATCATATAATTAATAGCAAGACTGCTAAGCTCTCCCCTCTCTATGGCCTTTAGCACTAGCCGTATAAGATAATCAGCTTTTTCTATAAATAAATGTTCGCTGATATCGTTCAGTATCATTTGCCATCCATGAGCGATTTCGTGAAGTATAGACAATACGCCACCAGGTTTGCTTATATTTTCATAGCCAATTAATCTCAAATCTCTGTATTCACGATGGAAAAAATGTTGTGCCACAAATCCGGTGCTAAGGTCACTATCATTTTCTTTTGATTGACCGCTATAACCGCTCATGATTTCTGCAACTGACTTGCTCTTTCTATCCCCATAATATTCCCCGTATTTCTTTTCGAGAAGAGTCTCTTCAAAGGAATACAAGAATCTTGCTGGAACGAACACATCTCCCGGGGGCAAAAGTTTTGATATTTCTAAATAGACGCCCCTGGAGGAATCTCTGATTGACAACAAATTGGCAGATGGAATTGCCCCATCAACCCCCAGCGTAATCCATTCATCAATAAGATTTATGTCACTGCATTCCTGCTGACTTATCACCATTATTTCTTTGGTTCCATCAGGCATGATATTGGTTTCAATTTCATAGCCGGGATTATAAAATAAATAAGAAGCTTTAAGTTTGATTTTGGAAGGCAAATCTTCGCAAGATGAATCAATAAATATTTTGACACAAGAATCAGGAGGATTGATATTTTTTTTAAAGTCATCCCGTGATAAATCCGGATTCAATGTCCATTTGATAAGTAAATCATAAATATAAAGGGCTAATTGGTCTGACCACTCCACCAGAGCATCAAGTTCTTTATTTTTTTTATGCAATTCTCTCAAGCTGTCCATCTTTCTCTCCTATATGAATTTATTTAATTGTCAAAAAATCTAACTAAACACAATACTATAAGATCAATATAAAGTCAACGCTTGCCCGATGAACATACCTTTGAACATACCATAGTATGTTCAAGAATTTAAAAACAGGAATCAAATCCTGTTTAAACGGTGCGGGGACGACCGGACTCGAACCGGCGACCTATTGCGTGACAGGCAATCGCTCTAACCAGCTGAGCTACGCCCCCAGATATTAAATTCCCATGATCAAATTACGATTTTAAAA
>JAQVJM010000010.1:0-13426 GCA_028695135.1 Candidatus Moraniibacteriota bacterium | reverse complement strand
TGTACCAGGGGTGAGAATCGAACTCACGACCTTGGGCTTATGAGTCCCACGCTCTAACCGACTGAGCTACCCTGGCCCTTTCACAAAACATAGAGCATGGATCATATATCATAGAACAAAAAACATTTTACAAAAATGTTTTATGCTGCATGTTTCATGTTTTATGATTCCGTGTTGCGGGGGCGGGATTTGAACCCGCGACCTCCTGGTTATGAGCCAGACGAGCTGCCAGACTGCTCTACCCCGCGATATATAATTCGCTTTAAATAAAAAACAAAACGCGCTTTTTAAGCGAAATACTTGTAGAATAATATTATAATTTATCAGCAATGTCAATGATTTACTTGATATTTTCCATCAAGCCGTACATCGGCTGAAGCATTGAGACTGCAAAAAAGCCAACTCCTACGCCCATTACTATCATAAGCACCGGCTCGATTATTGAAGAAATGTTTTTGGTCGCCTGATCAACTTGATTTTCATAAAATTCGGCCATTTTTATGAGAACGGCCTCCGTTTCTCCCGTCTGCTCGCCCACTTCTATCATCTGAGAGACAAGCACTGGAAATATATCTTTGTTCTTTCCTATTACTTCGCTCAGATCGACTCCCTTCTGGATCTGCTTGACGCTTTCATTCAGAGCTTTCTTATAATAATAATTTGAAAGAGTATTGGAAACTATCTTTAGAGCATCAATGGAGGAAACTCCGCTTTTTAAAAGAGAGCTGTATATTCTGGAAAACCTGGCGCAATTTACCTTTATCACCATGGATTTTATTCCCGGAATCTTAAGAACGGAAAAGCTCAGCGCCTTTTTTCCCGCCAGCGTGCTAAAAAAAATTTTTCCCGCCGCTACGGCAGACACTATAATTCCGAGGGACAGTAAGCTGTGCGCGGACAAAAATTCGCTGAGATTAACTACAAATTGGGTCGATTTGGGAAGTTCCACTTCCATATCCTTAAAAACCCCCGTTATCTGAGGAAGGATATAAGTGAGCATCAGAAAAGCAACTCCCGTCATAGCTACTAATATGACAGAGGGATAGATCATTGCTCCTCTCACCTTGCTTCTCAGACTGTGCTCTTTTTCTAGCTGAGTTGCCACAATCTGCAAAGTTTCTTCGAGATTTCCACCGATTTCTCCGATTTTTACCATATTCACGAACAATTCGCTGAAAACTCCCGGAAATCTCGCCATGCTGTCGCTGAGATTCTTTCCTTCCCTAATATCTTCATGGATGGCGGAAAGTATTTGGCTGAATTTCTTATTCTGGGTTTGGATGGAAAGATTTTTAATCGCTTTAGCAATCGTCAACCCGGAACTGGTCATAACGCTTAGGTTCCTGGCAAACATCATTTTGTCGCTCAAGGAAACCGAGGAAAACCGATCCATAAAATTAACTTTTATCTCTCCGTCATCTTCCCCCTCTATTTCTTTTACCGAAGTAACCAAAAAACCGTCCGACTTCAGTTGTTGGGCAAGACTCCTTTCATCCTTGGCAACCATTTCGCCGGTTTTTGTTTCTCCGTCGTAATTTTTGGCTACATAAAGAAATTTAGCCATATTTATTTTTTGATTTTTTATTTCCGCTCCTTAATATAACAAGATAATTATAGCACCCAAAATGTGAATTCCAAAATAAAATCCGCAGTTTCGCAAAATTCGTAATTTGCAGAACTCAACTATATGATCTTATCCACGATACCGTATCTCTTCGCTTCTTCCGAACTCATGAAATAATCGCGATCAGAGTCAGCTTCGATCCTCTTTATTTTCTGTCCGGTATGCTTGGCCAATATCTTATTGAGCTTTTCTTTGGTCTTAAGTATGTGTTTGGCGTGTATATCGATATCCGAGGCCTGACCCCGCGCTCCGCCCATGACCTGATGGATCATTACTTCTCCGTTGGGAAGTATCATCCTTTTTCCTTTTGTTCCGGCCGCCAGCAAAACCGAAGCGGCTGAAGCTGCCAATCCGACGCAAATAGTCTGCACATCCGGTTTGACATATTGCATCGTATCATAAATCGCCAAAGCGGAAGTTACTACGCCTCCGGGAGAATTTATATATATCTTTATATCTTCCTTGGAGCTCTGCGATTCCAAAAAGAGAAGCTGGGCGATAATCGCGTTAGCCACCGCGTCATTGATGGGAGAACCTAAAAATATGATCCTGTCCTTGAGCAGCCTGGAATATATATCGTAAGCCCTCTCGCCATAATTAGTCTTCTCAATAACGGTGGGTATAAGGAATTGATTAGTCATATTATCTTTTTTCATATATTTATTTTTTAATTGTTACAAGAAACATTTTACATTTTTTCCAGATTTTCAAACACGGCTTCATTCACGAGCATCGCCTTGGTATAGTCATAAAGCCTTTTCATATCGATATTTTTTTCAACATCTTTTACATTTTTGTAATATTGGAGAGTTTTGTTCATCTCTTCCTCCACCTTTTCATTTTCCACGTTAATTCTAAGATCTTTAGCAATCTCTCCGAGAGCCAGAGCGGCTTTCAATCTTTTTTCAGCCTGAGGTCTCCAATCTTTTTCCAAATCATCTTTGGTCTTTTTTATTCCTTCCAAATATTTATCCAGTTCCATTCCCATCGCCCGGACTTGAGATTCAAGCTCATGTATCATTTTGTGCAATTCTTCGTGGATAAGGATTTCCGGCAAGACAACTTCCGTTTTTTCTATCAATTTCTCGGTTATTTTGCCTCTTCTTTCTTCCTTAATTTTAATTTCTTTTTCCTTCCTTATCCCCTCCGATATGCTTTTCTTCAGATCGTCCAGGTTCTTAAATCTTCCCAAGGATTGGGCAAAGCTGTCGTTTATCTCCGGGATTTCTCTTTTTTGCACCAATTTCATCTTCACCTTGAATCCGGCTTTTTTTCCGGCCAAACTTTTATCATGATAACTTTCCGGAAAATTCAGGTCAAATTTCTTTTCTTCTCCTTCTTTCATGCCTGCAATCTTATCCTCAAATCCCGGAATAAAAGTATTGCTTCCCAAGATGAGATTATGATCCGATGCTGTTCCGCCTTCTATGGGAACTCCTGAACGGCTAACTTGGAAATCGACCCTTACCGAATCCCCGCTCCCGGCTCCACGGTTTACAGTAATAAATTTTGTCCGGCTGGTAGCTATTTTTTTCAATTCGACATCTACCTCATCTTCAGAAACCTCGGCCTTTTTCCGGGAAAAATCTTTATTGACTTTTCCAACTTCTTTCTGCCAAGGTTGCATTTTTACCTCCGGAATAACTGCGGTTACCGCCGTATATTTCAAATCTTCTCCTTCTTTCAGGAATTCCACCTTTATCTTGGGAGAACCGATAGCGTTTATTTTTTCCTTCTCCACAGCTTTCGGATAATCTTTTGAAACGGCTTTTTCGGCCGCCGAATTAAGAAGCGCCTCTGAACCGACCTTTTTCTCTATGATTTCCCTGGGAGCCTTTCCGGGACGGAATCCTTCCAATTTTATATCTTTGGAAAAATCCCTCACCGCTTCATCCAAAAAATTCTTCCACTTTTCCCAGGGAATGGATACTTTGATTTCCACTTGTGAATTGTCTAATTTTTTTATAGTCATTTTTAACTTTTCCACTTTTAATCGCTTGGCTGTAAGCTATTAAAGCTTTATTTTTTAAACTCCTTGTTGTATAGTTTTAATCCTTTATTTATGGCTTTTTGAGCTCTGTCTCTTCCTCCGAACCCGCTGACTTTAACGACTTTATCTTCGATAACCTTGTAGGTTTCGAAAAAGTGCTTTATCTCTTTGAGGGTATGCGGATTTACGTCTTTTATATCCTTTATATTGTCCCAGCGGGGATCGTTTTTAGGAACACTGATAATCTTATCATCGGAATCTCCGCCATCGATCATCTTCATGATTCCGACCGGACGCGCTTCAACCAAAATTCCGGAAGCCAAAGCATAGGTTGATAGGACAACTACATCCAAAGCGTCTCCGTCTTCCCAATAGGTTTGCGGAACAAATCCGTAATCAAAAGGATAGTCCTGGGAAGTCTTCATCGCTCTGTCAAGCTTTATCATCCCGGTTTTTTTATCAATCTCATATTTATTTTTGGATCCCCTGGGAATTTCAATTACGACGTTTATTTCTTCGGGGGTTTTGCCAGGATCCACTTCATGCCAAAGATTCATAACTTTCTAATTTCTAATTCCTAATTTCTAATTCCTAAAGCACATAAGCGATTAGTAATCAGTAATTCTTAATTAGAAATTTTTTTATTAATTTATTATTTTATTTTTATCTTTTTCGCTGTCCGTCCCAGATTTATCATCATCGGAGGATTCAACAGATTTTTTCGAATCTTTCTTATCTTCTGATTTTTCCGCTTTTTCCACGAATTTTTCCGCTTCTTCTTTATTTCCAGCGCCAGAGTCAGGAGATTTTTCTTTCTTCCCTTTTTTTTCTTCTGTTTTTTTCCCGGATTCTTCTCCCAAAACATCAATTTTATAGCCGGTAAGCTTGGCCGCCAGTCTTACATTTTGACCCTTTTGTCCTATGGCCAGAGAAAGCTGATCATTAGGAACAACTACGGAAGATTTTTTTTCTTCCTCGCTAACCTTGATGGAAATAACTTTGGCCGGACTGAGAGCTGAGGCGATAAATTTATCAACATTTTCATTCCACTCGATGATATCGATCTTTTCTCCTCCTAACTCATCGATCACCGCCTGGACTCTCGTCCCCTTTTGTCCAACGCAAGATCCGATCGGATCTATTCCTTCCTCATTGGCTGCTACGGCTATTTTGGTTCTTGATCCGGCTTCTCTGGCTATAGCTTTTATCTCAACCGTTCCCGCAAATATTTCCGGGACTTCCAATTCAAAAAGTTTCTTGACCAAATTTTCGTGAGTTCTGCTCAAAACTATTCCCGGACCTCTAGTGTCGGCCTCTATCTTGCCCAAATAAACCTTTACTCTCCTACCTATTTTGTAATTTTCTCCTCTTATCTGTTCAGAGGGAAACAAAACGCCGGTAGCTTTTCCGAGATCTATAAAAACATTATTTCCTTCTATCCTCTGAACAGTACCGTTTATCACTTCGCCCTCCTTTTCTTTGTACTCATTATACATAGCGTCTTTTTCCGCTTCCCTGATTCTCTGAATAATGACTTGTTTGGCGGTTTGAGCGGCCACTCTCCCATAATCCTCGCGAGTTTCCAGCTTAGTTTCCAAAAAATCTCCCACTTTGGCGTCTTTCTTTATTTTTTTGGCATCTTCCAACAATATATCTCTTTCAGGATTATATCTTGGCAATTTATCTTCCTCGAGATCCTTTTCTTCCGCTTCTTTTTTCTTATTATCCTTTTTGAGATTCTTTTTTTCCTTCTCGCTTTCACCCTCTTCGGCTTTATCAAAATCGATAATTTCCCTGACGCTATCATCAACCACCTCTTTGACCAGATAAAAATCTATCTTCCCCGAAACCTGCTCCAGTTCAGCTCTTATATTTTGGCTTTTTTTGCCATAATCCTTCTTGTATGCCGCCGCCAGCGCGGCCTCCACCGTTTCAATGACTTTTTCTTTATCTATTCCTTTTTCATCGCAGATCTGGGAGATAGCGCTATTGAACTCAGCCGAATTTATTCCGGCTTTCTCTTCTTGCTGTTGATTTTTTGCCATATTGTTTTTAAAACTTAATTAATTTATAAAAAAAGACCCGCCTTTTCATGCGAATCTATCATTTCTTTAATCCTAAAACCAGATTAGCAAAAAAAATGCTCGTTGTCAATATTTAATATTAAAATAACCGATTGACATATATCTTTCTTTCTGATATTTTTGACTACTAGGCAAAAACAAGTATCGGACTCCTTATTTCATCAGCGCAATAAAAACAATGGGACTGAGCGAAACGGAACAAATGAAAAATATCTTATCTTCGGCAACAAGCGCCCTGATTTTGCTCCCGCAAAATCCGGACGGAGACACTTTGGGCGCCGGTTGGTCTTTTTATTTCTTTTTGGAAAAAAGAAATATAGATCCGGCGATCGCCTTTGACGATCCGCAAGGCAATAGGAGCAAGTTTTCTTTTTTGCCGACACCCGGAAACATAAAGAAGGATATCTCGGGATCGAGAGATTTTATCCTTTCATTCGATACAAGTCGCAACAAAATAATCGACGTAAGGACCGAGCAGAATAAAAAGGAAACGCGCATCTATATAACTCCGGAACACGGGAGCATCGACCCTCGTGATTTTTCTTTTATACCCGCCAAATTTAAATACGATCTTTTAATCTGCCTGGGGGCGCCAGACAAAGAATCTTTTGGAAAAATTTTTGAAGAAAATCCCGACATTTTTTACGAGGTACCGATAATAAACATCGACAATCACAACAACAATGATAATTACGGGCAAATAAATATTATCGACATGACAGCTTCCTCCGTTTCAGAGATACTGTTCAATCTATTCGAGGATTTCGGAAATTCTTCTTTAAATGAAAAAATTTCCACCTGCCTGCTTACAGGCATCATTAGCGCCACCAATAGCTACCAAAATAACAAAACTACTCCCAAATCCCTTCAGATATCTTCCCAGCTCATGCAACAAGGCGTCAACCAGCAGGAAATCGTCCGACATCTCTACAAAACTCACCCCTTCAATATTTTAAAGCTCTGGGGAAAAATTATGTCCAGGTTGAAGTGGGATGAAAATCTGAAGCTGGTCTGGGCCGTAGTCTCTCCGGAAGATTTTATCCAAAGTCGCAGCACTCCCAAAGATATCCCCTTCATACTGGAAAAAATACAAAATAATTATGAGTCCGGAAATATTTTTATGATACTTTATAGGGATTTGCAGGGCGTAACGAAAGGAAATATAAAATTTTCAAATACCGACACTCTGAAAAAAATAAATCTCGTTGAGGGCGGAAAAATTATCGGAAACTTGTATGAATTCGAATCCACCGAACCGGATATTTATAAGCTTGAAAACGAAATGATAAAAAAAATAAAAGAAGAATCAAAAATCTGATAAAATAAGCCCCGCAAACAACAGGGGTCTTTTTTATTTTTTATTTAAAAAAATTGAATTAACAGAATTGTTATTCCTGTGCTATAATAATCGCATATCTATCTTAAAAATAAAATTCGCTATGGTAATAATTTCCAAAAAGCAGCTGCCTCAAAATGAAAAAAGGGATGAGGCCTTGCAAAAAACTTTAAAGAAGCTCCGAAAAAGAAGCGAAGAAGAGCAGGCTTTTCTTTTGGCTCGAAAATATTCTCTTCCTTACGCGGATCTGAACATTTTTCCTCTCGAAGTGGATACGTTAAAGAGAATACCGGAAGAAGATTCGATAAAATATGAAATCGCCCTATTACAAAAGAAGGAAAAGAACGTTCAAGTTGCCATAACTGATCCGGAAAACGAAAAAGCTATAGACTATATCAAAGAAATAACCAAAGAAAACGGATGGAAAACGGCTCTCTTTATTGTTTCCCACTCTTCGATGGAAAGAGTCTGGCAAAAATACAAAGAAAATTTTCTTTTGGAGAGCTTGGATTTCTTCATGGTTTCTCTTTCCGGAAAGGATCTGGCCGATTTTGAAAAGAACTTCAAGGATCTCTTGGAACTCAAGCAAAGGATGAACGAAATGTCCACTACGGAAATAATAGATATAATTTTTTCGGGCGCTTTAAAAATGAAAGCCAGCGACATCCATTTCGAACCGCAGAAAAAAGATTCTCGGATGCGATACAGGATAGATGGCGTGCTTCAAGATATCGGAAATTTTCCCTTGGATATTTATAAATCCATCATTTCAAGGATAAAAATGATAGGAAAGATGAAACTTAACCTAAGAGAAATCGCTCAGGATGGGCACTTTTCGATAAATGTGGACAAAGATAAAGGGAAAAAAGGACGCATAGATATAAGAGTGAGCATAATTCCTGGAAAATATGGAGAGAGTATTGTGATGAGACTCCTCGATCAATCTTCTATTTTGGTAGACATAGAAAGATTGGGGCTCAAAGGACTCTCCTATGAGCAAGTCCAGCTTCAAATAACTAAACCCAATGGAATGATTCTTGTAACCGGACCTACCGGATCGGGAAAGACCACCACGCTATATTCTTTTCTCAATAAACTGAACGAACCGGATATAAAAATAATAACTATTGAAGATCCGGTGGAATACGACATAAAAGGGATATCCCAGACCCAGATAAATGCTTCCCAGGGTTATACTTTTGACAAAGGTCTCCGGGCAATCGTAAGGCAAGACCCCGATGTGATTCTGGTCGGAGAGATCCGTGATAATGAAACGGCGGAAATATCGGTCAATGCCGCCTTGACCGGACATTTGGTTTTTTCTACCCTTCACACCAATAATGCTCCGGCTTCCATTTCCAGACTGACTGAATTGGGAGTCCGCCCATCCCTTATCGCTTCTTCGGTCAATATTTTCATAGCGCAAAGATTGGTTCGCCAGCTCTGTCCCCACTGTCGAAAAAAGTATGAACCGGCCGAAGAAACCATCTCCACCATAAAGAAAATAATTTCCATAATATCTCCAAAGTCAAAAATCGACGTACCTAAAAATATTAAATATTTATACAAACCGGTTGGATGCATTAAATGCAACAACTTGGGATACAAGGGACGGATCGGAATATTCGAGACATTGACAATAAACGAGAATATGGAAAAACTGATACTTGAAATGGCCGGAGAAAGCGAACTTACCCGAGCGGCGCTGGAAGACGGAATGATTACTATGACTCAGGACGGGATATTGAAAGTATTGGAAGGAATCACTTCGATGGAAGAAGTCTGGAGGGTTACCGGGCAAGTCTCCTTTCTGGAAGAAGTTTATGAAAGCCTGATGGAACAGACGCTCTCCCGGGCAATAAAAATTTCAAAAAAACATATCAAGGACGCCGACGCCAACTTGAAAAATTTCGAAGTTTTTAATGATTTCGTAAATAAAACGGACTCCAAGGACATGCTGGAGATAATAATTGCCGGAGCAACTATTTTGGAGGCCGGAGATATACACATCGAACCGGAAGAAAAAAATGTCAAAATAAGATTAAGGATTGACGGAATACTTCAGGATGTAGCTAAAATACCCATTAACGAATACCCTGCTCTCTTAGGAAAAATAAAACTGTTAAGCGGACTGAAGACAGGGGTACGTTCCGGAGTGGAAGACAGCCGTTTCAAAATAACCTTCGCCCAGGAATTTAATAATATAAAGGAGAAAGAAGTGGACGTGCGCGTTTCCATAATATCAGGAGGATTCGGAGAAACGGTCGTGATGAGGCTTCTTAACAAATCGGCCACCGCTCTTGAAATCGACAAGCTGGGAATAAGAAAACAGAACCTGGAAAAAATAATCCATGAAGTTTCCAAGCCTAACGGAATAATTTTAAACACCGGACCGACCGGATCGGGTAAATCAACCACTCTTTACAGCCTGTTAAAACATCTCAATAAGCCAGAAATAAAAATAATCACCGTAGAAGATCCTATCGAATATCAACTGGAAGGAATCCTTCAGACCCAGACCAACGAAAAGGACGATTATACCTTTTCCACCGCCCTGCGCTCTCTGCTTCGCCAAAATCCCGATATAATAATGATAGGAGAAATCAGGGACAACGAAACCGCCAAAATAGCTGTTCAAGCCTCTCTTACCGGCCATCTGATTCTTTCCACGCTCCACACTAATGATGCAGCCTCTTCGGTGCATAGGCTTCTAAATATGGAAGTAGATTCCGACGACCTGGCTTCTTCGGTAAACGCTTTTATGGCTCAGCGGCTGTTAAGAAAGCTATGCGATTGCAAAAAAAAGGTAAAAATTCCACCAGAAGCCAAAGAGAAGATAGAAAAGGCTCTTAAGACGATCTCCCCCAAGGCGGGTGTGGAAATTCCAAGCACAGAATATGTTTATGAACCGGCCGGATGCGAAAAGTGCAATCACATCGGCTACAAAGGAAGGGAGACTATAAGCGAGGTTTTGGTTATCGATAAAGATATAGAAAAGCTTATTTCCCTGGGGGCCCTTTCTTCGGAAATAAAGGAAAAAGCCATAGAAAACGGAATGATTACTATGTACCAAGACGGTATTTTGGATGTTCTAGAAGGGAAAACCACACTGGAGGAAGTGGAAAGGATGGCAAAAGAAGATTGATTTTTTAAAACAAAAAACTCCGGTAAATCCGGAGTTTTTTTATTCACAAAGTCATTTTCACAATTCTGCAGACATCCCAAGAATAAAATCTTGAGGAGAGAGCGGTGTCGAGGAATCCGGCAGCCGAAACCACCGAACCCATATCTTGGCAAAAGCTCCCAAATTGAGAACAAAAGATAGAAGTCCCCAATTGCCTGCAGAACAACAAAAACGACCCTTGAAATCGCCTTTCTCTCTGACAGACTATATTAGCATACCTTTATTTTTTTGTCAACATCTGATATTATGAAAATTGGAAAGCTGATCTTGAAACGTATAGATGTAGAAAAGCTCCTATTTCTAAATTCTAAATCCCATATTCTAAAATTATGGCTATCACCAACTCCAAAGAACAGGAAGAAGATATAAAAATAGAAATTACATTACGCCCACAGAGATTCGACGAATACATCGGACAGGAAAAAGTTAAAAAAAATCTGCGAATTTTAATAGAAGCGGCCAAAAAAAGAAAAGAGCCCATAGAACACGTACTTCTTTACGGTCCGGCCGGACTAGGCAAAACCACTCTTTCAAACATAATTGCCAGAGAGTTGGGCGTGGGGCTGAAAACCACTTCCGGACCAGCCATAGAAAGAGTGGGCGACCTGGGATCGATCCTTACAAACCTGAAAGACGGGGATGTCTTGTTTATAGATGAAATACACAGGTTGAATAAATTAGTGGAAGAAGTGCTTTATCCGGCGATGGAAGATTACAAACTGGATATAATCGTCGGCAAAGGGCCTTCCGCCCGGACTCTCCAGCTCGATCTGCCTAAATTTACCCTGATCGGAGCCACCACCCGGCTCGGTTCGATCTCAAATCCGCTGAGAAACAGATTTGGAGCCATCCATAAGCTCAATTTTTATGAAATTCCGGAAATGGAATCCATAATCAAGCGATCGGGAAAAATTCTCGATGTAAAAATAGACGAAAGCGGATGCGAGAAAATAGCCAATTGCAGTAGAAGGACTCCCCGCATAGCCAATCGCATTCTCAAAAGAGTAAGAGACTTCGCCCAGATAGGAGATTACGAAAACATAAATAGAGAAATTTCCGAAAAGGCGCTTGATATGCTAGAGATCGATGAACTAGGATTAGAACCGACAGACAGGGATATAATAAGAACAATGATAGAAAAATTCAACGGCGGACCGGTAGGGATCCAGACGATAGCCGCCGCCACATCCGAAGAAGTGGAGACTATAGAAGATGTTTATGAACCATTTCTGATCCAAACAGGATTGATTGCCCGGACTCCCCGGGGAAGAATAGTAACCGAAAAAGGATTTTCCCACCTGGGAATAAAAAACGGGAGAAAGTAATAAAAAATATAATAAAAAACAAAAATGTACGCCATGGCAAACACATTTTACCTCTTGGTTCTTCTGGGATTTTTTATCGTATCCTTATTTATAATTTATCATATAGTCAAATATTCCATAAACAAGAATTCTTCCCAGGTTATGCTTCTCATATTCGTTCCTGTTATGATTTTTTTGGTCTTGCTCAATATAATATTTTTTTCCCGGATAAAACTGGAAGAATTTTTTATTTTCAGCCAATTAACCATTTAAAAAAATTATGGACAGATTTAAAAATTTCCATTTCCGCGGACAGCATTCGGAAGAAAAAATAATAAAGATAGTCCGTCGCCACTGGTTCAATATATTCCAGCAATACCTTATAATCTTCGCGATGGTTTTTTTGCTCATCTTAAGCATCCAAATACTTCCCGGCATACTTTCCATTCCCACTAACAGTCCGGAGTTCTGGTTCGTGGAGAGCTTTTTTGCCATCATAATCTGGATCTATATCTTTATACTCTGGATCGATTTTTATTTCGATGTGTGGATAATCACTGACAACAGGATAGTTAACATCGAACAAAAGGCTCTATTTATGCGCCATATCAGCGAACTTGATTTTTCCAAAATCCAGGATGTTTCCACCGAAGTGGACGGGCTGATCCCCACCGTTTTAAATTACGGAGACGTCCATATCCAAACCGCCGGAACAAGAGGCCGGTTCCTTTTTCATAAAGTTCCCGACCCTTACGGGCTGAAGGGACTCATAATGGATATGCAGAACCGGGTTGCCAGGAAGAAGGTGGAAAAGAACAAGGAAAATAAGTCTCCTTTCCTGGAAAACGATGTCTGATCAAAAATTTATCGAAACAGAAAAATCCGCTTTTCAAACGAGCGGATTTTTGTTTAGAACAGAAATAACAATAAATAAATCATTTATTTTTTGGATAATTTTCTATCCTTGACAAAATCCAAGAAAAGAGTAATACAATGATATAAGCGGATGGAAAGATAAACTCTACAGGGAGAAAGAGAATGAAAAAGACAGCATGTTCTTTACTAATTTTGTCGTTATTTCTGGCAATTATGGTTATTCCGGCTTTTGCCTGGGATGGTCACAGGGACAGGGGCGATTATCGAAGGCCGGGCGGACACTATGATTATCGCGATCGTAATCGCGACCATCACCGGGATAGAGATTATTACCGGCATCGGAACCACAGAAGCTGGGACAGACACCACTACCGAGATCGGCATTATAATGATTTCTGGCTCGGAGTAACTTCTGGAATCATACTCGATTCGTTTTTAAATTATCCTCCGCCGAGATATGAATACTATCCGCCAAGACCGACGTGCTACGCGAAGGAATGCATCGATTGGCGACGGGATGGATATGGCAATATCTATTGCTACCGCGAGAGACTTGTAAGAGTCCCTTGCTGGTAGCATTCCAAGTCAGCCAAAAGCAAAAACAAACGGCAGACCGAAATTTATTCGGTCTGTCGTTTTTTATTTACTTAAATTTTATATATTATCGCCTCCATCGTTTTAGTTTTGAATCATTTATTACAATTCATCCGCGACAATTGAGGCGATATAAGATCAGGCTGAGTAATCAAATATTTTCCGCACATTGCAAGTGCGTTTCCAAATTTCAGCTTTTGAGCGTAAAGAAGTTTCACAGCGGAGCGCGTGAAACTTCAGTGAAAAAGCGTCAAGAAATTTGGCCAGCACTAAGCACGTGCGGTCGCACGCCGCTCGCCTAGGCGAGCTTTGGCCGACCGCGTGCCGCCTAAAGCTTTAGCGGTGGAGCACGGAGCGCAGTTTCTTTCATCCACTTTCTTTGCTCGCCTCGCTGGAGCTTGTCGAAGCGGGCTGTCAAAGAAAGTGGAGAAAAT
>JAQVJM010000001.1 GCA_028695135.1 Candidatus Moraniibacteriota bacterium | reverse complement strand
ATCGGCCCAGCCGTCGTTGTTTATGTCTCCGATAGCGACAGAACGGGGATCGCCTCCTACCGTCTCATTTATCCCGTCAGCAAAAGTGCCGTTACCGTTGTTTAAGAAAATGGAAACAGAAGATCCACTCCCATTAGTCACTGCCAGATCGGCCCAGCCGTCGTTGTTTATGTCTCCGATAGCGACAGAAAAAGGATTGCTCCCGGTGGCCTTGTCCGCTTTGTCGGCGAATGTTCCGTCGCCGTTGTTTAGAAGAATGGAGACGGAATTAGAGCCATAATTAACCACCGCCAGATCGAACCAGCCGTCGTTGTTAATGTCTCCGATGGCGACAGAAAATGGATAATTTCCCGTGGCCTTGTCTACCTTGTCATTAAGAAATATACTTCCGGCTCCCAGAGAAATATCCTCCGCGTCTCCCGAAGAGGTGAAATTCACTGTAGAAGTTGCATAAGCGAAAGATCCTCCCGCTCCCAGGAGCGATCCGGAGATATTAAAAGTGCTGTTTCCCTTGGACTCCAGTTTTCCGGCTGTGTCGATGTGGATATTGTGGGCGTTTACGGTTTCGCTTCCTCCCACGACAAGCGTGTTTTTGGCAAGGATCTTCAGAGTCTCGTCCGTATATGAGCCTCCCCCGTCCACCGTGAGGGCGGAGCTTGCGACCGAATGCATCACATTTTCGTTGTCGGAGTTCTGGAAATCGTCGAGATCTGATAGAAGGATCTCCTGATAATCGTCGCTTCCTATGGTGAGGGTGTTCTGATCAAGGACCATTCCATCGATGTCCCCGACTCCGTCATAAATCGCAATGGCGGTCGACTCGTTCCCTTCCGAGTCTTCCACAAAAACGATGACCGAGTCTCCTTTGCTGACAGTTCCGAGAGGAACCGACCAGGTTCCGTCCGTAGCCGAAATAGTTCCGGTGTGGCTCGTGTCCAGCGTCCCGTCCACGGCCACTCTCACGGTCGAGCCGGTGCGCATATCGGAAGAGCCGGATACCTCAAACACATCCAGCGTGGTGGTTCCCGAGATAGCGACAGCCGTACCGACCGGGCCGATCGAACCACTGCTTACGGTCACGTCGCTCGAAGGATCAGTAATCTCAAGTTCCAAAGTTTCCCCGTCGCTTGCTCCCGAGCCTATGTCCATGACCGCATAGACGCACATCGTGGAAGTGGTGCTTATTCCAACCGAGCCGGTGAAAGCCGAAGTGCCATTGGCCGCGCTAAAGCCGTCAGTGTCAGTGGAGCCGAACTGCGTTTCCGTCCCACCGTAACTTTCGCTCGCGCAATCATAAGGCGACGAGGTGTCGTTTTCATAATATAGCTTGATGTTGTCAAGATCATTCTGGGCATCCACCGTCCCTTGCTCGGCGATGGTGATGCCGGTGACGTTTCTCGAGCCGGTATTGTCAGCAATGACAAATTTTCCTCCGACATACTGGTTCGTGCTGTCGGCGGAAATATTGGCAGTCTGGGTGCCGGAAGCGCTCACGGTAACATTAACTGCTTCCACGGAAGATAAGGAGCAGTTATCGAACCAGCCATAAGCCTCAGAACCTGCGGGAGTGCCTCCGCTTGCCGCTATTCTTAATCTTAATCGATAAGTTCCTGTGCTGAAATAACTTGAAACATCCACATTTCCGGTGCTTGTCCATCCTAAGTCGCTTGTATAAGAGCTCGATGACCATATAGTTGTCCAGTTTGTTGGAGTACTATCCTCGGCGATCTCGGCATAGAATTGGGCGCTTCCGGAACCGTTTATGTCCACGCTGTAGTAGCACGAAAAGGTGACTGTGTCCGAATCGTTGTAATCGTCATAATCGTCCTGGGTCGCCGTTCCGGTCACATCAGCTCTTCTTCCGGCATAGGTCTGCATCGAACCCGCCGTATCCTGGTATGTCGTCGAGGAATAAGTGGCGGTTGAAAGCGTCCAACTGGTCGAACCTCCGGTAAAAGATGGATTTTCCAGCTGTTCTCCCGAAGCGTCCGACGCGATCTGCCACTGGCGGGTTTCCGCAAAAACTGTCCGGCTATTATCTTCCATTTCCAAAGGCCCCAAAAGATAGAATTCCGGGGAAGTGAAAGGGGCTTGGTATTCATATTTCAATTCATATCTTTCCCCCTTTTTCAGATCGACCTCCCAAACCAACTTTTTGGAAATTGAATCATCGGAATTTTGAATTTCAAAATGATTGTTTCGGGTTTCGGATTCCGGATTTCGGATTTCAAAACTATCCGGCACGGTTTCGATTATCTGTCCCTTGAAATCTTCGTCGGCCTTGATGATTATGGCGACCGGATATTTGTGGAAAGGATAGATCCTGGTGGCTGTTATCCTTTCTACGCTAAAAGGGATGTTGTTTCTGGCTTCCAGCCTGTCAGTGATGGTATAGGTCCCGTTTTTCGTTTCGGCCGTGAGATTGAGCTCATACATCGCCTCTTCCTTCAATTGATAGCTGGTCTCGTAGTCAGGCTCGAGGGTGAAGTCCTTTGTCCGGCATTCGGGATTGACAGCGATCTTTTTGTTTTCGGTGGAAAGGATCTCTTCGGTTCCCGTCTTTTCATTTTTAATTTTAAGTTCCACCTTGGCGTCGCAGACCATCCCTCCTTTTTCGTCCAGGACTGCCATAGCCAGGTTGGCGATCTCGTCGGGAGCGTATACGGATTTGTTAGGATTTATCGCCAGGACTCCCCAGGTGAAATCCTGGGTGAAGTCATAATCCACTCCGGCGTAACGGAAAACCACTTCCAGCTCGTATTTCCCAGGCTTGATATCCTGGGTGCTGATGATTTTTAGAGCGAAGGTTTCTTCATCCGAGACAGTGAAGTCTTTGTCTCTTTCCAAAGAGCGGACGGAACCGTCGGATGACTTGAGGCTCACCTGGGGATCGATCTCTTCATCCTTGTGAAAGACGTTCCAGACGAAGTTCCTGGCTTTGCTTATGGCGCTTTTGGGCTTGAAGACTATTTCCGGATCCTTCTTCATCTCCCAGCTTCGGGAAGGCATCTCCATTTTCAGGTTTTTCTGCTCCTGAGAGATGCCTTCGGCTCGGACGAAGCTCAAAAAGCCTGAAGAAAGCAGGAAGGTTATGAAAAAAAAAGATTGTCAGTTTAGTCCTTATGTTCACGCTAGTTAGTGTTTTTTTATATGTTTTTTATGGAATTTCCGCAATGCTTAAAAAGGCAAGCAAGTTATTGTTTCCGCCTATGCGATGTTATCATTTTTTAAAAAAATAATAAATTTGTGATTCTATTATAGCATAAAAAAAATCTTTTGGTATGGTAAAAAAATAAGATAAACGGCACATAATTCCACGATCGTAGGATTATGTAGCTTTTCGCTTAAGATTTTTTTAAAGAGATAATGATTCAAAAATCCTTTTTTTTATTCTTCGATCCTCAAAGCTTTTCCTCGAACGAGCGCTTCGGCGATCTTTATCCTTCCGCAAGACAATATCCGCTGGAACGTGCTTTGGGAAGTTTTCATCTTTCTGGCCGCTTCGATCTGCTCCAAACCGTCATGATCCTTGAGCTTCACCGCTTCCATTTCTTCCTTGGTCAAAACGACTTCATCCAATTCATACATCGGAATGCCTCGAGGCTTGAAATAAAAAGCCTTGGGCCTGAAGCGCAATCTTCTGAATAATTTCGGCCTGGTCATAGTTTTTGATTTTATCTTATTATGTAAAAATTATAACATTAAAAACACTCTTTTCCTTCCTGCGCGCCAAAGAAGGAAAAAGATTATCTTTAACAAGATTTTATTTCTCCAGTTCTTTCAGCTCTCCTTCCACCATCTCCAATTCCTGCTTCAGATCTTCGATTTCCGATTTTAGAAGATCCTTCCTTTCCTCTTTGGGCATATCTTGGTATTTTCTCCAAAACCATCCGCACATCACTCGGCCGTAACCTCTGCCCAATCCCAACCCCGAGCCATAACCCGGATTGCAAGGACCCATTCCTCCCCCCGACATCGGACCCATTCCTGCAGGGCCTGTTTTGTCTTGTCTAGGCATATATCTCACCTCCCTTCTTAATTTGCTATTATTACATTATGAATATATACCCATTATTAGAAATGTCAAGAGAAAAATAAATTTACCATTTCACCACGGCCGTGGTGAAATGGTAAAAATAAAAAGAGCCCTTTCGGAATCTTTAATTCGTGATTACGTGCGCTTGGCAGTTTTTTATTTTATATTTTTTAAAAGATAATCTGAGCTGAGTTACATAATCCTACGATCGTGGAATTATGAGCCTATTGCCTAAGCTGTTTTTATTTCATATCTAAGCGGTAAATCGCAATGATTTGGCGAATTATCAATTCATCCGGATTTATATATTCTCCCTTAAAATCAAACCAGACTCTTTTAAAGACATCCCGCTTCATTTTCCTCATTCCTCCGATTTCGGGGTCTTGGAGAAAGATATGGACGTTATCCAGTCCGCATACGACGGAATAATGCCCGTCTGCCGATGCGATCTCTTCGGGATAATCTTTCCTGCCTTGAGTGAACCAATCCACGATTACGGGCACATCTTTATCCAGCCACTCTTCGATATCGGCAAATTCGCATTTATTTTTAATTTCAGCCATAAAGCCTAGCTTGCGGGCCGTCTCTGCAATATTTTCAGCGGTAGCTCCCAGATCTTTGTCATTTTCAGTCAGTTTCGCCAATTCTTGCTCCGATTTTTCCAAGCCATAATGATCCAAGACAATCTTAAGTGAAGCCGGCCCGCACATTCCAGCGTTTAATGTTTCTTGAAATGGTTTAACTTTTAACATTTTTTTCATAAAATTTTTTACAGTAATCCCAGATGATCCAAACCGATATAAGCCACTTCGATATCTGTCATTTTCCCGCTCCGGAGCAAGTCGCGGAATTCATCCAAAGGCAACAGGATCGTTTCGCATATTTCCGAGCTGGTGTTTTGCGGTTCGGCTACTTTTTCGCAATCCGTCGCCACGAAGCATCGCCTCCGCATCGTCGAATAAGCGCAATCCAAGGCTTCCGCCACAAAAACCGTTTTTCCCTTATATCCGGTTTCTTCCAGCAGTTCCCTTTCGACGGCCTGCTTAAAGCTTTCTCCCTTTTCGATGCCTCCGCCCGGAAGCTCCAAAAGGATTTCCTTGGGTCCGGGTCTGAACTGTTTGGCCAGGATCACTTCATTTTTTTTGGTAAAAGCCAGCACGCAAACGGTCGGACCTTCTTTCTTGATATAAAAATCGCTTTCCTTGCCGTCCGGAAATCTATACACGACCTTCTCGATCTTACGGCCGTATTTTTGGAAAGCGATTTTCCTGGATAGCTCTTTCCATTTTCTTGCTTTGTCCGGCATAGAATTATTTTAATTCTTAAATCACGATAAGGGGAACAAACATTTCCTCACAGCTTAACCCCCCGTGGTTACCAATATAAATATTTTGTTTTTCTCCCAAAACGAAATCTTTCATTATAAAATTATCTTTCATTATCAAGACATAATCTCCGATCCTGTCTTTCAGCCTTTCATCATGCCTATGCAGTCCGAAATAATTTTTTCGGATAAGGTCTTCGCTCTTGTAAAGATAGCAGGCTTTTTTAAGTTTTATTCTGACGTAATTTTCAAACTGCTTAACTTTATCCGGTCTGACATAACAATAAACCGCCCTAGGCTCTCCGGAAAGAGGCATAACAAGAGTTTCGGATAATTCCGGATGATCCTCCAGCTTGATAATTTTATCTTTTTCTTTCGTATTTATCAGCCCGTGATCAGCCGTAATAATAATCGATGTATTTTTCCCTTTGAGCGATTTTGCAAGGTTCGCTATTTTTTTATCAAGCTGAAAAAAATGTTTAAGCGCTTCCTTGCTGTCCGTCCCTTTGCGATGGCAGATCGAATCGAAATTTCCCCAATAAGCCAACGCGAACTTTCTCCGCCTGCCCCTTTTGATCGCAGCTTCTATCTGACCGATAAAATCTACTAAATCAGAATAGGCCAGTCTTTTTGCTCCCTTGGAATTTATGACTGAATAGACTGAATCTGAATAATCTTTATGCTTCAGAGAAAAAGATTTCGCTTCCAAGTCCTCGAAAAAACTTTTTTGATCATAGATATCTTCATATTTTATTTTTTCGCTTAAACTAATATTGCCCGCCCTGGCAGTAAATGGCAAGATGACCGAAACTGATCCGATTTCCTTAAGATACATAAACCAGCCCGTCAAAGCATGCTGTGCGGGAGCGACTCCCGTCATAAAGCTGGTAATCGCGGAAGCGGTGGTAGCCGGGAAGACAGAAGTCATTCTTCCCTTCAAATTATCATGAAGGAAGCTTCCTCGACCGTATTTTTTTATGTATTCATATCCTAATCCGTCAATAACGACAAGAACGATATTTTTTCCGGAAATTTCATCGGTGCTTAAATCTCTTAACGGACGGTATTGAGATTTTCCGCCGAAAGATTCTTTTATGGAACTCATCAGGTTAACGATGCTTCCGTTCTTATAATTGGGAAGATAAAATTCTTTTTTCATAAAAATAATATTAACACAAAAATACGAGAAGGCAATAAAAAAAGAGCCTGCTCGGGCTCTTATGATCCGTAGTTTTATTTTTTCCAATCCTTGATCAAAATTACCCCGCGGACGCGTTTGACAGTCACTTTTTGCTTTTCTTTCCATCCTAATTTTCGAATAATTTCAATCGGAATAGTGACTGCGATTGATTACCGTCCGACTTTGGTCAGCTTCCTCGTATTTTGATCGTCTATTTTTCTCATTTTTATTTATTTTATTACGTAAACATTTACCCTGTTAAATACTGCTTCGCCGTTGCCCTGCAATTTAACAGGGTTTACTTACATATTTACTTACATACATTCCGCCTTCTTCGCACAATTTGGGCAAAATAAATTTACCATCCTGTCACGGCCGTGATGAAATGGTAAAAAAAATATTTTACTTTAACAAAATTAATTGAAAAATAAAAAAAACACCCCCACTTGTCGGAAAGACAAGCTTTTGGGTGTTCCTTTTTATTTATGCGTCCGCACTTCGAATCTTAAGTTACTTTTTTGCCTCCACTTTCAAGCTCTCTAGAGGTATTCCTTGGTATTGTCTTTTGCTGATGTCTTTGTCTTCTTCTAGAATTTTTACTTCAAATCCGGCTTTTTTGATGATGCTCAAGTATTCATCTCGAAGCAATGCTCCGCCTACGCATCCGGCTAGAAGTTCTTCATCATTTTTTATATTTTCAGAAATATCTTCCAAAAGCACGATGTCTGAAAGATAAATTTTCCCGCCTTTTTTCAGTACTCGATAAACTTCCTTAAACACTTTTTCTTTATCGGGAACAAGGTTTATCACACAATTGCTAATGGCCACATCGATAGAATTGTCTTCAATCGGCAGGCTTTCAATTTCTCCCAGCTTGAACTCTACATTGCTGTAATTATTTTTTTCCGCAATAGATCTAGCCTTGTCTATCATTTCCTGAGTCATATCTACGCCGATCACTTTGCCGGTTTCTCCGACTTTCTTGGAAGCCAAAAAACAATCAAATCCCGCCCCTGAACCCAAATCCAAAACGGTGTCTCCTTCTCTGATTTCCCCCATAGCGATCGGATTGCCGCAACCCAATCCCAGATTAGCTTCGGAAGCTATGCTAATTTCTTCGTCCGAGTAGCCGATACTCTTGGAAATCTGCTCATTATCCGAATACGTGCCGCAATTGCAACTGCAACCACAGCCATTGTTTTGAGCAATTTTGGCGTATGATTTTTTAACCACTTTTTTGATTTTGTCTTTATTCATTTTTTATTTGATTACCTGATTAAATAAATTTTTATACTGCTTTAATGTTTTTTGATTGACACTGTAAATAACAAACGTCCCCTCTTTGCGCTTTTTTACCAAAGACAGTTTCTCCAATTTTGCCAGATGATGCGAAACCAGATTTTGCGGTAATTCCAATTCTTCAAAAATTTCACATACGCAAAGCTCTTTTCTCGTAAGAAGGCAAAGAATTCTCAAGCGATTAGCATCTGAGATAATTTTCAGAAATTCCTTTAACTTAAGAATGTCTCCCGTCCTTTTTGAATTTTTTCCGCAGCATTTATTGCTCATAAAATATATATCAATACATATTGATATATTACATCTGGTACAATTTTATGTCAAACAAAAAAACACCCCTGCCCGAAATGCTACGCATATGCGTTGCAGGCGGGCCTGCGGATGTCTTATTTGTTACCTATGTACGAGACGAAAAAACCTCGTATATTTCTATTATAATCACATTCTTTTGCGGCTCCCTATCATTGCCATAAAAGCATTTGTGCGCTAATCAAGGATTAGCGAACGACCTTGTTAGGTATTCTCTAAGTAAACTTAGAGTATGTACACCATATCTCCCTAGAAAGGAGGTGATCCATCCACAGCTTCCGCTACGGATGCCTTGTTCATGTATTACCCCTATATCGCTATAAGGCATGGACTATATCTTCATCCTTTTTCTCAAAATTTTTATTTTTCTAGGATGCCAAGAATTAATAATTTCAGCAAATTTCTTATGCGAATCAGATAAGACATAAATTCTCCAGTAATTAGGGTCGACCCTCTTGCTGGGATTATGAATTTTTCCAGTCTTTATTTCTAATTCATCCAGAATAATCTTGAGCTTATTAATCTTCTCTTTATCAGATTGGACTAATTGGATATAAAATCTTCCACCATTTCGAGGTATGCCGCCTTCGGCATCAAAAAAACCTCGAATGTAGGAAATTTTTTCTTTTATGGTTTTAAACTTGGTTGGATCAACCTTGAAATCCAAAAACGATGCCAAGGTTTCCAGAACATAAACAGATCTGTTTTTTCCTTCTCTATAAATCCAAGAATTATAACCGATATCTTTTAATTGCTTTTTCAGCACTAAAAGCCAATCAGTACCTTTTTGAGAAAATCTATATCTCCTATTGCTACTAAAAGTAGCATCGTGAAGCGCGCCTAAAAAATAGGCTTTCACTTCTTTTTGAGAAAAAGGCGTCTGGCGTGTAGTCTCTGAGGGGTCAATCCTATTAAAAATAGAACGACTTCCCTGCTGATTGCCTGCACTTGAAACTTTGTCACTCATATAGTGATATTATATCACTTAAATATGAGTAGTACAAGATGCTCAGGTTTTCCAGCATATAGCCAGATTTTTCATGAGGATTACTCCTCAAGGTCGCAACAGTTAGCATAACTAAACGACTTCGTCCCTATCACCAGCCCCACCGTTGTCCCTGTTATGAAACAGGACCTTCGGGTGTTGCCGGCTCTCTTGACGTGACGGGCGGTGAGTACAAGATCCGGGAACGTATTCACCGGGACATGGCTGATTCCCGATTACTAGTGATTCCGGCTTCATGGAGTCGAGTTGCAGACTCCAATCCGAACTGAGACCAACTTTTTGGGATTAGCTCCATCTCGCGACTTAGCAACCCATTGTGTTGGCCATTGTAGCACGTGTGTCGCCCAGGGCGTCAAAGGGCCATGCTGATCTGACGTCATCCCCTCCTTCCTCCCAGACTGAAACGCGCTTCGTTTCACTCGCGCTAAATTTTCAATTTTTAATTTTAAATTTTAATTCAATTTTCAATGACTAATTTTTAAATTTTAATCATTTAGATTTTATTTTAAATTTAAAATTTTAAATTTGAAATTAAAGCACGAAGTGCGCTTTAGTCTGGGCAGTTTCGTGTGACATATATAACACACGACAGGGGTTGCGCTCGTTACCCCACTTAAGGGAACACCTTACGGCACGAGCTGACGACGACCATGCAGCGCCTGCTTAGCGTTCTCGAAGACGTTCCTATCTCTAGGAACCACAGCTAAGTTTCAAGCCCTGGTGAGGTGCCTCGCTTATTATCGAATTAAACCACATGCTCCACCACTTGTGCGGATCCCCGTCTATTCCTTTGAGTTTTAAGCTTGCGCTCGTACTTCCCAGGCGGCATACTTAACGCGTTAGCTACGACACTAGGAGGGTCGATACTCCTAACATCTAGTATGCAACGTTTACGGCGTGGACTACGGGGGTATCTAATCCCCTTCGCTCCCCACGCTTTCGCATCTCAGCGTCAGAAAAGTGCCAACCAGATGCTTTCGCCTTAGGTGTTCCTCATGATATCAACGCATTTCACTACTACACCATGAATTCCACTGGTCTCTCACTTTCTCCAGACATACCGTTTCAAATGCAGTTTCCGAGTTAAGCTCGGAGATTTGACATCTGACTAGTATGCCCGCCTACATGCGCTTTACGCCCAATAAATCCGGATAACGCTCGGGGTCTCTGTATTACCGCTACTGCTGGCACAGAGTTAGTAACCCCTTATTCATTGAGTACGCTCAAAAAATTGTTCCTCAATAAAAGCAGTTTACAACCCTAAGGCCTTCATCCTGCACGCGGCGTCGCTCCATCAGGCTTTCGCCCATTGTGGAATATTCTCGACTGCAGCCTCCCGTAGGAGTTTGGACAGTGTCTCAGTTCCAATGTTGGGGGCCATGCTCTCACACCCCCTACCCGTCATTGCCTTGGTAAGCCATTACCTTACCAACAAGCTGATAGGACGCAGGCCGCTCCTCAAGCGCTCGCCGAGGCGAGCTTTGCTCCGTAGAGCACATCGTGTATTATTCCGGATTTCTCCGGATTATTCACGACTCGAGGGTACGTTCCTACGCGTTACTAACCCGTTTGCCGTGGGTCTAAACCCACGCGACTTGCATGCCTTATCCACGCCGCCAGCGTTCATCCTGAGCCAGGATCAAACTCTCAATAAATGAGTTGCTAGGCCACTGAAGTGACTTAGCTATAAAAAGATTTTTAAATCCTTCTTAAAGCTCTTATGAACATTAGCTACTTATTTTAAAAAAACAAGTAAAATATAGGGAACCACAAAAAATTGTGATTTTCTCCGAATCTTCGATTTGGTAAGAAAATCACATCCCGATTCGCCTAGGCGAACGAGGGATCTCAATCCAAATTAAAAGATTCAGAGTTTAGTTTAAAAAATTAAACTAATATTAACTTTTTAAAGTCCTATTTTGCTCATCCTTAGGACAAACAAAAACACATTTCTGAATATAAAACTTAAATCAGAAACGCGTGCTTATTCACCCGCATTTTTTAAGTTCTTGATTGCTTATCTATATTAGCAGTTATCAAATTGTTGTCAAGCCTTCAGATATCTGCTGATGGCAATCGCGCTGCTTATCAGGCCGACAAACAATCCGGATAAAATAACTATACCTCCGATTATCCAGAGATTGCTTACATAAAATGATAAGATATTTTCCTTAGCGATAATCTCCTTCCCTCCGATAAGGCTCATTCCTGCATAAGCAGTTATGCCGATAAATACTATCGCTATCAATGAAGAAAAGAGTCCGTAAAGAACTCCTTCAAAAATCGGAGGAAATTTTATATAAAGATTGGAAGCCCCTACCAGCCTCATTACTTCAAAGTCATCCTTCCTCGTGAACAGGCTTATTCTTATAGTATTAAATGTTATAAGTATCGCTATGACTATGAATACCATTCCGAGAATCGCGCCTGTTTTTTCAACAGTTGATATTATCCTATCTAATTTTCCTATGACCTCCTTGTTTTTTCCGTAATTGACGCTGTTTATTTCACTGGAAAAGCTGGACTCTAAATGAGAAGCCAGGCTTTCATAATCGCTTTGGCTTTTCGAATGGACAGATATGGCGGCAAAAAGAGGATTCTCCCCGATTTCTTCAAGAGCTTCTTTTATTATTTCATCGCCTTCGTTGTCTCTTTTGAATTTCTCCAGAGCCTCGTCCCTGCTTATATATTCAGTAGAAGAAACTGACGGGTTTTTCTTCAATTCTTCTTCTATCTCTTTTATTCTCGCCTCGCTTATTTCCGGCTTGAAATAAACGCTGATACTCACGTTTTTTTCCACATTTTCTATGAGCTCCCTGGAGACCATTCCTATAAAAACAGTGCTCCCTATCACATAGAGGGAAAGGGCTAACACTATTATCGTAGCCACGCTCAGCCAGCTGTTTCTCATAAAGCTTGTCCAGCCTTCTTTAAACGATCTGATTAGTTTTAAAAATTTCATAGATTTAATTCACAATTTTATGGTTAAAAGATATAAGCTAAGGTTATGCGTTAAACAATATACTTCCCCTGCTCTTCATCATTTACAATTCTTCCGCCATCAAGAGTGACGACTCTCTTTCTAAGTTTGTCGACGACGGTTTTATCATGGGTGGCCAGAACTACCGTAGTCCCCAGTTCGTTTATCTTGACAAGCAATCTCACAATATCCCAGCTTGTCACGGGATCAAGATTGCCGGTCGGCTCATCCGCCACAATCACATCCGGATTGTTTATAATCGCTCTTGCCAGAGAAACTTTCTGTTTTTCTCCTCCGCTGAGCTGGCTGGGATATTTGTCCTCCTTCCCCTTCAATCCCACTATTTCCAAAATTTTGGGCACCTCGTTCTCTATGTCTTCGCTTTTCCTGCCTATGAGTTCCATGGCATAAGACACATTTTCAAAAACAGTCTTTTGGGGGAGCAATTTAAAATCCTGAAAAACCGTCCCGAAATTTCTTCTGAAAAAGGGAAGATGCTTCCTTTTTATATCGGAAGTTTTTCTTTTTCCAAAGTAAACATCCCCCTTGGTGGGAGTTTCATTGGCGTATATGAGCCTTGTCATAGTCGTCTTTCCCGCGCCGCTTTTTCCCACTATGCACACAAACTCGCCCGGATTGATAACCAGATTCACATCTTTAAGAGCCGTGAAGGTGCCGAGTTTGCCCTCATAGCTTTTTTCCACATTTCTAAATACGATAGCTGGCATAATTTTTTATTTTTTTGTTTTAATCCTTCTCCAAGAAATAATATAGCACAGAAAACACATAAGCACAATTTGAAAAATGAGGCTCCTAAAAAGATAATCGCGCGATCAACGATCCAGCCAATCTTGAAGGATTATTCTGGCAGATTCCTTATCATCGATTTTGCCAACATCTTTTGCGCCAGTTTCAATAAGGTTTTTTTGCGCCATCCGGGTGGTAAACATCTCGTTTTGATAATGGATCGGAAGGCCGATCCGCTTTTCGATCAGCTCACCGAATTTTTCCCCTCCGGAAGGAATTTTTTCATTTCTCAGATAAAAAGGCCGCCCTATGACGATTTCCGCGATATTTTCTTTCTCAATTATTTCTTTTATCTTACTCAAGATTTTATCGTCTTTTTTTACAGTTTTAAACGCAAGCGCTATTCGGTTTTCCTCATCGGCAATCGCCAGTCCGATTTTGGATTCCCCCCAATCTATCCCTAGATAGATTTTCGGATCGTCGGATATCTTCATAAGGTTGGTTTGAAAAACTATTGGTAATTTATTATATCTTTCGACTTTCCCGCCCCATCCAATTTTATTTCCAGCAAGTTTTCCAGCTCTTTCGCATACTGGGCTATTTTTTCTTTTATTTCTGGCTTTTCGATATTGCCGTTGCTTATCAATATATAATGATAATTTATCAGCATATCTATCGCCTTATTTACGTCTTCTATTTTTTTTATGCTATTTATCTTTTCAGATTCTTTCCCCCTTTCAGATCCTTTGATTATCTTTTCAAGACTAAAAATGATATTTTCCTTGTCTTTTTCAGAAAAAAAACTTATGTCATCCAGACGATTTTCCAGATATTTTTTTTCCATACCAAAATCAATGCCATCCTCCATATTATTATCTTGGTTGAATCCGGGATTGTCAGGATTTAAATTGGCCATAAAATATATGTTAAATAAATTATTTTGTTTCCGTAAGAATCTCTATTCCGTCTTCTAAGACCAAAACGGTATTTTCCCAATGCGCGCTTATTTTGCCGTCCTTTGTCACAAATGTCCATCCGTCTTCGGCTAACTTTATTTCATAAGTGCCCGCATTTATCATCGGTTCGAGAGCGAAAGTCATCCCCGGTCTCAACCTGAAGCGACAGCTCTTCCTGTCAAAATAATTGGGTATCTGCGGGTATTCATGAAGCTCTCTCCCTATGCCATGACCCACGAGTCCGCGAACGACCGAAAAATCATTCTTTACCGCATATTTTTGGACAGCTTTTGAATATAGATTGAGCCTCTTGCCGACAGCCATCGCTTTCACTCCCTCGTAAAAAGCCTCCCGGACAATATCGGTTATTTTTTGTTTTTCCGGGCTCACTTTTCCTACGGGAAATGTCCTTGCCATATCGGTATGGAGTCCCCTGTATTCCATACCGATATCGATTTTAAAAATATCCCCCTCTTTAAGCCGCCTATCTTCCCTGGGAATTCCGTGGACTATTTCAGCATTGAGAGAGGCGCATATGGCAGCCGGAAAAGATTTTCCGCCGGATTCTCCGTATCCCTTAAAAGACGGAATTCCTCCCGCCTCTGCGATAAGTTTTTCCGCTGTCTGGTCCAATTCCCAAGTGCTAACGCCGGGAATGGCAGCATCCTCCAACTTATTCATAATTCCGGCCAATCTCTTTCCGCCTTCCCGCATCGCTTCGATCTCTTCATCCGTTTTTATAGAAACTTTATCAGACATCTAAAAAATTATATCATTAAAAATTGATTTAAAATTGAAAATTTAAAATTACAAAAAATTAGAATCCTTCATAATCCCTCATCACCAGCTGGCTCTCGATCTGTTTGACCATTTCTATCACCACGGAAACCGCGATCAAGATGCTGGTTCCTCCTATGGTAAGCGCGCCTATGCCCGTGATACCTTGGACTATCAACGGCAAAACGGCTATAGAGCCGAGGAAAATAGAACCGGAAAGAGTAATTCTGTTTATCACTCTTCCCAAAAATTCCGCCGTAGCGTTCCCCGGACGGACGCCCGGAACATACCCTCCCTGCTTTTGGAGATTATCCGAAATTTTATTCGGATCAAAAACGACTGCAGTATAAAAATAAGTGAACAAGACCACCATCAAAAAATAAGCCGCTCCGTAAAACCACTGGTTCTGGAATAACATGGCCACAAATTGCGCCATATCGGATACCGTCTGATTTCCGGAATTGACGAAGAAGCTGGCCAGCACACCGGGGAATATCATGATGGAAATCGCAAATATTATCGGGATAACTCCGGCCTGATTCACTTTGAGAGGCAGGTGGGTCGAAGTCCCTCCAAGAGTTCTGTTGCCCCTGATCTTTTTGGCATAAGAGACCGGGATATTTCTCTGTCCCTCATTTACCATGACTACTCCTATGATAGTTATGAATCCGACAATGACAAACATCAAATAGCTGAAAAATTCGGTGGAATCAAAGGTGGTCATTATTCTGCTCACCGCGCTCGGAAGACTAGCCACTATTCCGGCAAAAATTATGAAAGAAACTCCGTTTCCGATTCCTTTCTCCGTAATCAGCTCTCCCAACCACATAAGGAAAATCGTTCCCGCCGTCGCCACTATCAAAATGACTACCATGTCATATCCGCCTATATCGCCCAAAACCTGCTGGCTTTTCAAAAGATTTATCATTGCGAAAGTTTGTAATGCCGCCAAAGGAACGGTTCCCCAGCGGGTCCACATATTGAATTTTTGCCTTCCGGCTTCGCCCTCCTCCTTCTGCATCTTTTCCAAGCGCGGAAAAATCATGGTAAGGAGCTGCATTATGATAGAAGCGGTGATATAGGGGCCGACTCCCAAAAGGACTATGGAAATGTTGGAAAGCCCTCCTCCGGAAAACATATTGAACATCCCAAAAAGCTGATTGCCTTCAAAGAACGTTTTAAGCTGATCGGTGTCCACTCCGGGAAGCGGGATATTGGCTGCCAGCCTAAAAACGACCAGGATGGCGAGGATAAACAATATTTTATTCCTCAGTTCTTTTACCCTAAAGATCCTTATTATTTTTTCCAACATAATTTAGTATTTAGTATTTATAATTTAGAATTTAGTATTTTTCATAATGGCATTCATTTATTCATACATTTAAATATAGCTTAAAAATATATTATATTCAAGCATTTATCAGATGGAAAACTATTCTAAATTCTAAATTCCAAATTCCAATTTTATGATTATTTTCCTTCCTTCTTATTGATGAAAAACAACACGAATAAAGGCGCCAACATCCAAAAAATCCTGGCATACGGGGAAGCGAAAATATTGTAAATATCAGAAGAAATCAGTTTAAGCATCGAATCTTTTTCCAAAAAAGAAATAAGGATGCTGAATATGAGCCCCACCTCAAAGAAACTCATGACGAAAAGCCTCCAAAAAAAGCTTCCTCCCGAACCGGAAATATGGATATCAAAAAGATGGCTGTCTATCATCGTAAGAACGATGATCGCCGTGACAAAGGCAAAAAAAGCCGCCAGCGAAACCGGGTCTAATATATCCTTAGGGATTACTGTCAGAATGGCTAAGGCGATATAGGTATTTATCAAGACATTGATAAGCCTGAATCTGCCCAAAAACATCCCGAACGCGATGCTCACCAGAAAAAAAAGAGCCAAAAAAGATATATCTCCCGCCAGATTCTCCGGCAATCCCAATTTCATCAATATATCTTGAAACATAAAAAATATTTCTAAAAAATCCGCCCCTCCTATCAGATTCTCTCTATCAAATTATAATTTTATTCTAACAGATTATAGTCCATTTTAAAATTATTTGCAATCAAAAACAGCACGAATATAATCGCGCTGTTTTTATATGTGAAAATTCATCAGTCCAAGTTATTTCTTGCTTTCCAAAACCTCCCTGTAAACATCCTCTGTCTTTTCGGCAATATTGGCCCAATCATATTTCGACTCCACTTCTTTTTTGGCTCTTTCTGCTTTGGCATCGATATCTTTTCCATCGTTAAGCAACCCTTCCAACTCGACGGATAAGCTTTCTGCGTTTTTGGACTTAAAAGTGAATCCCATATCTTTTACGACGCTTGTGTTTTCTTCAATATCGCTGACCAGAACCGGCACTCCATATCCCATGGCTTCCAGAAGCGCTATAGAAAGTCCTTCATTTTCTGAAGGTTGGACAAAAAGATAAGCATTGGAGAATATCTCTCTCAACTCATCGCCTTCAAGATTTCCGGTAAAAATTATATTGTCATCACCCTGAGCCATTTTTTTGACCTGTTTTACATAATCATCCGTATGAAATCCGTCTCCGACAATAACCAGCTTGAATTTTTTGCTGTTTCTCTCTTCTTCAGAAATTTTTTTGAAAGCTTCGATAAGATAATGGATTCCTTTGTGCCTTATGAGCCTGCCCACAAAAACTATATATTTTTTGCTTTTGAGATTCCATCTTCCGAGAATTTCCGAATTGTTGGTTACACCCTCGATCCTGGCTCCATTATATATGACTGCCGGATCGATATTATATTTTTTGCGCGAATACTCTCCCAGGATATCGCTCACGGCTATTGTCTTATCCGGAATTTTGCAAGCCATATATTCTCCGAGATAAAGAGCTTTCCTCGCAAACCATCCCCATTTTTTGTGGAAATAATCTTGGCAATGGAAAGTGGCGATCAAGATCGATCTTCTTTTGAATAACTTTATTATCCAGCTCATAAGGGAGGGACCGATGGCTTGGAAATGAACCACATCGTATTTTTGGAACAAAGCATGGATTGTCGCCAAAAAAGTATGAGAAATCGCGTCCAGATGCTTGGTCGGGATGCTGGGAAGATTTATTATTTTTATCCCTTTATATTCTTTTATGGATTTGTCCGTATAATTGTTTCTCGCATAGACAAAAACCTCATGACCTCTTTTGGCCAGCTCTACTGCCAATTCCTCAACGTGTCTTTCGACACCTCCGAATCTGGCCGGTATCCCTTTTTGCCCTATGAATGCGATCTTCATTGCTTTTGGATCAGTAATTAATTCTACTAAGTTTTTTCGGATTAGTAAATTCTCAGAACGCCTGACAATGTCCCTATGGAATTCTCCCAGAAAATATTATCTTCTTGAACGGTCAATCCTCCCCATACGTTATGGACAAAACCGCTTCTCTGGACACGAGAAATCCCATAATTATTATTTTTATAAAGTTTTGATTTGTTTATATCGATCCTACCATAACCGCCATAGGCATTGACCTCGATGCCTTCCCTGCCGTTGTCGCGGATGGTGTTGCCCTTGGTCCAGATATTGGATCCGTCTAGAGTGAATTTCATTCCGCTTTTATCATTGTCTTTTATGTCATTCTTGTGTATCCAGGCGGACGATCCTCCTTCAATGTCTATCCCGTCTCCGTCATTATCGATGATTTCGTTATTTATGATGGACAGCTGTCTTTTCTCGGAATAAATTCCGCTACCTTCATTGTCATATATCTTACTGTCGGTGATGCTTACCAGATATTTCTCCTCGACGGAAGCCGGCTCGATCCTCACTCCGTCTCCTTCATTGTCTTTTATGATGCACTCGACGATCGAAGCCCTGTCGTCTCCGTCAACAAGCACTCCGTATCTTCCACCTTCGATAGTGACTTTGTTGATCTCGCTTTTGTGATTGAGCTTTACCACCGCCTTGTCGTCGTCATCGGATTTTATTACAACCTTATATTTGTCGCTTCCAAAAACTTTCACCCTTTTAGGGATGACGATATTTTCTTTATACGTTCCGGGCGCCAGATGGATCTCCACTTTTTTGTCTTCATTTTCAGCGTCTTCAATAGCCGCCCAGATCGTTTTGTAGGGATGCTTGGACGATCCGTCCTGCTTTCCGCTGGCATCATCGTCGACATATATGTCTTTGGTGCCGGCAAGAGACAGCGCGGGAATCGTCAAAGAAGCCACGAGCATCAAGGCTCCCAGTTTTTTAGTAAGGTTTAACATAATTTTTTTGCTTGTTCTGTCCATTTTTTTAAAATATTTAAAAATTATATGACTGCCTAAAGTAGCACATATCGTATATTTTGTCAACAAATTTTTGGGATGAAATATGCCCCTAAAAATAGAACAGCCCCGCAAGCTAAATAGCTCGCAGGGCTGGTGATGGTTGTTAATATGAAGAGAAAGGAATGCAAAGATGGCCTTCGCACTCAAAACTACTCCCGGTCGGATCGACGCACTCGCGCCACCCTCCCTCCGTATCCACGCAGTACGTGAACGGAAATGCTTCTTTATATGGCCAATAGATGTCCGCGTAGTAACACGGAAAATCATCCGTGACCGGCCGATCGATCCATGCGCTATCCGGAGCGCTTTGTCCGTTAGTGACCAGCGCCTGATAGTTCGCTATAGGCATCCCGTCATAGTTGAGATAGACACGATAAGTGTCATTTCCCAAATTCTCGATATGCCGGATCAATTCGTCTCCGGTATTGTTTTTGTCGCAGACAGGCGTGGTGCCCAGCGGAACGACGAATCCCTCATTGTCACCGCGGATATATTCCGAGCATCCTTCGACATTCCAGGCGGCAATGTCCGGCCAATAGTCGATGCCGTCCTTGGTCCGCTTGAGGCTGAACCTCATCGGAAAACCCCTCGGCCAGTCCTCTACCGTAAAAAACGCCAGATCCATTACCTGCTGGATCTGATAGAAGCCCGTCCAAGTGTCATTCGGAGCGGTTTCCCGGTCGATCATTACTGCCGCATCTCCCGGAACATTTTGGGCGTCATGGAAATTCTGGAGGCTTACCGTGACCTTATATGTTCCAAGCAGTCCGTCCACTGAGATTTCCTCCCTTCCAAGAATCACACAAGCGTGCCCCGGCGGAGGAATTTCCTTTTTTTCTCTGAGAAGGAATGGGGTCACAATCCCTGGAACAATATTGACCACTTCCCTTTTTTCCCCCAAAACTACCCGGAAGTGCCCCTCGTACTCGAACGAAGAACAAGAGGGATCGGTCCAATATGGACCTCTCCCGTAGCTGAATTCCATCGGTTGACCGCTCTCCCAGCCGGAAATTTTAGCCGTGGCGGTTCCGTTTTTGTTGTCGACAATCGGCCATGACTTCCACGGACCGCCGGCATACTCCTGCCCCTGAAAAAAGAGCTCTCCCGGTTCCAGGCCGGCCAGGGAGAGAACCATTTCATAATCAGCGGATGCTCCGCTGATGCTCCCCGGGACTTCTTTTACCCCGAGAATCCTGCAATCCGCGGCAAAAGAATTTGCCGCAAAGATTATTGCCAGAAAAAGCACCAAAAAACTCAACATTTTTTTCATTTCTCATTCCTCCTATTTAATTTTCAAGTTTCTTCTAAAAACAAACAACCATTAAACATTTTAATCTTAGATTAAAATGTTTTTTTGACCGTTTAAGCCAAGCTTTTAAAAACTTCCATCAACTTGTCATAATATACCTCGGCGTCATATTTGGCAAGAGCCTCTTTTTTTATCTTTTCCCTGTCAAAATCATCCGACCGGCTCAATTTTTGGACCATCTTTCTCAATTCTTCCTTATCCTTGACCAGATGTCCGTTCTCTCCGTTCCTGATTATCTCGCTGTAAGCTCCGCTGTCGTATCCGATGAACGGAACGCCTTCCGAGATCGATTCGAGCGCCACCAGACCGAACGTTTCCGGCAATTTGGAAGGGGAAACCACGAACCGGGCATTCCTTATGTATTTTTTAAGAAGATCCTTCCCTAGAAATCCGAGATGTTTGATATTGTCATTATTATTTTTTAAGATAAAATCGCTCTCAATATTTCCGGCCAGATAAATCTTCATATCGCTCCTGTCCTTAAAAACATCGGCCAGATCCTCAACGCCTTTGCCCTTGGCGATCCTTCCGAAAAACAAAGCGTATTTTTCCGAGATTCCATTGTCAAAAACTTCACCCTCGCTTTCTTTTACGAAATGAGGGATGATCTTTATCTTTTTTCCATCTATCCCTCTTTCGACCAAAATATTTCTGACAAATCCGCTCGGCACGACATATGCATCGATATTTTTCTTGTAAGTTCCCAAAAATTCATGGAAGTACATTTCCAGCATCGCAATAAAACTCTTTATGTAAGAATCTTTTATGCACTTATCCAAAAAACACTGATAAAAATTCCTGTCCCTACATCTATCATAAAATTTTCCATCGTGAAAAAGATTGTAATTGGGATTTACGAGCTTGTAATCATGGACAGTCATCACGACCGGGATCCCCCTCTTTTTTATTTCAAACAGGATCATCGGGGAGAGCTGATGGTAGATATTGTGGATATGGACGATATCCGGACTGAATTCATCCAGAATCTTATTTATCTTTCTTCTGGCCTCGAAAGAATGAAACATCCTGAGCGCCCCTTTGATCTTTTTAGACAAAGGATATTCCCGGGTGTAGCCCACTTCGGAAACGAAATATCTGTTCCATCCGGATTGCCGGTTCTTGCCGTGACACATCGAAAAAACGGCTGTTTCGTTTCCTTTTTCCTTGAGCAGATCCAAGACATCGAAGAAGTGCTTCTCCGCTCCGCCTTTCACAAAAAAATATTTATTTATCTCCAGTATCTTCATACGCCTACGAATTTACAAATCAATCACAAATCTACAAATAAAAATTATCTTTTTAATTCTCAGACAAATTTAAGCTCACAGCACCCATCAATCCCAAAATAATCCAGAAAAATATTCCCAGCATATTGGTCTCCCAATATGGCTGGAAAAGCGCAATGATAAAATAATTCAGCATCAGGACCAAAAGAGCCGTATTTATCCAGTCTTCACTTCTTCTTTTGAATATATTTCTAAAAGATTTGAAGAGGAAGATTATAAAAATCGCAAAAATTATCGGACCGGTCTGCATAAAAAGCGTGAGCCAAGAATTGTGTATATCCCTGACCTCGACAAAATCGCGATAGCTGTCAGTTTCCACATAGATCTTTTTTCCGAAGCCTATCCCCCACACCGGACTTTCCGCGTAGTCCTTGAAAACTTCCTTCCAGACAAGTTCCCTCCATGAAAAGCTTTCATCTCCTCCCACATCTGAAAAAGATCTTATCCTCTGTTCGATAGAGCTTATCGCTCCGTCCGTCACTTTGGCGGTCCGGGTATAATAAGGAGAGACTAGGGAAATGTAAAAAATGGCTATGATCGCAATCATGGCAAAAACGGAATAACGGAAAACTTTTTTCCAAAAAATCCTTCTATTTTCTACGGAAACCAAGAAATAAACCGCGATGGCCGAAAAGAATAATCCTATCCAGAGATGACGCATCATCGATCCGACTATCCCTATGAGCCAGATCGCCAGAAGAACGTTGGGCCAAAGAGATCTTTTCTCTTCAAAAAGCATCCACGCCCAAAGAGCAAGTGCTGCCATCGATATGTAGAAAGCATGAGTAAAGGCCAAAATCCTCATTCCCGAAGTCGAGAGAGGAGTAAACTCGGTCCACAAGCCTCCACCAAAGATTATTCCGTAAAAGATGAAAAATATGACGCCGACCGCTCCGGCCAGGGCAAATTTCAATAATCTCAAGACATCTTCTCTCCTGTTGAATAAGGCAAGGATCAAAAAATAGATCAAAGGATAAAAAACATAATATTTGAAACTGCTGAAAGCTATGCTCTTGTCCGTTCCGCCGGAAAATATGTCTACGAGGAAATGGATCCCGGCCAAAAGCATAAAAATTATAAGATATTTTCCCTCTGATATAATTGTTCGTAATTTAGTAAAATTCGTAATTTGTAAAAGCGCCCCTATAAATACTGCCGCCAAAATTATATCCAAAGGATAAAGCTTGTATTCTTCCCTTCCCAGATATATCGGCGCCAAGGTAAAGAACCTTTCGAAGATGAAAGTGAGAAAAACTGTCGCGTAAATTCCGCTCCGCGGATAAGCCAAAGCTATCAAGAAAGAAACGGCCATCGTTATTAAAAAAAGTGGCAAGACAAAACCGGCCGTAAATCCTCCCAAAACGAGAAAGGAAACCAGAGCGATAATGATCACCGCGTTTAAAACCTCAATATTTATCCAAGCGCCAGATTTTAATGCCGGATTTAATTTTTTATCAAAAATATCCATATTTCTTTTCTCCCCCTTTGGAAAAGGGGGATTAAGGGGGATTCGAAAAACAATCGAAAAAACTCAATCTCTCAAATTTCCTCCTCTAGAACAAATTTATTATTAACCCAAAACTATAGCATAAATCTATAAAAAAAGCAAGCCCCGGGCGCACATTGTGCACTCGGGGCTGTTTGCAACCCGCTAGGGCCTAGTTTCCAACGATCAGGAAGGCGCACCCTCCTGAATTGCCGCAATCCATGCCGATGCCGGGGCCGAAGAATTCGGGCGGATAGGCCGCCATCTCCGGCGTGAGAAGCGCGTACTTCCCGTTAACGGTGAAGTTGAAACGGCGTCCCTCATTGAGGTTAACCGTAAACTCATTCACTGCTCCGAACTTTTCCACACCTTCGTAGGCGTAGAACTCGACGTTGTCGGGGTTAACCCCTGAAATCCTCACTGTCGCCGTCTTGTTGGCGACATCAACGGCCGCCGACACCACCGTCCCGTCGGGAAGGAGTGCCGTTTCGGCGAAGACGAGGCCGGCCGAAAAAACCATTACGATTGTCAAAAAAACCGTTGCCATCTTTTTCATTTCTTTTCCTCCGAAAAAATTTTTGAATTTCTGCGAGCCAGTTTCGTGGTACAAAACTAGCTCAGTTTCGCCTAACTGTCAATAGATCCAAGGCCTTCAAACCATGCCTGGTCCTCAGCCTTGATCCTCTCCATCCGCTTCTCCTTGTAGTAGTCGCGGATGAGGTTCCCGAATTCGATCCGGACGAAAAGCCCGTAAGTGGTCAGATCCCCGGCGCTCGCGATGCCTTCATAGACATCGCTTATGCCGAACGGGTAAAAACTTACCCAGGGACCCAGCATCACGGTCTCTTTCCATCGCAACTCGGGTTGCAGTCTCACGCCTGTGAGATGGTCCCAGGCCTGGTGAAATATTCCACCGCTGGCCCGGAACTGCCAATCGTCAGTGAGCTTCCACTGGCCGAAGGCGTTGACTGCCAAAGACCCTCTTCTACTAGGACTGTCTCCAGACCAAGTCGAAGTCCGATCTTTGTCGAGAGCGTACCAGGCCTCCCCGATAAGCCCCCAATAGAATTCCTTCGACTCCCTCCAGATGGCCTCGGTGTAACCACCGATCTTGAGGTTGTCCTGCTCCATACTGTAGCCTTCGCTGTTGGAACCGGACATCTCCTCCCATATCAGGCGGATCTTTCCTTGCCACTGGAAAGTAGGCGACATATATTTCAAACCCACTTGCGGACCGATTCCTTTTTCGATCCACTCGTAGGTGTTGGTCCGAGACTCTCCCTCGGAGTAGATGCCGTAAATCCCTATTCCAGGGCTCCAGCCATCTTGAAATTCATAGTCATAACCCTTCCTGAGCCAGGCGAGATATTCGCCGTAAGCTCCCCAACCCCTCGCCAGGTCGTTCTGCCACATCCACGCGCCCACGATGGGCTCGTGCTCGATGACATACTCCTCTTCACGAGGCGGGATGTAGACAAAACCTTCTCCTTCCGGCTCGGCCGGAACATAAGAAGGCCCTGCGGGAACCGAAGGAACAAAAGGCGTTCCAACAACCGGAACTTCAGGCACGCCTACTCGAAGCAGGAAATTAGCGCACTCGGGCTTCTGCCAGACGCTGGCAATATTATTTCCAGCAACAACGATTCCGAGCTTCTGCACACGAGACTTTCCTTCCGAAAGCTCGCTCCTGTACCAATTCACTTTGTTCTTTCCGGAAACCATCCGGAAGCTCTCGCCGGACTGAA
The DNA here is from genome assembly GCA_028695135.1 of Candidatus Moraniibacteriota bacterium. Lineage (GTDB taxonomy): Bacteria > Patescibacteriota > Minisyncoccia > Moranbacterales > UBA9337 > STE-63. The sequence goes on along the minus strand of JAQVJM010000001.1, from coordinate 80,826 downwards.
GACTCTCCGTCCCCAGATCAGAAAAACGCACTTCGCCATCAGGCACAGAAATTCCGAGGAGATCCATCGCCTGAGCGAAAGAACCGTTCCACGGATCCGCGCCAACCTTGTCATCCGTATAAGGAATGGGATTAGTCACCGTTCCTTTGTTGGATTCAATAGTCACAACTTCGGAAACCGCCTTTTTTGCGGTTTTTTCAATGACAATAACTTCAGGGGCAACCGCCCCGGCCGGCAGATAAATCTCCTGGCCTACAGAAATCTTATTAGGATCAGAAATGCCATTAATCGCGGCAATCTCTGAATATCTCTTCCAACTGCCAAGCTCGCGCTCGGCAATCTGAGAAAGGGTATCACCCCTTTTTACGAGATACATTTCCGCCTGCGCAACTCCGCCCCACAAAAGGGCAAAGACGGCGGCCAGAAAAAAAGCGAAAAATCTTTTCATTCTTACCTCCTCCGCCCGATGAGGGCATTGCTTCTATTGATATCTGCAATCAGATTTTTCCTCATCTGACTGACATATTCAATTATGAGTCCCATATTTCTTCTATTGGGAAACTCACTGTTAAAATCCCATCCGGCCGACGGAACATTTCCGTTGGCCGCGCGAAATACATCGATACCGATCCCTACCGCCGTAGCGATATAGTCGGCGCAAAGCGAGAAATTACCCTCCGCGATCAGTTTCTGTCCAAAGCCGTATTGCGGATTGATTGCCGCAATTTCTTTGACTTCGTCTAATCCCAAAGGGCTCAAGATTTTTCCTTTGTCGGTTCCCCAGGCATTCCACCTGAGAAGGACCTTCTCATAAAATTCCCCTTTGTTTATTTCCTTGAGATCCGCCAAGGGCGTCCCCCTTTGCGAAACAAACTTCCGGCGGAATTCTTCGTCATCGAGGAGCAATTTCCTTTTTTCAATAGAAAATTCTTCTCCTGTCGCAGAATAAAGAAATTCCACCAGCGTTGACAGGACCGCCACCTTGGCCGTGCTGTAGGGATTTCCGTCAACGACGATCGTCCAAAGAAAATTCCCGCTCCAATCCGGAGGACTGAGCAGAAACTGGGCAAAAAACTCCTGCCCGTCTTCTTGGACGGCTATGCCGTTCCATCTGATGCGCCCGGGATAAAACTCACCGAACAGAACATCCGGCATTATCCCGCGATAGATCGTCACCTCGCCCTTCTTTATGGAAGGAGTGAGCTTGAGTCCCACGCACTCGTAGGGCTCAAGAAGAAGATCTATCTTTTGAACATCCGCCGAAGCAACCTCGGAAACCGGCCTCATACTGGATGAAACCAGCTCCAGCTTGCTCGCCGCGCATCCTGAAATGAACAGGAGCGCAATCGACAAAAACAAAACTGCTCTCAAACTTTTCATACCTGCCTCCTGTATAATAGCATCTGGGTTTTATATATGATCAGAATAAATATTCTGTTGTCAAGGTTCTTAAGAGCCTGTCTGAAAAGTCTCTTTCGTCGCGAAATTTTTAGAATTCGAGCTAAAAATTTGAAGGTTGAGAAAGGCTATATGGAATATAACCTGACGAAACTTGAAAATTTTGCAGCCGAATTCTAAAAGTTGCAGTAGAAAATGGACTTTTCAGACAGGCTCTATAGGCTCAAAGGCGAGCCGATTTGAAAACCTTTTTAGGATCCTCAAATCGGCTCGCCTGAAAAAGCCAAACATATTCAAATAACAAATTTATCCTTTATATCTCTCTTGCTGTATCAAGCTTTCCAGATATTCATCCTCGTCCTTCCTTGCGGAAGCTCCGCCCAAAAACACGAAATAAAGATGGATCATTTTCAGAAATGCTCCGATGACAAATCCTCCGATAACCGCCATCGCTATTTCCGAATTTCCCGGATTCTTTTCCAATACCGGACCGGAAAGTATCCTTACGTCCAGATTGACTTTTCCTCTGAAGAGATAATTCTTAGTCGTCATTATCTCGGAAATAGCCTCGGATAATTTCATGGCGTTTTCGTAATTGTCATCAAAAACCTCCACTTTCATTATTCCCAGCTGGGGGCTTCTTTCAACTTTCACTACTCTGTTCCATTTCTTGAGCCGTTCCCTGTCGGAAGCCGGGAAAAACCCGCTTTCGATCTTTCCGGTCTTTTCCACCTCATCGATAAAAACACTGCTGTAAACCGCTTCGCCCAGGATTCCTCCCAGATATTCAGCCGATTTGGAAAGAGAATAAAAATCCTGCGTTCCCATCTGGTCCTGGACTATCAAAAAATCGGTAGTCACCTTGAACCTCTCCTCGGTAGCCACCATGGCAAAAAAAGAAGCCAAGGAAAACAAAAGTCCGATCACTATTATGATTCCCGCGTTTCTTTTTATGAAATTAAATGTTGCTTCGCCTTGAATGCTAGACATATCTTTAATATTTTAAAAAATGATTAAATTCTCCGATCGATGAGCCACCATAGCAAAAAAAGGCTTTTTTGTCAAGTAAAATATTGACACTATCGGAGCATAAAGATAAAATGATAGAAACCATGTCTTAATTTCTCTTTTTAAAGATAATGAAAAGCGATCCGGCCTTAAATAACGGAATATTCCAGAGGCTCACCTCTCACGCCAAAAAAAGCCTCGAGGAAGCAGAAATCATCTCAGGATATTATAAGTCCAAGAGCGTAAATCCCGAGCATCTTCTATTCGCTATTTTTTTGGAAAAAGGAAGCTTGGGAAGCAATATTCTCCGCGATTCCAACATCAAGCGTGAAATTTTTGAAATGATCTTTCCTAAGATAAAAAATAAGGGGGGAAAGAACATAAAAAAAATACCTTTTTCCAGAGAAACCGAGGCCATCATAGTCCAATCATATTCTTTAGCCAGCCGATTCGGATATCCCTATATCGGAACCGAACACCTGGTTTTTTCCATAATGGAAAAACCGAACCGAATTGTCAAAGAAATTCTTCATTTGTCCGCCGCAAAATTAAAAAAATATCCCGCTGGGAATAAAAAATCTGAGAACGACCCCTTAAATCTTCCGGATAAATCAGGCACTTTGGATAAAAGCTTTTTATCCAGCCTTTTCAGATCCTTAAACCTTCCGGAAATGGACTTTCTCTCTCCTTCTCAGGGCAGAACCCCCGGAGGTACTCCCAATCTGGATCATTTTTGCGTAAACCTAAACGAAAAAGTAAAGAGAAACGACACTCTCATAATCGGAAGAGAAAAAGAAATTGAAAGAATCTCCGGCACATTGGGAAGAAAGAACAAAAACAATCCTCTCTTAGTCGGAGATCCGGGAGTCGGAAAAACCGCTATAGTGGAAGGTTTGGCAAAAAAAATAAATCTGGAACAGGTTCCTCAGCACCTTTTGAGAAAAAAAATCCTGGCTCTGGATATAGCTCTGGTGGTAGCCGGAACAAGTTTCCGCGGAGAATTCGAACAAAGGCTCAAGGATATATTGGACGAAGCCGGAAAAAATAAAAATGTCATCCTTTTTATCGATGAGATCCACAGCATCATCGGCGCCGGAAACGTAAGCGGCGGATTGGACGCAGCCAATATTTTAAAGCCAATACTGACTCAGGGAGAGATACAATTCATCGGAGCTTCCACTCTGGATGAATACAAAAAATACATCGAGAAGGATCCGGCACTGGAAAGGCGCTTCCAGCCGATAATCATCAGGGAGCCGGGTGCCAAGGAAACGGAAAAAATTATTACAGGGATAAAAAATAGTTATGAGAACTTCCATAATGTAGAGATAACCGAAGATGCGATCAGCCAGGCCGTTTCTCTCAGTTCGCGCTATATTCGAGACCGATTTCAGCCCGACAAGTCAATTGATCTGATCGACGAAACTTCCTCCTGGATCAGAAGTAAGAAAGGAGTTTCAGATTTTTTTAAAAAGATATCCCGGCTAGAGAAAGAACTGGAAAAAACAATCGCCTCAAAGCATTCTCTTGTCAGCAAGGAACTTTATGACGAAGCCATAGCCCTGCGTCAAAAAGAAGAAAAGATAATAAAGAAAATTTCTTCTTTTAAGAAAAAACAAGAAAAATTCGAGAAGGAAAATCCGATAGTAATAGATGCCGAAGATATCGCCCGGACCGTATCAATTTCAACCGGAATTCCTCTGGAAAAGCTCCTTTCTAAAAACTCGACTTATTCCAAAAACATAAAGCGGCGCCTTGATTCTAAAATAATAGGACAGAAAGAGGCCATTCAAAAAATATCCTATGCCATCCTGAGATCGCAAAGCGGGATCGCCGACAAGGAGAGGCCCATCGGATCATTCCTGTTTCTCGGTCCCAGCGGGGTGGGAAAAACTCTTACGGCAAGAGTTTTGGCCGAGGAGTTTTTTGGCGATGCTTCCGCTCTGATAAGAATAAATATGAGCGAGTTTATGGAAAGACATAATGTCTCCCAGCTTTTGGGAGCGCCAGCCGGATATGTCGGTTATGGAGAAGGCGGGAAACTCACCGAAAAATTGCGCCGCCAGCCTTACAGTTTAGTGCTTTTTGACGAGATAGAAAAAGCCCATCCGGACGTTTACAATATTCTTCTTCAAATATTGGAGGAAGGGACACTCAATGACGCGGAAGGAAGAACCGTTGATTTTAAAAATGCGATAATAATCCTGACTTCCAATATAGGAACCGGCGAATTTACCAAAGCTGCCGATTTGGGCTTTGGAGACAAGTCTCTGGATAAAAAAAACAGCTCGAGAGAAAAATTTAAATTCATAAAAGAAAAGGTCATTAAGGAGCTTGACGCAAAAATCAAACCGGAAATTTTAAACCGCCTAGACTATTCCATAGTCTTTAATCCTCTTTCTTCCAAAGATATCCTAAGAATAGTCGGATTAGAGATGAAAAATCTGGAGGATCGATTGAGGGAACGGGGGATTTCAATGAAATATTCAAAGGGCGTTATAGGATGTCTGGCAAAAAAAAGTTCCCGATCTGATAAGGGCGCCCGCGGAGTCAAAAAAAACATCCGCGATCTGATAGAAAATCCGATCGCTCAAAAAATTTCAGAAAGCAAGATAAAAAACAACAAAATTTCTTTGGAAATAAAAGGAGGCAAGATAATCGCCATTTAAATAACGAGCCTGACAATCTGAAGCGGATTTGCTATTTTAATCGCTCCCGGATAAATCCGATAAAAAAATAAATATCATTCGCAATTCCGCGTATGTTCGTAATTCGTAGAAAGCTTATCGCAATTCGCAAAGAGATACTTGATACTCTTTTTCCCATCCATTGCATATCATGCAAAAAATACGGGGACTGGGTCTGCAGAGATTGTTTAGAAAAAATACCCGTCGATATCCCGCAATTTTGCCCGATTTGCAAGAGATCCGTCACTCCGGATGGAAAAACTTGTTTTGAATGCAGAAAAAAATATATCATTGACGGGGTGCTGGTTTCTTCCGCCTATAAATCAAATGGAGAAAAAACGCTTCTCGCTAAAATAGTCCATTATTATAAATATCGATTCATTTCGGAATTAAACATTTACTTGGGAGAAATACTAAAAAAATCGCTCCTTAATTCATCGCTTCCCCTCCCCGATGCCATCGTTCCGGTTCCGCTCCATTCTCGCCGGTTGCGCTGGCGGGGATTTAATCAATCGGAGATGCTCTGCTATTATTTGGCCTCCCGTATCGCCCCGGGTTTGGAAATTTCTGTTTTAAAGAATGCGTTGATAAGAAAAAAATATACTATTCCCCAGATGAAGATAAAAAATCGCCGCCAACGGGAAAGGAACTTGAAAGGCGTTTTTTTAATGGAAAGAAAATTCATAAGCGGAATAAAAGGAAAAAATATACTTTTGGTCGACGATATAGCCACCACCGGATCCACGCTTTTCGAGTGCGCCAAAGTCTTGAAGAAAAAAGGCGCCAAGAAGGTTTACGGGATTGTTTTGGCGAGAGAATAGGATTAGGCAAGAAGCAGAGAATATGAAATGGGATATGGAAATAAAAAAGAAACAAAATTAAAACTGCTGGCTTGAAGCAAAGATTGCGAAAGAGCGGATTCTTTTTTATTCCCATCAGCTACCAGCATTTTAATTCGTAGCATAATAATGCGACCGCATTATTATGCTACGTTTATATTACAAGAATATCTTATCGAAAAGCCCCAGACTTTCGCACTATAAAAGCGCCGATAAAAAATAAAAAGATTGCAAAGATTTGTCCCAGTGTCAGAAATCCTAAAATAAATCCCAACTGCTTGTCCGGTTCCCGAAAAAATTCGATAAAAAATCTAAAAAGCCCGTATCCTGCCAAATAAATCCCGGTAAGCGCGCCCTTTTTGTCCGAAAGCTTGTTCCTTAATGACCAAAGGATGAAAAACAAAACGATTCCTTCAAAAAAAGCTTCATAAAACTGGGAGGGATGCCTCAGCTGTCCGTCGCTAAAATACATCCCCCACCGTCCTTCAGTAGCCCTTCCGTAAAGCTCCCCATTCAAAAAATTTCCGATCCGTCCGAAAAAATATCCGAGAGGGACGGCCGGCAAAACAAAATCAGAAATGTTAAAAATATCCACCCTCCTTTTTTTGGAAAAAATCCAAGCGACAAAAAATATTCCCAGCACCGCTCCGAAATAACTCATTCCGTAAAATCCCGCAAATCGCAATCCATAATCCGTGATTCGGATCGGCAGAATTATCTCGATAGGATTGTCAAGATAATAAGATAAATTGTAAAAAAGCACATATCCGATCCTGCCTCCGATAAGAGATCCTAAAAACGCATACATCAGGAAGTCTAAAATATCTTCCCATCTCAACTCGGTTTCTTTCCTATTTTTCCTCAACTTTAAAAGAGACAGGATGACTAAAAATCCTGCCAGATACATCAGCGAATACCATCGTATAGAAAAAGACCCGACCGAAAAAGCGATAGGATCTATGATTTGAGGCAAATTTTGATATTCATATGATAGCATAAGGCAACGATCACGAAGAGTAAGGTTTATAGCAATGTTATGTGTTATTTATTTTATGCTATATGTTATGTGTTTTATGCTCCATGCTTAATGGTTTTACGCGTTAAATTTATTCAGTTGACTCTTAAATTCTTTCCCATAAATGTCCCAGAGAGACAAAAAAAGTGCCATTATAACTGGACCGATAACGAAACCTATTATTCCGAAAGTTATCAATCCTCCCAAAGTGGCAAAAAATACCAAAAGCGGATGCATCTCCGTGTCATTTCCGACAAGCTTGGGTCTCAATATGTTGTCGATAAAAGAAATCACCAGTATTCCGAAAGACAAGACAAAAACGCCCTGCCAGATATTTCCTATAAAAAGAAGTATTATCCCCGCCGGTCCCCAAACCAATCCGGCGCCGACAGCTGGAATTATGGACAAAATTGTCATAATTACTCCCCAAATAACATAAGAAGGGATCCCCGCGATCCAAAACATCAATCCTCCTAAAATTCCCTGGACCAAGCCGACTATGATGGTTCCCTTCAGAGTAGCTCTAGTCATAGAAGTGAATTTAAAAGAAAGTTCTCCTTCATATTTATCTTTGAGGGGACTCAGATACATTATCTTGTCTATAAATTTTTTTCCATCTATCAGAAAATAATACAGGGCAAAAAACATAACAAATATCCACAAAACTGAAGCAATTACATTCTGATAAGTTTTTTGAAAAATCATCAGGATATTGCCGCTGATAGTCTTTAGAGATTCTCCTATCTGCTCTTGTTCAAGAAATCTTTCCATGCTGAAAGATTGAACCAGGGGCGAGCTCTTGACCAAGTGAATAATTTCTGAAATCCTGTCGTGGTAAAATTCATTATTTGTAACAAATTTTTGATAAGCCCCTCCCAATTCGTTAACCACTAATCCCAAAACTATAAGCATAGGGATTACGATGACAAAAAGAACTAAAAAACAAGTCAAGAGAGAACTGGCCATTTTATTTTTTATATTTTTCAGCAGAAGTTTATAAGGGGAACGGAAAGTCGCCGCCAGAATAGCTGCTGTAAAAATCGCCGATAAGAAAGGTTTAAACAATAAAAAAACCAGGATAGTTATACCGATGAGGACTAGCATAAAAAAATAGATATTAAGATTCTTTATTTGCATATATTTTTACGAATAATTCTTACAAAATTACTGACTGCTACTCTATTACTTGATAAAATACTACCATATTTTCATTTTATTTCATAGATTCGGTCAGTATAAATTATAAACCGATTCGCAGTTTCGTCCGTCCGCAACGTTTTATGTAGCGATTCGGGCGGATAAAATTCTCAATTATTACAGACTAAAAAAGCAGTTTTCAAAATTTTGCCCGCAGTGGCATCTTCTCTTTAATAATAAAGTTTAGATACGCTTAATTTACTCTCAGGAATTTAAGGAGGATTGCCTGATTTCAAACTGCAAGCAAAATTTTAAAAACTGCTACAGAACGAGGTTTTTATTTATGACGAGCTATTGTAGCAAATTTAAAACAGTTTGTCAATATATGGCAAAAGATATGAGGCGCTGTCTTTAATCCAGATACTTTCTTGGAAAAAATAAAACAGGCCCCGAATATCGCTAGGGCCTGCCTAAAATTTACGCTTTAAGAAAACTGAATAAGACTAGACATCCAAATTTTTTACGCTCTTGGCGTGAGTCTGGATAAATCTCCTTCTCGGTTCCACTTGATTGCCCATCAAAAGATCGAAGACCCTATCAGCTTCTTCCGCGTCTTCTATATTTATTTGAAGCATCTTTCTGTTCTGAGGATCCATGGTAGTTTCCCAAAGCTGTTCGGGATTCATTTCTCCTAGACCTTTATATCTCTGTATGCTTATTCCCGATTTGTTTTTTTCCTCGGCATCCTCCTCTTTTTCTTCCATCTCCTTGGCAACTTTTTCGCTTAATCCCAGTTTTTTAAGAACATCTTCCTTATCCTTATCCGTATAAGCATAATAATTTTCTTTCCCTTTTTTTATCTGATACAAGGGAGGCTGAGCGATATAAATATGTCCTTCTTGAACTAGCTCTTCAAAGTAGCGGTAGAAGAAAGTCAGCAATAATGTCCTAATATGCGATCCGTCTATATCGGCGTCGGCCATAATGATTATTTTACCATAACGAAGCTTTTTGATATCAAAACTGTCTCCGATGCCTGTTCCAAGAGCGATAATAATCGGCTTCAACGTATCGGACTTTACCACTTTATCCAAACTGGTTTTTTCGACATTGACAAGCTTCCCGCGCAAAGGAAGAATGGCTTGGAATTTTCTATCTCTTCCCTGTTTGGCTGATCCGCCGGCAGAATCTCCTTCAACGATATAGAGCTCGGTTTCCTCTATCTTACGGCTTGAGCAATCCGCCAGCTTGCCCGGCAGAGTCATCCCTTCCAGGGCGCCTTTTCTCACTACCGCGTCCTTTGCCGCTCTGGCTGCCAGTCTGGCTTTGGCCGTCAATACGCACTTTCCAATCATTTCCTTGGCATCCCTGGGATTATTTTCCAAATAATCGGAAAGTGCTTCAGCTGTTACGCTGGAAACTATCCCTTTGACTTCTCCATTTCCCAACTTGGCCTTGGTCTGTCCTTCAAACTGGGGATTTCTTAATTTGACGCTTATAACCGCGGTCAGGCCTTCTTTGACGTCATCGGAAGTCAGCGTCCCATCACCGTTTTTTATCAGATTATTCTTTTTGGCGTAATTATTCAATACTCTGGTCAAGGCGTTCCTAAATCCCGCCACATGCATTCCGCCTTCCACCGTATAAATATTGTTGGCAAAGGAATAAATATGATCCTTAAACCCGTCGGTATACTGGATGGAAACCTCCACTTGCACGCCGTCAATTTCTTTTTCCATATAGACCGGAGTTAAGTTTTTGACTGCCTTCCCTCTGTTCAGATAATTGACGAAAGAAACTATCCCGCCGTCAAAATAGAATCCGTATTTTCTTATTTTAAACCGGTCTTTTTCTTCATTCTCGACTTCCCGATGATCTTCCAAAACGATCTTTACCCCCTTGGTCAAATAGGCCTGTTGCCTTACGTAATCAAGAATTTTCTTCCAACTATACTCTATTTTAGGAAATATTTCCGGATCAGCCTGAAAAGTTACAATCGTTCCCGTGATTTTGCTCTTCGGCCCCTTTTTTACTTCGCTATTTTTTTTCCCTCTTTTATATTCCTGCGTCCAAACATATCCATCACGATGGACGTCCACTCTGGTCCAAACAGAGAGAGCGTTGACTACTGAGACTCCGACTCCATGAAGCCCTCCGGAAACTTTATAACCTTCGCCCTCGAATTTTCCTCCGGCATGAAGAATCGTCATAACTGTCTCCAGAGTTGACTTTTTGGTCTGAGCATGTTTTTCCACCGGGATACCTCTTCCATTATCCGTCACCCTTATCATATTTTGCGGCAACAATTCTAACTTTATGTTATTACAGTACCCTCCCATCGCCTCATCGATCGAATTATTGACCACCTCCCAAACCAAATGGTGCAGACCCTCCAGAGAAGTCCCTCCGATATACATACCCGGCCTTTTTCTGACCGGAGCCAAGCCCTCCAAAACCTGGATCGATTTCGCCCCGTAGGAGCTTTTTTCTTTATTTTCTTTTGCCATAAACAAACTGGAAATTATATAATAATTCCTCCTAAAAATTTAATGAAATATTTATTCCCGAAAAACCTGTTTAGCTTTGTTCTACAAGGCTTTTGGGGTTTTTCACGCTAATATATTACTATATAATAATAGCATACTATTAATAATTTTGGAAGACTTTCAGGCCGCTCCAGAAAACATAAAAACAGCCATTTTCAAAAGCTGTTTTATGGTGATTTAAAAACGATTTAACTTATACAAAACCGGATTCTAAAATTTTGTTATTTTTCGGATTCATTTTTGCCCCCGAAACATCCGACAGAAAATATAAGCGAATATAAGGCTAAGAGTATGGCGATAAGAATCCACTGGGTTCCAGCCAACCAGAGATCCATCTGAAACAGAGAAACTAAAGCTGATAGAGCTAGGGCAATTATGGAAAGAACCATCAAAAAACCAGCTCCTTTTCTACAATCTCCGCATTTTGTTATCATAACCCAACACCCCCTTTCTTTTAATTTTTGTTTTATAAAAAATTCAAACAAAGACTACGGACACTTTTTATTATAATACACTCTTAAACTATTTACCAACATTTTTATGCTCCATGCTCTATGATTATCATAGCTTTTCTCCCATCCTCTATATCCTCTTTTTTGCCAGGAAAGTCGTGAATCGCGTTATATAAAACGTCTATATCATAGATGTATCCCTCGCCTCTTTTGGTTCCGGGATCATTAGTTATAACATTATCTCCTTCATATCCTACTAAAACTAAGTTGTGATAAAGCGGTCCCGGAGGAGTATAGTATGGATTTCCAAGAAGTCTTCCTGCTGTTGGAACAATGATTGGATTTCCCTTTGCCAGCTCCTCTTTTATTCTCTCTTTTTTAAAATCATAAATAACTTCCAAATTGCTTACGGAATAAAAACCTTCAGCTATTTGAACCAGTTCCTCCATATCGCTGTCCTTATAATCACCATATTTTTCTATCTGATAATCAATGACTGACTGGAGCTCTTTTTCCGCAATTTCCGGAGTCAATTTATCGTTGTCCAAGTATTTGACTACCATCAACAAAGAAGCTTCTTCACAAGCATCGTCATGCCTCTCGTCCCAGACTCCATATGGTGCTTGCGAAGTAAAAGGAACTTCTATTTTTATTTTATCCGGCAAAACGGCACTCCTTTGAAAGTTATCCTCTTTTTCCGCCGAGATAGGTTTCTTTTTCTCATTATCATTTATTCCGTCTCTTCTGATATCTTTGCCGTCTTTAACCAAGACATTATTGTTTTTCTCTTCCGACAAGATATCCGCGTCGTCTTTGGTTTCCTTTTTCGGAAATAACAAAAAAGCAGCCCCAATTGACACTGCTATTATGATAAAGATGATTATTCTATTTTTCATTAATTTTAAAAATTAAGCTACAGCTGGATTTATACGAATAGTTCTTGGCAACATAAGCCATCGGCTGTAAAAATGATTGCCGGTCTTTAGTCCTAAGAATGAAAATTTATCACCCATGAACCTATGGCTGTTCTTACTGTTAAGAGCCTCGTCGTCTAGCCACTTGTTATCTCAATAAATTACAACAGGTGTTCCTATTTCCGCCCAATCATAGACTTTTTTGGCTGCGCCCACTCCTAATCTTACGCATCCGTGAGAAACCGGAATGCCTAAATGATTCTGGCCTTCCTTATAGCCTCCCGGCCATTCCGGAAGTTCGTGAATTCCAAATTTACCAGAAGGAACTATCGCCATCCAGTATGGCATAAAAAGACCGTATTGTCTAGACCAGGGACGAGGATGTTTGTTGCTTATCTTAAATTCCCCCTTAGGGGTTTCCATTCCTCTTTTCCCGGAAGAAATGAGAAAAGAATCCAATATGCTTCCATTTTCAAATATGGTCAAGACCTGTATGTTTAAATTTATGTCTATATATTTCCCCTGCTCCATCCTAGCCTTGGTGAATTTCTTGGCTTTTTCTATCCTTGAGGCAAAATCATCTCCCCACTCCTCCGGAGGGGGCGATTCCGTTTGAAAAGACGAGGAATATATGTCCCTATAATCATTTTTATCTTCTTTCTTGTGCTTTATGAAAATATCTATTTTATATTCCTGGCCTCTCTCATATCCATCCCTAAAAGTAAAGAAGATCGAGTTTTTTGCTTCATTGATATTGTAGGCCAGCTTTTTTTCCGGAAAAACTTTTATCTTTAAATTAAAATCCTTTAGAGTTTTATCAAAATATATTTTTCCCGGACTTTCAATGTCTATTATTATTTCTTTGGCGCCGTTTTCCGGATAAAAATCCTTTATTTCAGGATAACTGACAGTACTGAAGGAAAATTCCTTATTATTGCTTACAAAAAATATGTTCTTCAGGCCATTAATTTTTACCGTATATCTTTTTCCCAACTCCCAATTTTTTTGCGGAGTTATCTTCAAAGTTTTATTGGAATCTTCCCATCTGTAATCAGCTCTTTGCGCCGGGATAATTTCTATGAATTCTTGAAAATTATTAGTCATCATGCTGTCGGAAAATCTCATGATAACCGTCTCGTCAAAATCAACCTCCCCATTTTTTTCCAGCCATATTTTTGTCTGGAACGCTCCGGCATAATTACCAAAAACGTAAGCAAGCCCGCAAAAGGCCAGCGCGAAAGAAATTATCACCAGAACGGCACTGAATAATTTTTTGTTTTTCTCGGATTTCATTTTTGATTTTTATTTATAATTCCTTTCATCATATTCCATATTTCAGGAAGATCTTTCTCCGTCTTAAGCCAATACCACCACTCCACTCCCCAAATATAGATGGTATCAAAACCGGACTTTTGCGCGTATAAAATATTTTCGGAAAGCTTTTCGGCATTCATTGATTTAAACTGCTCTTCCAGGGGCTGATTGGTAGTCCAGCCCGCCACCCACGGTTCTCCTTGAAGCTCTATGACTATCGCATCTTCCTGACCGGCAAATTTTTCTATGAACCATCTCTTTGTGAGGAAAAATCTGGGACCGATCGGATAGACATAATATCCCCATCCTTCCTTATAAACATTGCGATACATCGTAGTACCAAAAACGTCGGCTCTTTTGGCTGCCGGAATCCAAGTGCTTAATTCTCCGCTATCAGTCACGATTACCTGCCTGCTTGAATCAGTCGACTTGACCACGGCAATCTCTTTGTCCAGCATTTCTGCCCCGATTGTCGGCCTGGAGCAATCTCCGAATGCCAAGAAAGGCTCATTCTCCACCTGCCAATATTTGATTGCTTCATGATTTTTGTACCTCTTAACGACATCTCCTACAAATTCCAATATTTCTTCATCTTTGAGCTTCTCATTTTCTCTGACCTCGCTTGAATTTTCCCCTATCCATCTGGGAATGTGGCATTCCGGCCATCTGGGAACTTTCTGCCCTACAACTAAAATTATTTCCGCCCCTCTCTTTTGCGCTTCTTCCAACTGCCAGTCAATATCGGAAAAATCATATTGGTCTTTCTCTTTTTCTACGAGATCCCAATAAACGGGAATTCTTATTTTTTTGATCTTCAAATCATCAAGCATCGCCAGATAATTTTCTTTCCAATCCAATCCTATATCCTGAGAATACCTCAACGAAAATGTGACTCCGATATCGGCCTTCTCAATAATGTTTTCTGTCGGGAGATTGAAATATATAAAAAAAATAATTGTTGCAACGGTTATCGCTGAAACGGCTACCGCAATTGATTTTAAAAAAATTTTCAACATTTTTTTAATTTATAATATATCAAAGATAATTTTTATAAAAAAAATTAAAAAACGCTATAAACCAAAAAAGTTCCCACGGCTATCATTATTATTGCTCCTACTTTTTGCGCCCAATCCCAGAAATAAAGCTTCTCCTCAAAAATGTCAGGATATTTCACGGAGGCAAAAAGCGCCAAAATCAGAACGAATACGAACTGGGCGCTGCCTATGGCATAAACCATGGCTACCCCTCCGTAAGCTACTGCCAGATTTATGAGGATGGAAGAGCTCCCCCCGGAAATTTTATTGAGCATAAATATCGCAATGGTTTTTATATTTCTTCTTTTTTTATATTTCCGGCTCTTTTTAAACAATGATTTTTTTATGCTTGTCCTATATCTTTTATTTGCAAGAAGGCTTATCCCTCCTGCGAACAGGCCCATTCTGGTCCACAAAAAACCGTTCAGAAAAACTTTTTCAATCCCGTTTTCCCTAAGATCGCTATAAAGATATTCAAAAAATCCGAAAGCCACCGCCATCATTACCCCTCCTATCAAAGAATACTTAACGCCTTTAAAGATCTTTCCATAATTAAAAGGAATATCAAAAGAGACCAGAAATCCTCCCGTTATCAAAAATAAGATTCCCAAAAAGTCGCTCCTATAAAAAACGTTGCCCAAGAAAAACACTGACAAAGAAATCGCCGTGATCTGAGAGATTGTCCCCACTAACGGAGCGACTTTTGATATCTCATTTTCCTTAACGGCTTTGTAGTAGTAAAGCAATCCCCAGATAAAAATAGCTCCGGAAAAAATGGAAATAAAGAAAAACTTGAAGTCTATCCATTCTACGCCAAAAGGAAAAAGTACGATTGTGAACAAACTCAAAACAGCAACATAAAAAGCGTAAACCGACGGTTCGGGAATGCGTTTTTTAAGCAATAGCTTATCGAGAACAAATGAAACTGCAAGCAAAAAATAGCCCGCTAAAGATAAATATAGCCAATCCATTGATAATTTTGTTTTTAATTTTCAATTATATTTTAACATATTTGGAGCTAAAATACACCCTATCTACCAAAAATCCGCTCAAAAATAGATTGATCCTTTTGTTATAATCAAGCCTTATGGTAAAATTATAAAGAAATAAGCATCTGATAAAATGGACGGGATAATAAGAAGACCCAAAATTAGAAAGACCGTTCCCGCTTATGGTTATGGTCCGAATTACAGCAAAAACCCGGACATCCGGAAAGATTTTGACGGCTCCCGGTTATTTGAAAACAACCCTATCCCCGATAAAACCGAAAAGAAAAAGGGCGCCTTTTTTAAAAAAACACTTGTTTTTGTAATTTCTGCTTTATTTTTGTCAATTTCTGCCACTGGGATATATTTTTTTTGGAAAATAGGCTCAGTAAGTTCAAAAATAATAATAAGCAATGGAGAAAATCCTTCTGCTTTTAGCGTCATTTCAAAAATGGCGGCGAAAGACAGAGCTGAACTTAGGGGTGAAAATCAGGGAAGAATAAACATTCTTCTTTTGGGAATCGCCGGAGAAGGACGCGCCGGGGGAAGCTTGACCGATACGATAATGATAGCCAGTATTGATACGAAAAATAAAAAAACGGCCCTATTGTCTCTTCCCAGAGATCTTTACGTGGAAATTCCCGAATCCGGATACAACGCAAAAATAAACTCTATTTACAAATACGGACTAGCCGACAATAAAGGTGTAAATCCGCTTAAAAAAACTGTTGAAAAAATTACCGGACTTGAAATAAATTATTATTTCGTAGCCAGTTTCGCGGGCTTTGAAAAGTTTATCGATGATATTGATGGGATAATCGTAAATAATGAGAGAGATATTTACGATCCCAACTATCCGGGACCCAACTACAGCTATGAGCTATTCGCTCTCGAAAAAGGAACTCATCTGCTTGACGGGTCTACGGCTCTTAAATACGCCCGCGAACGCCATAATGATCCCGAGGGGGATTTTGGAAGAGCCAAGAGACAGCAGCAGGTCATGCAGGCGATAAAAAACAGGATATTTTCGACAAAGGTTCTCCTCAATCCTTTCGCGATAAACGATATTCTCAATACTCTGGGAGAAAATATAAAAACCGACATTTCCTTGGAGGAAATGGAAAGTTTTCTGAAATTATCCAGAGAGCTGGATACTCAAAATATCAATAATGTGGTCGTCGATGCATGGAAAAAGGACAGCTTGCTAAAAGTTTCGCACATATATCATGAAAATATGCGCGCTTTCATCCTTGTGCCTCGAGTAGGAAATTACAGCGAAATCCAAGAACTTGCCCAAAATATTTTTAACCTCAACGAAGTGGAAAGAAGAAGGGAAGAGATTGAAAAGGAAGAAGTCAATATTGCGATCATAAACCAAAGCGGAAGTCCGGAATTATTGGAAAAAATAAACAGCCTTATCAAGGATAAATTGAAAATCAAAAACATAGGCATCCTACAGGGAGATAGGACCAAATTGGTAAGCTCGACACAGATTATCGATATGACAAATGGACAAGTCCCATTCACTCTGGATGAATTGATCAAAAAACTTCCAGCAACATTAAATGAAAAATATTCATTATCTGAAAACGAAACAGAGGGATTCGATTTGGTTATTTTGTTGGGAACCGACTTGATAGGCCCCTACTCATTTGAAGAGAATTCCATGAAAGAAATGGAAGATGATCGGAATGATTTTGACAATAAGGAATTATTAGTTCCAAATAATCGATAATTGCTTTAAAATATAATATATGAGCGATAAAAATCACAGATTGATAATAGGACTTGGAAATCCGGGTGAAAGATATTCAAGAACCAGGCATAATGCCGGATTTATAATACTGGACGAATTGCAGAAAAGGCTTAACTTTTCCGATTTTAGATTTGAAAAAAAATTTAACGTCGAGATGGCGGAAAAGATTGAAATTGGGAATATCCGTGGAGGATTTTTAAAAAAATTATTCCAAAGGGAAGATGCCAGCAAAACGCTTCTTATGAAACCCTTGTCTTTTATGAATAAATCGGGAGAAGCAATAAAAAAGATAATGGATTTTTATAAGATACCTCCTAAAAATATAACCGTCATCCACGATGATTTGGATATAAAGGTAGGAAATTTTAAAATTTCAGAAAATTCCGGATCCGCCGGACACAATGGCATACAAAATATTATCGATAGACTCGGAACCCAAGAATTCAAAAGGATCCGCATCGGCGTGGAGAAAAAAGGAGGCAGGCAATCGCGTCAAGTCCCCGGAAACAAATTCATTTTGCAAGAATTTTCAGAAGAAGAGCTTGAAAAAATAAAAGATTTGGCGAATAAATTGGAAAATTTAATCGGGTAATGCCTTAAGCGAAAAGGCAACCGATCCTGACCCGAATTAAATTATGCTTAATCCGGCCATGGAAAATATGATCATAATAATTAGGATGGGATATCTCGCAACATATTTATGAGAAATTCCATCAATCAAATACTTTATGGAAGAAAAACCGATAATAATCTTATTTAAAGAAAATGAAATCAACATCAGTAAGCTGTATTCCTTATACGCGGAAAAGATACCCGAAAAAAAAGATTTTTGGAAAAAATTGGCTGACGAAGAAATAGCCCATGCCGCCTATATAAATAAAAATATAGGCGCGGACGGAAACGCCTTGATAAAAGAAAACAAGTTTTCGCGAGGAATTGTAAGGTATGTAATGGATTTCGTGCAAAAAGAGATAGACCGCGCCGAGAAAAAAAGGATATCTCACGATGACGCTTTGCGTTCGGCTCTCCGCATAGAACGTTCGATATTGGAAAAAAAATGTTTCGAAATATTTTCCCCTTCTAACACTGCCATAGAAAAAGTATTTAAAAAAATGAATGATGAAACCGAAAAACATTTGGCCATCCTGATCGAGGAGATAAAAAGCTATTAAAAAAAGCGCCCTGCAATAAAAAACTGCCCTAGAAAAAGGCAGTTTTTATCATTTCGATCAACCGCGGCAGCAGCCGCATCCCGACCTCCTCTTTTTTGTTTTTTTCGATCTATCCTTTTTTGCAAAAGATTTTTTTATTTTTTTAGCCATGCTGAAATTTCCTTTTTCAATCTCCTCTCTTTTGACATAGTCTGACAATTTTACGCTTATTGATGTCTCATAATCACCGGATCCCAGATATAACTTTTTATTTTTTAATATTGAATTATCGGCATAAATCTTCATATTGAGCAGTCCTCCGAACGGCGGAACCGCTCCCGGCTTTCCAAATACATTTTTTTTCATCCACGCTTCTTTGGCAAAATCGATCCTTTTGGCAATCTTTCCTCCCATCTTTTTCCTTCCTGCATTTACAGTCTTTAAAAATTTTTTTCTATCCAAATTCCTGTCAGCCGGAAGCAGGGCTAAAACATAATCTCTGTCGATCCTTAGAACGAGCGCTTTGACAATTTCCTTGGGACTTATTCTCTTGGTTTGAGATATGTCCCAAGCGGTATAAGCGGTCTTATGAGATATGGCCTCGTAATTAAATCCTTCTTTTTCCAAATAATTTATAACTTTTTTGGGAATTGCCATATTTTTCAAATATTTTTTACAAATTAAAAAATTCAATTCATCTTTAAAATCTCTTTTTCCGATTTGTTGTCCATAAGCCTGAAAGTCGGATAAATTGCCGAGAAACAAGCGACGGTTATGAAAAGAAATATTGATTTCAAGTCAAAAAAGTACAAAAGGATGCTGGAAAAAAATGTCGCTATGATATAAGCTACGGGACGAGCCGTCTTGAAAAAATTTATTATATCGACATTATCACCGTCTACTCTTTTATAAAAATAGGACTCCCTCAATATTTCCACTAATGCCGCGCCTATCCTCCCCAAAAGAAGAATCGTCGCCCAAACCATTATATCCGCACTGTCGGAAAAATAAAAGATCAACGTGGATATCCCCAGAATAAGAAAAGATAAGAGCAAAAATTCTTTTTCTCCGGTTTTCTTGTCCGCCAATATTCCCATAGGATATTGTATGAGAACAAAAGGAACAAGCATTATGGTGAAAGCGATTCCTAGCTGATCCCAAGAAAAACCCTTGCTTAAAAGATAAAGCGGGGCATATATGAGCATCAGCGCGTAAAAAAGCTCTAGGACGAAAGAAACATAATAGATTCTCATTATATTTTTCCTTTCTAAAACTTTCTTGAGCAACTTGATCGCCCCTATCTTTTCTCTAAATTTATGATTGGTTCGTCTCAGGCTTATTATGGAAATAATAAGAATTACCGAATAAGTTATAAGGGACATCAGAAAAACTCCGTAAAAATCATATCTCTCCAAAACTTGCGAAGATAAAAGCGGGCCCATCAAGAAGCCCGCATTGGCAATAGTCAAGTGGATACCCCTTATCCTTCCCGATTCTATGTCTTTGGAAAAAGATTCGACAATCGTATCCATCGCCGTCCACGACAAAGTGCCCGCAATAGTATAAATTATAAGAAAAAATATTCCCCAGAATGAAAATCCGGAAAATAATATTCCCGTTATCGATATTATTTTTAAAATAATAGAAAGCTGCAGAGTAAAAGATTTGCCAAAGACTCTGACTATCCTATGGAGATTTAAGAGCAGTATCAAAACTATGAAATAAGCTATGAAATATATGAATCCGACATTATCCGTTCCCAAAATTTCCTTAAGATAACTGGATATGACATAGGCCAAGAGCGCTCCCGAAAAACCCATCAAAAAAGCCAGGGCGTTTATTATGTTGAGTTTTTTATAATTTACCTTTTCTTTATGTTTGAATCGATTTATTTTCATTTTTGTGTTTAAAAAAATTATCCCCGCATCAAGGAGTGAGCCTCTTTACGTCTCTGGGAAACAAAACGGCCTCCTTTATATTGTCTAAATCCAGAATTTTTTGCACGATTCTTTCGCTTCCCATCCCCCATCCTCCATGAGGCGGCATTCCAAAAAGGAAATTATCCAAATAATGCTTAAAGTCTTTCGGATCGAGATTGTGCTTTTTGATGCTTTCCACAAGCTTGTCATAATCATGGATGCGCTGCCCCCCCGTAGCAATCTCGACTCCTCTGAAAAGAAGGTCGAAACTCTCCGTATATTGAGGATCCTTGCTCGGCATAGTATAAAAGGGGCGTATACTCGAAGGATAATGCGTCAAAAATATGAAATCGCTGTCATATTTCTCCTTGGCCCATTGGCAGATAAGCCTTTCTCCTTCCGGATCGATATCCACTTTGTCCATTTTTTTCCCAAATTCCTTTTCCAAAACATTCAGAGCTTCTGTCAATTTTATCCGGGGAATGGTTTTTATTTCCGGAATTTCCGCTTCATAAAGTTTCAATTCTTCTTTGCAATTATTTTTTACGTCCTTGAGCATGGCGATCAACACTTTTTCCAATTGGCCCATTATATCTTCAAAGCTTTCTATGAATCCCATTTCGGCATCCATGCCGACATATTCGTTTATATGCCTGGTCGTATAGTGAGGTTCGGCCCTAAAGACCGATCCCACCTCAAAAACCCTCTCAAAAGCGCCTACTCCGGATTGCTTATAAAATTGAGGACTCTGCGCCAAGAAAGCGTCTCTTTCGAAATATTTTATTTTAAAGAAATTTGCTCCGCCTTCAGTAGCCGCATTGAGTATTTTGGGAGACTTTATTTCCAAAAATCCGAATTTTCTCATGGCCTCCGAATATGATTTTAGGATTTCCGCATAAACTTTGAAAATGGCTCTTATCCTTCTGTTTCGCAAAACCAAAGCCCGATGATTGAGAAGAGTCTCAATATTCAAATCCATCCTGTCCTCGGAAACATCCACCGGAAGATCTTTTTTGGGCTTGGAAATTATGCTTATGTTCTCAACCTCTATCTCCAACCCTCCCGTATCCACTTTTTCATTGCTCGACCCTCCCGGCCTCTCTTTGACCAGGCCTTCTATCTCCACTATATATTCGTTCCGGATTTCCTTGGCAAGACTATGGGCCTTTTCCTTATCCGGAATGACAATGGTCTGAATCTGCCCGCTCCTGTCTCGGATATCCATAAAAACAAGCTTTCCATGATCACGGCGAGTGCTAACCCACCCGGAAATTTTCACTTTCTTTCCGATAAAATCCGGCGTCTTGCCTATTAATGTTCTTTCCATATTTTTTTGTTCCGTAAATCCTTTATTTACAAAAAATTTAAGGACGCTAAGATAGTTTAGACTTTTTTTAAATATTCGACAACTTCTCTTATAACCCATCTTGGAGAAGACGCCCCGGCCGTAATTCCGATTTTTTCACAATTGCCAAGCCACTCTTCCTTTATGTCTTCCAGTCTTTCTATGAAATAAGTCTTTCTGTTTATATCCTTGGAAATTTCCCAAAGCCTGTTTGAATTGGAACTTGCAGGCGAACCTATGACCAGAACCAGATCGTTGCTACGAGCAAGCTCTTTGGCCTCCGATTGCCTATCGCGAGTCGTCGAGCATACCGTATCGATTATTTCCGCTTGGGGATATTTCTTGCTTATCGCCTCGGCCATTTCTTCGACCCAGTCTCTATTCTGGGTAGTTTGGGAAATGACCGTTATCGGCCTTGAGATATCCAGTTCTAAACCCATTATATCTTCTTTGCTCGAT
This sequence comes from Candidatus Moraniibacteriota bacterium, assembly GCA_028695135.1. GTDB lineage: Bacteria > Patescibacteriota > Minisyncoccia > Moranbacterales > UBA9337 > STE-63. The sequence goes on along the minus strand of JAQVJM010000001.1, from coordinate 58,866 downwards.
ACGATAAAAGATTTCCTTCTCGCCCAACGGTGTATCCCTTGGACCTCTTTATGCTTTTCCTCCCCTATAATTATTACCTGATGATTTCTCCCAAAAAAAGCTTGCGCTAATCTTTGAACTTTTATCACTTTCGGGCAGGTCGTATCCACTATATCCACTCCTTTTTTCCTGGCTATTTCAAATATCTTAGGACCTATGCCATGAGCGGTAATTACTAAAGTGCCTATTTTTTTATCAATTTTTTTGGTGATTTCTTCCACTTTTCCGTCAAAATCAATCTTACCAATTCCCATCTTTTCGATACTTTCAACAACATCCTCATTATGCACCAATGAGCCCAAGATGAAAATCGGCCTCTTTATATCCGGCTTTTTGGCAATTTCTTTGACTATTTCGTATGCTCTCTCCACTCCGTCGCAAAATCCGGCATATTTACTCAAAGTAACTTTCATTATCTTAAACCTTAATCTTAACGATTTTAAGAATAACAAAGAAGATTAAATATTTCAATAATATATCTAATCTTCCATTTTCGGACGCTCTAGGGCTTCCACCTCGATAACGTCTCCCGCTTCGGTAATTTTAATAGTGTCATTGGACACTTGCTTTAATGATTTGCTGGTTTCGTTGTAATGATTGACCACGGTAGATATCGAATTTCCCAGTTTTTGGTGATAAGTTGAATATTTTATTATATGTCTTTGCAAATTTTCAACTCTTTTTCCTATTTCCATCGCCTGTTTCTCAATCTTGAGAGATTTTAATCCTTGCATAACGGTCTGCAAATAGGCATGTAGGGTAGTCGGAGAAACAATTATGACTTTTTTATCTCGAAAAGCGTATTCCAAAAAATTTTTAGAGTCGACTACTCCTATTTTTGAGATGAGCAGATCATAGTATATTCCTTCTGAGGGGATAAACATGAAGGCAAAATCCATGGTTCCCTCTTTCGGTTTTATGTATTTGCTGGTTTCCATTATTCTGTTTTTAAGATCTTCCTTAAATTTCCTTTCTAACTCTTTCTTCTGTTGAGGCTCTTTCTCTGACAATATCTTGTTGTAATTTTCCAATGAGAACTTAGAATCAACTGGGACTATCCCGTCCGGCAATTTTATAACAGCATCCACGATCGATCCATCCTTAAAAGGATACTGGAACTCGTAGCTTTCCGGAGGCAAAACATTCTTTATCGTGGTTTCCAAAAAATATTCGCCCAGCGCGCCTCTTTGCTTGGAATTCTGCAATATGTCCTGAAGATTTTTCAACTGCTCGGAAAAGCCGACTACCTGCTTATTGGTGTTTTCTAATTTCGCCAATTTTTCGGTTATGCTTTCGATCTGCCTGACAGACTGGCTGTGTATATCCTTGATAGTTTGGGCGCTGGCCTTATGGGTTTCAGACAACTTGCAATCCACAAGATTGCGCAAATCCTTGTTCTCTTCGGAAAGAGTCGAGAGTCTTTCCATCATGGCCGCGATTTTATCGCTGTCTCCCGAATCTTTCTTTTTCGTCAGGAGAAAAATTACGATCCCTATGGCCGCCAAGAGGATCATCAGAAGGATTTTTTCCATAATTTTAAAATATTGAATTTACCCGTTAATTAATACAAAGGAAAAAATAATATTTATTTTTCCTTTGTTCCTAATATATCATTTATTTTCCCTACTATCCCGTCAAGATCCCAATCGCTTTTTATCAGATAGTCGCGAACTCCTCTTTCGGCGACTTTTTGGATATCGCCCAGACTGTCAAGATTGGTAAGCACGATAACGGGAATAAATCTATGATTTTCATCTTTTTTTAATTCTTCGAGAACCGCCAAGCCGCCCATTCTCGGCATTACTAGATCCAGCAATATCAGATCCGGACTGTTTTTTTTAACGGCCTCCAGACACTTTTCACCATCGGAAGTTCCCACAACTTCAAAACCGCTGTTAGTCAATTTGTCAGAAAGAGCGCTTAGCTCTTCAGGCTGATCTTCGGCAACAATTATTATTTTCTTATTTTTTTCATCCATATTTTTGGGCTTGTTTAAATATTAGGCCAGACTGTCTTACCATATTCTATTACAAAAATCTTGAATTGGCCAGCGTTTAAATCATGAAAAATTGATGAATTTGACAAAAATTTTTATTATGATATTATCATCACACAACCCCCAGGGGGGGATGTTGGGTAAACAATTAAATAAGCAAACAAATGGCTAACGCAAAAAAGAAACAGTCCCTTGTCAGCTTTAAAAAAGCGCGCGGGCAGATAAACAATATAATCAAGATGATAGAAGAAGATAGATACTGCGTCGACATAATGACTCAGAACTTGGCCGTAATCGGACTGTTAAAATCGGCTCACCGGATGATCATGGAAGGTCATCTTAACGGTTGTTTCTTGGAAGCTATCGATAAACCCGGCAAAAGAGTCAAGAAAGAAAAAATAAAGGAACTTTTAAAAGTAATAAGGATTTGCGGCAAACGATGAAAACTAAAATATTATATATTGATGGGATGCGTTGTTCTTCCTGCGAACTGATCATAAAGAACGAGCTTGAAAAGATCCCCAATATTTGCTCTGCCGATGTTTCACAGAAAAAAAATTCAGTCACCATTCAATATAAAAATAAAATAAACATTCCGGAAATTAACAAGGCCTTGAGGAATAACAACTACAGATTATCGGAAAATAAGCCTGGCACAGAAGGAAAATCCTCAGGCACTGCGATCAGTTTTTTGATTTCCGCCTTATTGATAACAGCTTTTTTCCTGCTGGATAAATCGGAAATCACAAATATCGCGCAAGCGTCCCCCGCATCTCCTTTGACAGCCTTTCTGTTTCTCGGGCTGGTTGCCGGCATATCCAGCTGCGCGGCTCTGGTAGGAGGACTAGTCCTTTCCTTGTCGAAGAAATGGGACGAGGATTATTCAGATGAAAAAAAATATTTCAGAAGGATCAGGCCCCAAATATTATTCAACTCCGGAAGATTGTTTTCTTATGCTTTATTGGGAGGAATGCTTGGATCGATAGGAGAAAAATTCACCCTTTCGCCCGCTTTTTCGTCAATACTGGTCTTCATCGTTTCAGCGGCAATGTTAATCATCGGATTTCAAATGATCGGGATCAAACAGCTTAAAAAAATAAGGATCGCTCTGCCCAAATCCGCAACAGATAAAATTTTCGGCGCTCCGCAGAACAAAAAAAATAGATCCCCCTTTCTCATAGGCGCGCTGACTTTTTTTCTGCCTTGCGGATTCACCATAACCGCTCAAGGATTCGCTCTGCTATCGGGAAGTTTCATATCAGGAGGCCTTATCATGCTCATGTTCGCCATCGGCACGCTCCCTTCCCTTCTCCTCATAGGACTGACCAGCGTAAAATTTATAAGCAGCCACAATACCGCTTTGATTTTTTCAAAAACCGCCGGAATTCTGATAGTTTTTTTCGCTTTATTCAATATAAATTCCCAATTGAATGCTTTAGGATTTACAAGCGCAAGCGATCTGGCAAAAAATCAAAAGGAAGAGCCGGGATTAAGCCAGAAATCAGGCAAGAGCGCCCTGAGAGATATAGATGGACTCCCTTTGATAGAAAACGGGAAGCAGATAGTCAAAACAACAGCCACATCTTCCGGATATTCTCCCAATTATATAAAAGTCAGGAAAAACATACCGGTTGAATGGCGGATTGAAGACAGGGGAACCAGCGGATGCACAAACGCAATAATATCCAGAAATTTGTTCAACGGACAGATAAATCTGACTCCGGGAGAAACCAGCATAAAAGAGTTCTTGCCAACCCAGGCGGGAAAGTTCAAATTCAGCTGTTGGATGGGAATGGTCTCGGGAACCATAGAGGTCGTCGAATAAAAAATTATCGGATTTCTGCCTGCAACGGGCACCCAACACCGTTGTAGGCAAGGATCTGATAATAAGCATTTTATTCGGAGACAAAAGACGTCTGGTTATATAAAATGACTTATTGAAATCAGACGTCCCTATCTGCAACGGGCACCCAACACCGTTGCAGATAGGGACGGAATAATATTAAATCTTTGCCTGCAACGGGCACCCAACACCGTTGTAGGCAAAGGTTTAATAGTTGCATAATCCCGCAACCGCGTAATTGTATAACTAAACATAAATAAAACAGGATTATTTTCCAATAATAATTCTTCCGATAAGAATTGCCCGCTTATGACAAAAGACATCATCATGAAAAACAAGAAGGACAAAGAAGTTTTTTCTATAAAAGGAATGCATTGCGCTTCCTGCGTTTTTACCATAGAAGATAAGCTGAAAAAGCTTCCTCAAATAAAGAAAGCCGATGTGAATCTTGCTTCGGAAAAACTTTCAGTTGAATATAATAACGAGAGAGATTCAAAAGCCGTCTTATCGGCTGTCAAGAAAGCAGGATATGAAGCTTATCCCGAAAGCGATCATAACCATGCACATCACGCAAAAAGTTCAGAAACGGAAATAAAAAAAGAAAGGCTGACGTTCATAATCAGTCTGTTTTTATCATTTCCCATTCTTCTTTTGACTATGATTTTTCACAATATGTCATTTGAAAGCAAGGTTTTGCAATCAGTCCTTGCCGGGATAGTCCAATTCTATATCGGCCTTCGATTTTACAAAGGAACCTGGATAGGACTAAGGAATAAGACCGCCAATATGGATACCCTTATCGCTGTCGGAACAAGCGCCGCCTACTTTTATAGTTTAGCTACGACTTATTTGATCGAAGGAGAGGTTTTCTATGAGACATCGGCTCTGCTTATTACTTTCGTAGTTTTGGGGAAGTGGCTTGAAGCTCGCGCCAAAGGAAAAGCGGGAGACGCTATCAAAAAGCTAATGGGACTTCAGGCCAAAACCGCCCGGGTAGAAAAAGATGGGGAAGAAATAGATATTCCGCTAGATGAGGTCGCTCCGGGAGATATGGTAATAGTCCGCCCAGGAGAAAAAATACCTGCGGACGGAAAAATAATCGAAGGCCATTCAAGCATTGATGAATCTATGATCTCCGGAGAAAGTATTCCTGTGGAAAAAAAAGCCGGAGATTCGGTCATAGGCGCTACGATAAATAAGACCGGGTCTTTTAAATTTGAGGTCACCAAGGTTGGAAAAGATACGATTCTTTCTCAAATTATCAAGTTTGTCGAGGAAGCTCAAGGATCCAAAGCCCCTATCCAAAAATATGCAGATAAGATATCCGGCTATTTCGTGCCGGCGGTTATTGTAATCGCGATTATAACTTTTATCGTCTGGTACTTCTTTATAGGATCAAGTTTTGTAACCGCCCTTCTCACCTTTACAGCAGTTCTTGTAATCGCATGTCCTTGCGCTCTCGGACTAGCCACCCCCACTGCCATCATTGTCGGAACTGGCAAAGGAGCTGAAAATGGAATTTTGATCCGCGATGGCGCAACTCTTGAAATATCCAATAAAATCAAAACCGTTGTTTTCGATAAAACCGGTACCCTGACCAAAGGCTTCCCTGAGGTAGTTGATATCATATCTTTCGAAGGTTATTCTGAAGAAAATATTCTCAGAAAATCAGCTTCTATAGAAAATAGATCCGAGCATCCGCTTGCAGAGGCTATTATAAATAAAGCCAAAGAAAAAAAATTATCCTTAGAAAATGCCCAGGGATTTAGAACATCTCCGGGACATGGCATAGAGGGATTTTTGAACGACAATAAAATACTGATCGGAACGGAAAATTTCATGCGGGATAATTCAATTGACATATCTGAAAATATCAAAGGGAAAAAATTATCCCTTGAAGAAGAAGGGAAGACGGCAGTGCTGTGCGCCGAAAATGGCAATATCATCGGCATAATAGCGATAAGTGATCAGATCAAGGAAAGCAGCAAGAGCGCAATTAAAATACTGTCTGCCATGGGAATAGAATCCGTGATGCTTACCGGAGATAACAGGCGCACCGCTGAAGCTATCGGAAGGAAACTGGAAATTAAAAGAGTAATTTCCGAAGTGCTTCCGGAAGAGAAAGTATCAAAAATAAAGGAAATTCAAAAAACTTCCATAGTAGCCATGGTCGGAGACGGCATAAACGACGCACCCGCTCTGGCCCAAGCTGATGTAGGAATTGCTATGGGCAAAGGAGCCGATATTGCAATCGAATCCGGAAATATCGTGTTGGTTAAAAATGATGCCAGAGATGTCGCCAAGTCAATAAAACTCAGCAAGGAAACTATGCAAAAAATTAAGCAAAATCTTTTCTGGGCACTCTTTTATAACAGTATCGGAATCCCTATAGCCGCTTTCGGCTTATTGCAAGCGGAATTCGCCGGCTTGGCAATGGCAATGAGCAGTGTTTCAGTAGTGACCAATTCTCTTCTTTTAAAAAGAAAAAGGCTATGATGGCAGAAAAGCAATAATGCCTTGTGAGTGGTGTGACAGAACGGTTAGACAGGCGATGTATCGACGATATCTATTGATATCGGAAGATGCGCATCTAAATGGTATATTTTTCAGTCTTATTTGAATTAAAAAAATATCCTACCATTTTATCTACTTATTACTTTCCTTATAATATTTCTTAAATTTTTCCCTGAATTTTATTAGCTTTGGAGCGATTATCGCCTGACAGTAGGCCTGCTCAGGATTATTTTCATAATATTTCTGATGATAATCTTCAGCCGGATAAAATTTATCAAAGGGTACAATTTCGGTAACAATCGGATCGCCATAAACTCCTTCACTTTCTAAATCATCTATTACTTTTTGCGCTATTTCCTTTTCCTCATCGTTTCCATATAAAATTATCGAACGATATTGGGTTCCAGTATCATTGCCCTGCCTGTCAAGAGTGGTCGGGTCATGGGTTGAGAAAAATATGCTGACCAAAGTTTCATAACCTATGATATCAGGATCATATTTTATCTTGACAACTTCGGCGTGGCCTGTTTTCCCCGTACAAACTTTTTCATAGGTAGGACTTTCGATTGTTCCTCCGGCATATCCGGAAATAACATCTATCACTCCCTTGAGCCTGAAAAACAGCGCTTCTGTACACCAAAAGCACCCTCCGCCAAAATAAGCTTCCTTTATTTCCTTTCCCATACATTTAAAATTAGCATTTAAGAAAATATATTTTGAAATTTTACTCTTTTACAGATAGAGTTAACGGCTTTCTGCCACTAGCATCACAGCTCTACTTTCCCGCCGGCTTACTTCTTTCTAAATTTCAAAGCCACGGAATTTATGCAATACCTTTTTCCTGTCGGTGGAGGCCCATCATTAAAGACATGCCCCAAATGGGAATCGCATCTGGCGCAGATAACTTCCGTGCGAGTTATTCCGAAAGAATTATCCTGGCGCTCTTCAATATGCCCCGGATTTATCGGTTCGAAATAACTCGGCCAACCAGTGTCTGATTCAAACTTTTTTTCCGACTCAAAAAGGGGCAGACCGCAAGCTGCACAATAATAGGAACCGGAACCGATTTTTTTCCAAGCACAAGAAAAAGCCGGCTCTGTCCCTTTTTCGCGCATTATGCGATATTGTTCGGAAGTCAGGATTTTTTTCCATTCTTTTTCGGTTTTTTTTATCTTTTTAATCATATTTTTTTCTATTTTTCAACAATCTTCTTGCAAATAAGAACAAAATAAATAAGACCGAACCGGCTAAAAATAAAATGAATTGATATTCGACGGGAACATTGCCAAATAAAGATAAGAAAGCAATAGCGGGAATTACTCCCAAAAAAGTGGTTACGGCAAAAATTTTCCAACTTATATTTGTAAAAAGTCCGAGCATATAGCTGAGAATATCGACCGGGATTATTATCCTGAGAAATATGAGATACCAGAACAACCTTTTTTCTGGAATGTTTTTATAAAAAATTTTTCTTTTCTCATTTATCGGAACCAGTTTTTCAACTACCGGAACACCGAATCTTCTGGCTATCCAGAAAGCCGCCAAAGAACCTATTGTCCAACTTATCACGCTAAGCACTACCGTCCAAAAGACTCCGTAATAGCCTACCACCAAAGGAATAAAAGGGATGCTTGTAAGAGGGGCAACGACTATAGCCAGTATAACTGCTATTATATAGGCAACAATTCCCAATATTTTGTGACCAAGAATAAAATTTCCCAGAAAATCGGAATATTCCTGAGAAACAAAAGAAGAAAGCAAAAATACCATGATTATTATAATTGCCGGGATGCATTTTTTCATAAGTTTCAAAGTTAACCGGAGCTATATTCTTTTATTTCTATATTATCCTTATCAAGAATAACATAAGTGCAAGGAATATCTGTCCAACATCCGCAATTATAGTATTTGATTCCCCCTTTTTCTTTCTTCATCGCCTTATGGGTATGTCCGCAAAAAATATAATCCGCCTGTGTAAATTTTGCGTACATTATCGCCCTTTCGGCAACTTTCTTCGAAAGCCTGAGCCAGCCTTTGCTCTTTCTTTTTATAAGACGGCTAACCTTTCGATCCTTAAAATCCATAAGCTGGATAAAATTATATATCTGGTTGGCCACAACGCTCAGAACCGCATTGTTTACAAGAAAATTATCAAATTGATGACCGTGGATCGCCACATATTTCTTATTGTTATATTTCCACTTATAAATCTTACAGACCTTTATATCGGTAAGGCTGGAAAAAAAACTTGTCAATTTTCTGTCATGATTTCCTTCTACCCAGATAACTTTCTTTTCTTTAGCCAGATTGCTTATATCCGAAATAAGTTCCCAGTCCGATTCTTTCAATTTTTGAAAATTAAGACTTTCAAAGATATCTCCCAAAAGAATAAGCTTTTTAAAATTGAAATTTTTGATCATCTCATGAAAATCTCGGCTCCGGCTCACCCGGCTCCCCATATGAAAATCAGAAACGATAAGAGTGTGGGTTTTATTTAATTTTGAATTTTTCTCGTCCATACCTTGAATTTTAACATAAAAAAGAATAATTTAAAAAGGCGAAAAATTAATCCGCCATCCTAATTTCATCAAGACGCTTTCAAATTGAGATGCTTTCTTTCAATACTCCGTTTTCTACGCTTATTTTATCCTGCCCCTCAAAAGTTTCTCCTTCCGTATTGACCGCTTTCACCTTAAGGATATAACTTCCATTATTTATCAGCAAATAATATCTTCCCAGAATATCAGAGACAGTAAAGGCAATCCTCTGGTTTGCCATAGGATCATAAACTTCCAGTACGGTGAAAGGGAGCGGTTTGCCGGTATCCTTGCTCGTTACAGTCCCGAACTGATTCTTATTGCGCTTTATAATCCTATAAACAAGAAAAAAGATATAGGCTGCCAAGATGATGATATTTATAGTACTTGGATAAATAAAGGCGGCGTATGTGGAGAAAGAAAAACCAGTCACGAAAAAAACATCCAATGTATATTTGACTAATTTTGCCGAAAAAGAATTATATTGATTGATCACCTTGACAGCAAATCTTGACCAATCAAAGCCCTCGCAATTCAAAGAAATGTTCAATTTTATGATATTCTTACTTTCAAAAAATTGGGGTCCGGTATAAAGATTTCCGTAGAGTCTGTCTTTTTTTTTCTTCATTTCAATTTTATAACCGCTCTTCTTTATCATCAATTCATATTCACCATCTTTGGATATGAGAAATCCATATCTACCTTGATCGTCAGTAACAGTCTGATCGACAATCCTTTCCCTTTCTCTGTCCAAAAGAAAAACACCTACGTTTTTTATGGGATGTTTAGTGAATGAATCAAAAACAACTCCCCAATATCTCTCCTTCTTTTTCCTCCTCAGGGGCAAAGCGAATCTTTTTTTGGAAGAAGCCAATATCGGAAGAATTTTAAACAAGTCAGAAAGTCTTCTGCTCAAAGTATTGGGGAAAAGAGGGAAAAAGGGAAGAGACGCTGCGCTAGCCGCTCCGGCCGCCGATGCTCCGGCTATCAAGCCCGTAGCGACTGTGGCGCCTGCTAAAGCCGGATTTTCATCTACAAAATCTCTCATGGCATTCTTATGAAAAATTACATCGGAATTGTCCTCTCTAGATAAAGCGCTTTGGGGAGAAGATCCAGGAAATGTCGGCGTTATCATAGGATTAGATGAGATTTCTTCTCCAATTTCAGGACCATTATCTGCAAAATCCGAAAAGCTATCAGTTAAATCGAGAAATAATGTTCTCGACGATTTTTCTTCATCTGTCGTGGCTCTTCTGCTGTTTGAATAATCCGAATAATCATCTTTGCCTTCCTCAGAAACCTTCGCCCTGAAGGAATATTCCGTTCCCGGAAGAAGATTTTCTATTTTTAAAGTCGTTTCTCCGTCATTGTTGACTTTCTTCGTAATTTTTACGGTTTCCGTATCGCCTGTTTCCACGTTTTTTATCCTCACTTTGAAATTAAGATTTCTCTTGTCATAATTTTCTACCTTGACTAAGATAGATAAGGAGTTAGAAATTATATCCTTTATTTTTTCTATTTTAATGAAAAGTGGTCCACCTTCCTTCTCCACATCATCTTCCACAGAATCTTCAAAATACTGTGAGGTAGTAAAAGACCAGATTGAATTGCCAAAAATTCCAGCAAAGGGATTACCATGCACATCCATTATAGCCGTACTGTCTATGTCTACGTAATAAGATGTTTCATATTCTAAACTATTGACTAAATTTATATGGAGAGTATCACTTCCCCAACCGGTTATGTTTTCTCTGTTTATGTCAATGTTTTCAACGATTGTGCCGCCATTTGATTTTTTAACCGATATACTCCCGGCGCCTTTATAAACTTCTTTATCAAAAACTATTCGAAGATCGGTATCGACAGCGACATCTGTCGCTCTGTTATGCGGCGACAGAGATTCTATGCTGATGCGAATATCGAGCGGCCAAAAAAACATACTCTTTGAATCATTAATGTCTCCCAGATATTCAACTGTTTCTGTAGATGAATTAAAAGAATATACTTCACCCCAACTTCCTCCGACATAAAAGTCATCTCTTCCTCTGTGCAGCAGACCATTAGATGACCATGGTAATTCCCCGTTATTGACGGAGATATCTATAAGGTTTTCGGCATCAGAAAGATCAATGGCATAAATATCATTACCGCTAGCCCTGTACATCCGCCTATCATCAAAATTAAAAGCTATGGCCTCTCCGTCCCAATTTCTTTCATACGTTGCCAGAAGCACTACTGACGCATCTGTTTTATTTATCTCAAAAAGAGAAGATGGTATATTTGCGCCGTCTCCGGTTATGCCATAAAGTGTTCCGCTATCGCTAAAAGCGATGTTTGAAAAATTATCACTCATTGTTCCAATAAATTCAGCCTCATAATTATCCATGTCTATTTTAACTAAACTGCGCCCGTTAGATGAAAGCCAAAGAACGGCATAAACATCGTTATTGGTCGGATCAACCGTCGCTCCGTGAGCAGAAAAAATATTCTCCGCAGTATCAACAGCAATCTCGTCCGAGGTTAATCCCGCAAAATCATCTTCGTCGATCATTCTTAGATATTCATCATCTATGGAGTAAAAATTGGAAAACCCCAGTCTGTTGGCACTACACATTTCTTCCCCTGAATCAAATATGCAGCTCCAAAATGCCGTCTGACCCAGTTCGGGAAACGTTGGGATCTCCAAAACAGACCCGGTCGCGCAGAATGATCCGTTGAAATCAGTGTCCCTATAATCATATTTTTGAGCAGCCGCACCACAGACCGCATCTCTGCTGGCACTACAACTAATGCTGGCAGTATAATAGTTGCATGTCCAACTTATGATTCCTCCATAGGACGGGAAAGACGGTACTATATCCTCCGTTCCAACCGAACAGAAAGTTCCCTCGAAGTCAGTTTCGTCGAATTTATAATTTTTTGCCGCCCCCCCACATTCTGCCGGACCACAATATTGTCCGTCATCCAAAATTGTCCAATTATATGTGGTAATAATATAAGCCCGATTATCGGCTCCGTCACAATATTGGCTGTCTCCTGCGTCAAAGACTACATTATTCTGCAAAAGCAAAGAGCTCCATCCAATAAGAATACCATCGTAATTTTCGACAGACAAAGAGACTCCGTCAAATATGTCATCCATATACAATACATTGGAAACATTCCACGATCCGATATCCTGATTGAAGGAAATAGCGTTTTTGAACATATCTCGCATACTGACAACACTTGATGTATTCCAAGAACTTATATCTCCATTAAAAGATGCTGCCTCAAAAAACATTCTATACATATCGGTAACATTGGAAACGTTCCAAGCTCCTATGTCTTGATTAAAAGATGAAGCGCCATAAAACATATTGTTCATATTGGTAACACTGGACGTATCCCATAAGCCTATATTTTGATCGAAGGATGTAGCAAAACTGAACATTCCGATCATCTCGGTGACACTGGAAACATCCCACGACCCGATATCCTGATTAAAGGAAGTGGCACCCCCGAACATACCTTCCATATATAAAACATTGGAAACATTCCAGAGTCCGATATCTTTGTTGAAAGATGAGGCTCCCGCAAACGTTCTTCTCATGTCAGTGACGTTAGATAAGTTCCATGAGCCAATATCCTGATTAAAGGAAGTGGCGCCCCCGAACATATCTGTGGTAGATGTTATATTCGAAACGTCCCACAACCCGATATTCTGGTTGAAAGAAGTGGCAAATCTAAATATGCTTCTCATGTCTGTGACGCTAGAAGTATTCCATGCACTTATATCACCGTCAAAAGAAGTGGCGCTTTGAAACATGCCAAACATATTTGAAACAGTGGAAACATTCCACGATCCGATATCCTGATTGAAGGAAATAGCGTTTTTGAACATTTCATACATCGTGACAACGTTAGATACATTCCAAGAGCTGATATCCTGATTGAAAGATGTGGCTCCGTAAAACATCCATGTCATATCAGTAACACTTGAGGTATCCCACGAGCCAATATCCTGATTGAAAGACGTGGCCTCATAGAACATCCCGTACATATTTTCGATAGTCGAAACATCCCAAGAGCCAATATCTTGATCGAGAGATGAAGCGCCTCTGAACATATATTCCATATTGGTAACTCCTGACAAATCCGGCGTGTCGATAGCATTTATTTCCAAGTTGCTGCAGCCGTAAAAAGCATTCGACATAGAGACCCAAGGGTTCGTGCCCCATTGATCGACAGATAAGATTTTTTTTGAATCCCCAAGTCCCCCAAAGCGAATCATTGGAAATGCACCGGTTATTCTGATAGTATATGTCCCGGCAACGCCAAAATCATGGGTAACATTTCCCGTAATGCCGAATTCATCAAACACGCCATCATTGTTCCAATCGACATCGTAGTTGTATCCGCCTCCTGACGTTCGAATAGTTATTGAAGTGTTGTTTGAAGTTCCTGGATTATCTGTCTTCCAGGTCGTCACGAAATCGTCTTCTGGGGATGCATTAGCTCTATTACCAAATAAAAATAGAGTAAAAAGCAAAAAAAAGAAGATATGGATTCTCCTATTTATTTTTTCACCGCTAAAATCGGCCATCTTAAATTATTCGTTAGGATTAAAAATATTTTAAAAGGAATGTATATCCAGACAGAAAGAGAGAGAATTAGTAAAATAAAATCAAGCGCAAATCAAAAAATCATTCCCTCTATATGTAAAATAATCATGCCACAAAAGATTAAAAGTGAAACTAAACAACTAAGTCCTTCTTAAAAATTCCGTCTTTTATGATTATTTTATCTTCTCCCTCAAAATCTTCCGAATTACTTGAGTATTTAATTCTGATGATATATTCGCCATTATCAGCCAAAAGGTAGTATCTTCCCAAGAGATCCGAAACCGTAAAATTCAGTCTTTGCTTGGTAATCTTGTCATATAATTCTATGACAGCGAAAGGAAGAGGCCTCCCGCTTTCTTTGCCTATGATTGTACCGAATTTTTTAGCCGAATAGTATTTTACAAGCTTATAGGCAAGCAATCCGATATATAATATTAAAATTATATAATTTATGAGATTCGGATAGTTCATGACAGCATATATTGAAAAAAGAAATCCTAAAATGTAAACCGTATCCAAAAAATAGCTGAACGACCTCAAGAAAAAGGAATGGTATCTCTTAAGCATATTTTCAGAAAAAGCATCCCAATTGAAACCTTTTGCTTCCAGGGCAACATTTATTTTAGCCACCTCTCCTTCTTTCAAAGATATCGGATCGCTGTAAATTTTTCCATAAAGACTGTCTTTTCCAGCATCAGACTTAATCTCATATTCTCCTTTCTTTATCTTTAAGACATATTCTCCTCCTTTTTTTATTAAGAATCCATATCTTCCCTCTTTGTCAGTTATCACTTGCTCAACCATCTTGCCTCTGTCTTTATCGACCAGCTGGACAAGCGCGTCGGGAACAGGCAGTTTCGTATATGAATCAAAAACAATTCCCCACGCAGGATCTTCTCCTTTTCTATCAAAAGGAAAAGCAATTTTTTCTCTAGAGGTTGCCGTCGAGAAAGGAATAAGCTGAAAAATACTGAAAAATCTTCTCCTTTTAAAAGCCGAGAGCATCCTGTAAAAAAAAGACGAGTTTAAATTATTAGGCACAAAAGGAACCAGAGGAATCGCTCCTCCGGCTGAAGCCATAACCGCACCAGCTCCCGTTATGAGACCTATTATTGAGACAGCGCTGATCGTCTCTTCATTTTTAATAATTCCATTCATCTTATCATCGCTTGTTCTAACCGTATTTGAAGAAATTATATCATCTTTCTCGCTCGATTGGACATCTATTATTTCCCTTATCTCATCTCTTATCGGATAATAGTAGCTGTCAAATTCTCCGTCTCCGTCAGTATCTATCGCAATCACGGTCTTGCCATCCACCTCTTCGATGCCGGTATCGGTCGCTATCCCGTCATCTGGATCCCAATAGGCATCCGCACTTCCGTCTCCATCGGTATCTATGAGGAAATCGGTTTGGCCGTCCTGATCCCCATCTATTTTGTAGATGTCGTCAGATGAGCCGTCTGGATCGCTGAATTCTTCATATCCGTCAGTGTTTCCGTCCGAAATATCTCCGTTTTGATCGATAGCTATCTCATCATTCCCGTCTCTATCGATATCTTTTTTCTTCTGCGACTTGTCATCAATGTTGTTATCATTATTGTTATTATTATCGCTATTCTCTCGATCCTCTCCTGCTCCTCCTCCGCATCCATAGACTCCCCAATAGCCGTCTAGCGATTCTGATTCAACCTCATAGATATCATAGCCATCCTTGGTCTTTACCAAGCTGCTTGAAAGGACGATGGCCCATTTGTTCTTTTCAAGCATCTTCTCGTTGGCCGCTTTCTTGCCTATGACGAAAGTCATGGTTTCCCTGTCGTATTTCTTGAGCCAGCCCTTGGGGACGCGGAAAGTCAGTTCCGCTTTCTTGATGTCCTTATCGGAAAATTCCGCGTCTATGTCCAAGATCTGATAGGGGGTGCACTGGTCCACCTCTTCCGGAAAGACGACATCCTCCGGTTTTTCCTTCTTATCTTTTATGGTGAGCTCCCCTTTGACTTTTTTGTCTTTTTTGGTCTTGATGCCGACATTCCTTATTTCTGTCGATTCATCCTTGGATTCTTTGATGGAATCCGATTTGACCTTTGTGTCTTTCGGAATTTTTACGTCAAAAGTCAGTTTTCCGCCTTTGGAACTTTTTAGGTTTATGTATTCGTCGTCATCTTCATCTTCATCTTCGTCTTCTCCGTCGGTGTCGTCAGTGTCATCGTTGCCATTTTCATCCACATCCGTAATATTTATCGTGAAATTTTTGTCATAGATTCCTCCATTGCCATCATCTGCCCTTATGCAAATAGCATAACTGGTCTTAGTTTCATAATCAAAAACTTCATCAGTCAAAAGATCCGATCCTGAGATCTGGAAGCTGGCATCATCCGCCCCAGGAGTAGCACAAGCGAATGAATAGGTATGCGTATCCCCCCCGTCCGCGTCAGTGGTGGAAAGGGTTCCGACAACGGTGCCGATATCCACTCCTTCATCAACCGCATCGATTGAAAGAGAGATGTCTGTCGGAGCGCTGTTGCCTGCAGGCTCATCTTCGCTTACGGTGGAATAATCGAAGCTCGCAAGGCTTCTCTCTGTCTCATAATCGACGGTCCAACTCTCCAGTTCGCCTGTTATCGTAGAATCAGTAGTGGAAAAAGATGCCCTCAGACACAATTCATCCTCACTGATTCCGATAGAAGATATATCTATGGAAGTTTCGGTCGTCGGTCCGACCAATATGCTATTGCATGTGTTGTCAAGGATTGTATATTCGATTTCCGTGCCGGCCGGAGTCGTTTGGGATATTTCCAAACTATCCCAGGCCAATAAAGATGAGGGGGCTATCGAAGTTTCATAAGTCCCGCTTAATGAATATTTTGAGTATATCGTTCCATATGATCCATCATTAGCATATTTGACTATAAAACCGCCGGTTATAGTATTTGAAGGAGTTGTAACGATATCCTCTCCGCCCGTATCATCAAAGTCGACCGCGCCTAAGAAATATCCGGTTGCAAAAACATTATCACCATCCGTAGCGATGTCATAGCCTTCGTCATATCCTGTCGCACCGCTGAAAGTCCTCGTCCAACCGTATGATCCATCAGCATCATATTTGGTGATGAATATATCACTATCATCGGCAGAGGTATGCTCATCTGTTCCGCCGGTATCGTCAAAATTGACCGTATCAAAAAAGCTTCCTGTTATGAAGACATTGCCGGAATCATCCGTTGCGACTCCGTATCCAAAATCTTCATCATATTCACCAAATGTCCTCGTCCAGCCGTATGATCCGTCATTGTTATATTTAGTGATAAAGCCGTTCTCATAACCCTCAGATGTGTGAATATCTTCCGTCAGTTCGGAGGCATCAAAATCCGGGGAACCGAAAAAACTTCCGACTACAAAAATATTTCCGTAACTGTCATTAGCGATCTGATAACCGATATCCGGACCGAATGTTCTGGTCCAGACGTATGATCCATCAGGATTATATTTAGTTATGAAAGTATCAAGACTGCCAGAAGAAGTGTGGTTGTCCACTCCGTCAGTGCCATCAAAATCTACCGTGTTCAGAAAAAAACCGGTTGCAAAAACGCTTCCTGAACTATCTATGGAAATTCCATAACCTCTATCATCGTTTGTTCCGCCGAAAGTTCTTGTCCAGCCGTATGAACCGTCCGAGTTATATTTTGTTATGAATATATCTTCGTCTCCGACAGAGGTATGCTCATCCGGACCAGTACCGGTACCGTCAAAATTCGCAGTCAGGCTGAACTCCCCTGTGATATAGATATTATCTGAATCATCCACAGCAACACCTCCTATTTGAGTTGCGCCAAAAGTGATCGTCCAGCCGTATGAACCGTCCGAATTATATTTCGTAAGAAAAGTATCGCTAGAGCCGACTGAAATGTGTTCATCTGTTCCTCCAGCATCGTCAAAATCAACCGTTCCTTGAAATCCTCCTCCGACATAAACATTATCGGAACTATCCAGTGCCATGCCATGCTTTAGATCTCCTGTAGCCCCCGGGAAGTTTCTTGTCCACCCATAAGTCCCATCCGCGTTGAATTTTGTGATAAATACGTCTGTACCTGAATAAGGCGTGCGGATATCTTCACCATCTGTCGGATCAAAATCTGTAACGCCCTCAAAATCTCCAGTTGTATAAATATCTCCCGTGCTTCCGATCTCAATGTCATAGCCGACATTATAAGTCCAAGATTCCTCAGTAACGATAGCATAAGCTCCATGATTATTTTCCAAAAGATCTACACCGCCATCACCACTGCTGATAACTTCTGTGTCCGAGACAGTTCCCACAAATTCAGCCTCCAGATCTTCCCCCACGGAGTCAGATTGGCTGTCCAACGTGAGACGGATATCCGTCACATTGCAATCTCCTCCATCTCCTTGATCTACCGGAGCATATGTCCAGGACGACTGATCATCATTTGAATATTCTAGAACGGTGTCAGCCGGCTGGCTAGCTTCGGCCGACCCGACCTCATAGCATTCTCCGTCAGGAACTGTCTCAATAATTATATTATCGGTAGTGAAATTCCAAGTTGTCGTGTCCGATATTCCCGAAAAATCATCGTCATCCGCATTCTTTATCGCTCCCGAATCGATATTCACATAAAGGTGGGTGCTGGCAGGAAGATTGTCCTGCAAATCAATCGACAAAGTTGCGCTTCCCCAGCCCGTGACATCGGACGATGAGACATCTATCGTCTCTACGACGGAATCATCACCCCTCTTCTTCACGACTATATTGCCTGTTCCTTGATAAGCGTTATCGCCAAAAACGATTTCCAAATCTGAGCCAGTTGAAACATTTTCCGCGTTATCGGCGGGACTCAGGCTTGAAACGCTCAATGCCACTTCCCAAGGTACGGCAAGGCCTTTTGAACATTCATCGGTCTCATTCAAGTATGTGAGAGCACCTGTAGCAACATCTATCTTATACAAATAGCACCAAGTATCTCCTGCCAAAAATTCTCCGCCACCGATGTAAACCATCGCTGAAATCGGACGTTCATTAACATTCGGCTCTGCTTCCAAGGTACTCATTAGGGCCGGATTATCCGGATCAGAAATGTCTATCTTGTCGATGAACTTGTCATACCATGAGTCGGGGATATCTACGCCATATGCATAATACAGATACCCGTCGTCCTTGTTATATGCCAAAGCTCTTCCTGAATCGCTTTCACTCAAAGACATTATCTTGGTAATAGAAGCATCGGAAATATCTATGGAAAAAAGGCCTTCCGTCGCCACATCTCCCAATCCGGCTGTTCCGTAGAGGTTTCCCCTCGAGTCAAAAGCCAAACTGTTTATTCTTGTAGAAAATTGCCCTATTCTTTGTGCTTCCCCTGTAGTCGGATCAAGAATTACTAAATATCCAGGATCTTCTTGCAAATCATCCGCCGATTTTATGATGGCATAATATTCTCCGGTCAAAGGATTAACAGCTAAGCCGAGTCCTCCAGTCACTCCTTCGGCCGGATCATCTGCGAAATATATCGGCACCTCATCGGTTTCCGTCCAAGTGTCCTGATCGATAGTGAACAGGCTTCCCGTCCCCCAGGCAGGCGGAAGAGAATAGATCGTAGAAGGATCGAAAAAATCAGCCTTAACATCGCCTGAAGCAATGAAAAAAAAGCTTATTAATAATAATTTTATTTTTATGTTAATCCTCATTTCAAACTAAAAAATATTAATCCTGCTTATTCCGCCGGCAAAATACAGCTTTTGATAAATTTTTATTTCTATTTTGTCTATTGAAGAAATCAGACTATATAAAGTATGAT
Organism: Candidatus Moraniibacteriota bacterium; assembly: GCA_028695135.1. Taxonomy (GTDB): domain Bacteria; phylum Patescibacteriota; class Minisyncoccia; order Moranbacterales; family UBA9337; genus STE-63. Next base: position 39,520 of record JAQVJM010000001.1, on the reverse strand, counting down.
AACATAAAAAAAAAATAAAGCAAAATCAGAATTTTTTCCTCATCTCTTTTTCGTTTTTTTCATCAAAATAAATCGCGTGAACCTTGTTGCTTTTTAAGCTTATCTCTACTTCCAAAAAAAGCCTTCCTCTGCGCCATCTCAAGACGAGCTCGTTGTTATCATAAGAGTTCCCCAAGGAAAATTTTCCGTCAAAAACTGGATAATTGTTCCTGAATTCCATGAGTTTCATAAGCCTTTTGACGACGCCTCTTTTCATCTCTTTTTTTATCTCTTCTTCCGAATAGTCATGCCGGTTTATATCCCTGCCGACGTTTGTCTCTCTCAGCTTTTCGACATCATTTTTTCCGGCCAAAAGCCCGACATAATAAACCTGAGGGATTCCCGGAACGAAAAACTGGACGGCTCTGGCAATAATATAGGCGTCGTCGTCTTCGCCCAGCGCCGAATAATAGGTGCAATTTATCTGATAAATATCCGCATTTATAGCTCCATTCTCCCCGGAAGCTCTTCTGGCTTCATTTCCTCCGTTAAGAATTACCTTTTCAACTGTTTTGGAAATATCTTTTTCATCCAATAAATCCTCGACGTCAACAACCGGAATTCCGTCATGGCTGTCCAGTATACTGATGGCCTTTTCCGGCCTGATCTTCAGCCATTTTTTTATACCTGAAAAATTTTTTTCATAAATCGCATTAAGCATGAGCATAGGCATCTGAAAATCATAGATATAATCGACCTCTTTCGTATTATGAAGCTTTATCTGATAGAAATAATGATGGTGGACTTCCGGCAAGACCAGCATCCCTTCCTCGTGAATTGTTTTCCCTATCCGATTTATAAAATCATAAACTTCCGGAAGCATAAAGCTGTTAGTATCTCTTTTTTTTACCAAATATCCGACTGCGTCCAGCCTTACCATATTCACGCCGTTTTCCGCCAGTTTTTTCACGTACTTTTTCAAAAGATCCATCACTTCCTCATTATATATGTCCAAATCGACCTGATCTCTCGAAAAAGTGCACCAAAGGTGCTCGACTCTTCCATTATTAATTTTAAAAGGAACCAACGGATTCTCTGTCCTAGGGCGATATATTTTTTTCAGAGAAAATCTATTGACCCCCGAACAATGGAAAAACGCATCAAGATCCCTGATTTTGTTGGCAGTCTTTTCCAATAGACCCAGAATGACAGGAGTGGATTTGCGGCGCGGAATAATCCTTCTAGAAAACTTATCATTCGTTATGAAAAAATCGCTATACTTGGAATCTTCTCCCCTCAGGATATAGTCCCGAAAGATATCGGATTCGACCGATATGTGATTTACCATGATATCGACAATCAAGAAGTATCTTCCGGATATACTTTTTATATCCTCCCAACTGCCGAAAGACTCATCCACTTTCAAGTGAGTGAGCGGAGAAAAACCGCGATCACTTGATGAGGGATAAAAGGGTAATATATGAATTCCTCCGAATGCGCCTTTAAAATATTTTTCCAATATCGTGTCCAGTTCTTTTAAATTTTTTCCCAGACTGTCGGGATAAGTTATGAGACAAATTTTATTTTCCATTTTTTATTGATTTCTTGGGAACTACAATTTAATTCAAAAGGCAAAAATTAAGACCTTTTTAATTTGAAACATCCGATATAGATTACAGCGCCCAATGCTCCGAGAAAATCAGCCACCAAATCGATAGCCGTGTTCTCGTAACCTCCGACATTGGTATCGGGAACGCTCACTGTAGCCGCAAATTCAACTATCTCATTCAAGCCTCCCAGCCCCAGACTGGCCATGGCAACTATGAAAAGTATGGCGCTTTTGCCTTCCAAATTATCTCTTAAAGAAGGCTTTAAAACATAATAAACCACCAATGTAGCTGCCCAAAATCCGTAAAAGTGTAGGACTTGATCGTATTTTAAGATATTGTATGGCTCTCCTATAATTGGAACTATGATCAATTTATAAAAAACTTCTCCCTCGACATAAGTCAGACCTCCACCGACAAGATGGAGAAACGACCAAACAGTCAGTGCCCATAAAACTGCCGCTGAATATCGGAATTTTTTATGAGAAATTATTATCAAGGTCATCAGCGCCAAAAGTACGAAAATATATATTATAAATTCATAATTCTTATCAAGCAAAAAGAATGTTGAAAAAAATAAAACAATCAGCAGATTAACTCCGACTATCATCTTTTCATGCCTTGTAAATTCCATACTTAAAAAAATTCATAAAATTACATATCAATCTTAGCATACAATGGGAAAAAATTTAATTTTCCTAAAAAATCAGATGCGACTCTCTCAAATAAAAAAGTTTCGATTTCTCGAAACTTCTTCATATCGCATTCAGGTTTTATTTCTTATTTTTTTTCTTCGAAGAAATAAGGAAAGCGGCGGCAGCTCCTAGAGCGGCTCCTATTCCGGCAGATATAAGAGCGGCTTTCTCAGGATTTTTTTTCATGTAGTCTCCCACTTTTTTCGTGGTTTTTTCCATTTCCTTTTGGACTTTTTTAAATTCTTTCATCGCAGCCCCTTCAAGCTCTGCGCCTTTCTTCTGCGCTTTCTTTATGTTCTGCGATATGGCCTTTTTTGCTTTTTTAGTATCCATTTATTTATAATTAAATTTATTAGCGTTAATCCCGGCTTAACAAATAGCCGATAATAAGAACCGCGCCTCCTACTATGGCATATCCGGCCCACTGGGAAGAATTATCAATAATGGTATTCGTATAAATCGCCGCTCCGACCAAAAAAAATATCGTCCCGACCGCCATCAAAAACATAGAAATCGCCCTCTTTTTTATTTTGTCCACCCACTCGCTTATCTTATCGGAAATGCTTCCGCTTATCCGGGAAGCCAAATTTGTAAGAAATAACTGGGCGAAATTTTTCCAATGGCTCGAGGAGCTTTCTTCTTTATTTTGTTCTTCTTTGATTTCCGTCTCCATATTTTTAAAAAATTAATTTTTAACTTCGGCTACTAGAAGTATACAATCTTGAGTTTTTTATTGCAATAGAAAAAATAATTTTCAAGCTAAAAATTGCTCCGTAAAAATCAATTTATATCTCTCTCATACTTTTTCTTAATTTTTTCAAATTCCCTCATTTTTTCTTCTCCGAGAGGCTCTCCCTTGGGAAGATCTAACTTGAGAGGATTTACAGGAACACCATTAAGCTTCATCCCGTAATCAAGATGCGGTCCCGTGGACCAACCGGTAGATCCCACATATCCGACAACTTCCCCCTGGCTGACTTTTGTTCCTCCGGCGATGCCTTTGGCAAAGGCGCTCAAATGGCCATAATGGGTCGTATATCCGTTATCATGGCGGATCCTTACCATATTACCCCATCCTCCTTCCCATCCGGCGCTCATAATGGTGCCTCTGGCCGTAGAAACTACTGGCGTGCCGACGGGCGCCGCGTAATCGATCTGGTAATGGGCGCTCACCGTGCGGGTTATCGGGTGAAGACGCGCGCCGGTAAATCCGGATGTGATCCGACGATAACTGAGGGGTGCCTTTAGGAATTGCCTTTCCAAGACCCGCCCCTCCTCATCATAATATCCTCCATTTCCGTCGTTATCAAAGTGATAAGCATAATAAGCCGTCCCTTCATTTATAAATTTAGCAGCTAAAATATTTCCATCCGGACCTTTTTGGCCATCGCGAAATCTTTTTTCATAAATGATTATAAATTCATCGCCTTGCTTTATCTCGGTCGTAAAGTCGACACTGAAAGAAAAAATGTCTCCCATCTCCAGAACCGTCGCTTCGGAAACTCCCAAATCAAGCGCATCGGCATAAAAAAAGTTTTCTATTTTTCCTCGAACCGTCTCTTCGCTCACATCGTATTTTATCTCTTCTTCACGCACGCTGAATTCTTGCCCGACTCTTTCGACAATCACCACTCTTTCTGTATCCCGATCGTATTCCATCCGCATGGCTTTTTCTTCTCCGTTAAAATAGAATCGCAGAGGCCTTCCTATCTTTAGGCTGGAAAAATCATAAACATCGCTTGAAGCATATAAAAGAGCTTCCGTGTCATTAGCGTCGAACTTTCCGTATTTGCTAAAAATTTCCGCTGGAATGTCCCCCTCAGAAACTTCGTAATTGACCAAAATTTCTTTTTTCTCTTCTAAGATTGCTTCCTCAGATAGAATTTCACTTTCCTGCTCCGTCGTGATCCCTTCCGATCTCGGAAAAGCACGGATCAGAGCAAAGCAGGCAAAAAAAATAAAAACAGCTCCCGCTGCTATCCAGAACTTTTTTCTGCTTTTCTCGGGATTTATTATATTTTGTTTGGTATATTTATCTAAAGGCACTTTATACATAAACTTTGGCAATCGCTCCTAATTATTGATACGCTCCTGATTACCGCTAAATTTCATTATCGCATTTTTTCAAATAAATATCAAATCGCGCTTTTTGCGCGATTTTCAAAATTCTGATATGAAAAAATCGAAAAAACGTTTTTTGGAAAGTCAAAATTTTTAAGAGAAACATCCGCAATTCTTTCTCCTAAGAATCTCTTTCTGCTCGGAAACAGTATTTATGAAAACATCTTGTTTTTCCTTTCCTCCCGCCAATCTTTCATCTAGAAGAGAAATATGACGGTATCCCCTTTTTTCCATCTCGCGCGCAAGATTTTCGTGCCTCGAATAAAGAGCCTTGAGTTTCCCGACCCATCTTTTTGTTTCAGGATGCCTTGAATAACCTCCCTTGCCTTTGTGCTTAGTAAGAATATTCCAAAGTCCATGAAGCTCCCGGTGCTCACCGAGCAGGTGTTTTCTGCATAAATGTTTGACAGGAATATCCCAGATCCTCATATCAATTCAGTTTCCAGATATTGTAGTTAAGAAATGAAGCGAACGATACCCAAAGAACATAAGGGATAAAAAGCATGCCGGCATAAGGATTTATCCTCCAAAAAAGAAAGGCCACGACCAATATCGAGGCTAGTAGGATAATTATTTCTCCGAAAGCCAATCCGGGATTTTTAAGTCCGAAAAAAATAATCGACCACAGAGCATTAAGAGCCAGATGAATTCCGTATACAACTAAGGCAATTTTTGCGCCGGGCTGATCTTTTTGTTGCCAGATCAGATAAGCCGCAACGCCCATCAGGGTATAAAGGGTTATCCAAACCGGTCCGAATAACCAGGCGGGCGGATTCCACTGCGGCTTGATGATATCGACGTACCATGTCCTGACGCTCGAAGAAGTGAAAAAAGATCCGATAATTCCGGCCAGCTGGGCGATTGCCACAGAAAATATCAACGCGATTATTTTCATATTTTTAGTTTTAATTGTTATTTCAAGTTTTTATCAAAAAAATACAAAGTTCTTTCCATAACTGTCGGCCAGGCGGAAGCGAATTCATGGGGCTCACCGGGATACTCGAAATAGATAACCTCCTTGCCGGATTCTTCCAACCTATCCCGCGTCTCTCTCGACCACTCAACGGGAACATCTTTGTCTGCTGTTCCCTGATGGATCATAATAGGAGCGTTTATCCTGTCAAAATAAAACGCCGAAGAAAAAGCAGAGAAATTATTCTCGTCATCCGTATCGCCTATCTCTCTTTCAAGAATCTCCAATTCCTCATCATCCAAACTATCTTTTCTCCAGCGCAAAAAATTTTTCTGGTAGTCCGAGCTCACCGGAGCCAAAAGAACCGCCGCATCGAACAGATCCGGCCGGGAAATCAAGGCGTTCATCGTCACTCCTCCGCCCATCGAGTGACCCAGCATTCCGATTTTTCCCAGATTCAGATGATCCAAGCCGGATTCTTGAAGCGCCAATACAAGATTGACGGCATCGCTGACATAGCCCGAATAAGCCAGCCCTTGCTCATCTCCCGTTTCCGGATCGGGATCGGACAGGGCATAGCCCCGATAATCCGGATGGATTACCGCATATCCGTTCTTGGCAAAATAATCCTGCTCCCTTCTCAATCCCCGACCATTGGTATAGATTTCCGGAGCGATATATCCGTGATTGAGAATTAAAACCGGAAAAGGACCTTCCCCTTCCGGCACGCTCATTATTCCCGAGATGGAAAGTCCGTCGCTTTTGTAAGATATGAAATACCTCGTGTAAAGGTTTCCGCTTACAAGAACATTTCCCGCTTTGAAATCGCTTCCTTCGAAATTTTTGTTAATGAGGCTCAAAATAGAATTGGGATGGTTTTCGTTTTTTATTGAATCTTTTTTATCCTGTTTTTCGTCAACGGTTCCCTCGTCTACCTGAAACTCGGAAACTATTTCTCTTTCAAAATGTAACTTTTTGGAGGATGCCAAAAAATATATTACCGGAAGAAAAATAATGATTGCGCCAATCATTATATAAAAATTTTTCATGCAAAAAATTTCGTAATAATTAATTAGAAATAAGCCGAAATTGCCAGGACTCCGTGGAGAAGCGCTGACGCGACAGTTATTCCGGCCATCCTGAAGTGCCATTTCAGAGGTATTTTGTGGATTCCTTTCATATTCAAAAAACCTATTGCAGCAGTCGATAGAAGCGAAGCAAGCGTAAAAATCCCCAAATAAAATACCAAGGGCTTTCCTAATATTAAGAAGTAGGCGATTTTTGCCAGCATATTTTTATTCTTCCACGATTAATTTTCCAACCATGCCCAATTGCCGGTGGTTTCCCACACTGCAATAATACTCGAAAACGCCTGTTTTGTCAGCAATAAATTCGACAAAGCCGGACTGCCCTGCCGAAAGCTGGCTCGTGGCGGAAGAAAAATCATCGATTACCCAATCATGGATTCCGGATTCTATGGAAAGATTTATTCTTACCTTATCACCCTTTTTGACTCGGATCTCCTTGATGGAAAATTCAAAAGGCTTGGCGGAAATATCGAACTCTTCAATGTTTTCCTCCGCATCTTTCTCATCTTGGCCGAGACTTTCGACATTCTCGACGAGGTTATCGCTCGTCATATCCATATCGATGGAATCGAATTCATCTTTAGCGCTTTTAATCAGGAAAAATATTACTGCTAAAATTGCAACAATAGCTACGGATATGATAGTCATATTTTTTCCTCCTTTTTTCGTAGGCTTTATCTTTTCTTCTTCCATATTTTGAAAATTAAAAAATTATTAAGACTCTTTTTCAACGCCCTCCATATCCATTTCCGGCAATGAACGTCTCGCCGGCCCATGGATAACTTTTCCATCTTTATCGAAACGCGATCCGTGACACGGACAGTCCCAGGTCTTTTCGGAACTATTCCAAGAAACTATGCATCCTAGATGAGTACAGACCGCCGAATAGGAATGGATATTGCCTGATTTATCTTTATACACAGCAATTTTTTTACCTTTCGATGCGATGATTCTCCCTTCATCAAGATCCGGCTCTGACAATTCGGACTTGTCTTTCCTGATATATCGGAAATAGCTCCTGCTCACGCGCCTTATGAGATCAAACAGTTCGGAAAAAGAAGCGGTAAAATTGAATCTCAGCGGGCTATACAGATTCATCCATTCGCTATTTTTTCCCATAATCGAATCCGCAAGAATCTTAGCTGAAACTAAGCTGGTCGTCATCCCCCATTTGCCATAGCCTGTCGTAACATAGACATTTTCAGCATTCGGCATCTTTCCTATGAACGGAACGCCGTCGATCGATATACTGTCTTGCGCCGACCAAATATATTCCACATTCCCAACCATAAGCTTTTGGCCTGCTGACTTCTCCAAACTGGAAAAATGGTCTTTCCCCTCTTCTTCTCCGGCAATATGGTTTTCCCCTCCGACAATAATCCAGTTTTTTTCTCCCGACTTATGATGACGGAAAGAAAAAACTTCGCCTTCGTTATTAATGAACATCCCTTCTGGACAGGAATTTCCCGGGTTAGCCGCCAAACCGTATGAGCGCGACTGGCTCGTGCGCAGAGAAAATAAGCCTCTGTCAAAAAACGGATAATTTGTCGCTACTATTATATGATCCGCCCTTATATTCCCTTTTGCGGTAATAACAGCCGGATTTTTCCCTGATCTGATACTTACAGCTTCCGTATTTTCAAAAATCTTTCCTCCCTTATCAGTTATCTTATCTGCCAGCGCCAGAAGATACTTGCGGGGATGGAAATAGGCTTGATTTTCAAATTTTATGGCGCCTCTGATCGGAAAAGGGATCGATTCTACTTCTTCAACTACTGATGAAGGTAGTCCCAGCTCTTGGCAGATCCTGTTTTCTCTCTTTATATCTTCAAATCCTTCATCCGTAAGCGCATAAACATAGGCTGGAGAGCGCGTGAAATCACAATCTATTTTTTCTTCTCGGATTATCCTCTCCGTTTCCGCAATAGCCCACTGGTTAGAATCAGCATAGATCCGGGCTTTTCTCGATCCGAAATGCTTTTTCAAAAAAGCATATTTCAGATTATGCTGGGATGTCACCTTGGCTGTCGTATTTCCGGAAGTGCCTGTGGCGATCCTGGAAGATTCTATCACGGCCACCTTGAAATTTTCTTTCGCCAAAAAATAAGCGGCGCTGAGGCCGGCCATTCCCCCGCCGACTATCGCCACATCCGCTTCGATCTCCGAGCTCAGCTCCGGATAATCCGTCTCGGGCGTTGTCGCCGTCCATAATGATCGGATGGTTTTTGGAAGCATATTTTCTAACTATAAAATTATATAATTTATTATTACATCATTTCATATTTAATCATTACAACCGCATCTGAATCAATCCGTTGTTTTATATTCTATCTCAAATCCTTTATATCCTTTAATGTCTTCGCTTTCTTCATGATCCAATCTTGAAACTTTGGCCATCAACGGACCCTTCCTGCACCAATCTAAAAAATTTTTTAAATTTTCCTCCTCTCCTTCCGCCTCGATTTTAACAGTCTTGTCCTCCATATTCTTGACGTATCCGGAAATTCCCAACTTTTCAGCTTTCTTTCGGGCGGAAATCCTGAAAAACACTCCTTGCACTCTCCCAAAAATTTTTATATCGAGATGTTTCATAATTTTAGCTGTACAGTAATCCTACGACCGTCAATTTACGCCACATTTCTTGTGCTTTTTATATGTTTATTTCTTTATCCATCCATACATCCAACTGGTTATGTTTCCCTCGTTTATCCAGCGGATGGCTTTTTTAATCTCGTATTGGCTCACGACTTCATCCAGAGGTTCCCTTCCTTCCGGAACCGATCCGGCATAAAATTTTTCCAAAGTTTCCAGAAACTCTTGATCGGCCATCTGTCCCATCGCCCAGATGGCGTCGTTTTTCTCTCTGGCTGAAGACTTATCGTCCTCCATAACCGCTATGAGCGCATTTTGGCATCCTTCCCCATACCTATCCTCGGCCCGATCGCAAGTCTTTTTTACATAGAAAAAAATGCCTAAAAAACATCCTAGGGCGAGAACGATTATAAATATAGCAAAAATAATGGCGACCCTTTTGAAAATTTTCATATTTTTTATTCAAAAATATTTTTGCCCGATTGCTTGTGAAAAGATCGATTTGAAATTAGAAACGAAAAATAACCCAAAGAATAATTCGCTGAATCGGATTTTAATTTTCAGTATCCGTATTTTCGTCAATTGATTTATCCAGGATACTTTCCTGTGTCGAATGCGCCAAAAAATAACTCGTTATCATCTTTCCGAGGATCTGCGACTTTTGCTCCAAATCCTCAAGCTCATTCCTACCATCCTCTATGACTTTTTCCATCTCCTCCATGGCGCCGGCACGTGAAGGATCATCCTTTAAACTCAAAAAACTTTTTTCCAGATCCAGGATAAAGGCTTTCTTTAATCCCATATGCTCATTTATTTCTTTTAAAATTTTTTGCAGCCTTTCCATCCTTTCATAAGCGATAGAAGCATTTTTCCCTTTATCGAAATTGGGGTCATGCAAATTCTCAGGATTTATATAATAACTATTTTCTTTTTTAATTTTCATATTTTTCATCTAGACTTATCATATTGTGATCTTAATATATCACTAAAAAAACTCTTTTTCAACCGGAAAAAGACGGAATTAAACGGCCAAATCAATTAAATTAATTGATTTGGCCGTTTAATTTCGTATTTAAAACAAGAAAACAGCCCATTTAAGGGCTGTCTGAAATTATTTTTTAGCTGTTCTTTTCTCCGTCTTTTTAGCCGGCTCGCCTGACGGCTTCTCTTTCATTTTTCCTTTCTCCTTACCGCTTGCCAATTTTTTGCCGATGCTACCCCCGGCTTTCTCAATAGCTTCTTTGGCAGATTTCGATAACAATATTTCTTTATCAATATAAAGTTTTTTCTTCAATTTTCCATTCCCAAGAATTTTAACTCCTCTTCCGGCTTTGCTCTTTTGAACCGCTCCGGCTTCTACGAGAGCATTTAAGCTTACTGTATCTCCATTTTTAAACTTTTTGTCGATAATTTCCAGATTAACCACGCTCTTTTTGGCAACAATAGCCTTAAATCCGCGAACTTTCTTTAACTTATCTATGAGCGTTGTCCGTCCGCCTTCAAAGAGAGGATCGACATTTCCTCCGGATCTGGCCTTTTGACCCTTCATCCCTTTGCCCGAATACGTACCTCTTTTCCCGCCTCTTCCGATCCTTTTGCGGGACTTTTTGCCTTTAACTTTTAATTCATGTATCTGCATGCCATTTTTTTCCGCGAGCAGAGCGAGTGACCATAAAAATAAGCATCCCGCACTGATCCGCTGACCGATCTTTATATATAAATTAATTCCAAACCGCAACTTTGTGAAGGCGCTTTGATATATCTTCCGCCTGCCTTCAGATCTTCTCGGAACCAGTTGCGGGATGGAGTAAGCCTCGAATGACTATTTCTCTTTTTTCTCTAATACTTTCCCGGGCTCTTTGATTCCCTTGAGCGCCATGACCGTCGCCCTGGCCACGTTGAGCTTATTGGCCGATCCTTGGGATTTGGAAACGATATCTTTTAATCCCGCCAGATCAATAACGGCTCTCACCGCTCCTCCAGCCACGATTCCGCGTCCTTCCCTGGCCGGCTTAAGCATCACTCTGGCGCTTCCCAGTTTAGCTTTCACGTCATGAAAAATTGTTCCTTGGCTCGCATCTATGCTTATCATGTTCTTTTTAGCATCGTTGACTGCTTTGCCGATCGCGATAGAAACATCTGTTCCTTTGCCCACTCCTGCTCCCACTCGTCCTTTCCTATCACCGATAACCATCGTGGCGCGAAAACTGAAACGGCGTCCGCCTTTCACCACGCGAGTAACTCTGGCCAAATCCAAAAGCTTCTGCTCGAATTCAGGCTTTTCTCTTCTTGGCCTCCTAGATTTAAATTTTCTCGATTTATTATTATCTTTATCCATAAAATATGAAATTATCCCCGCAAATATACAAATCTCTTACATATATACAAATTAGACATTTTATATCACATATTATCTTATTTGTAGATTTGTAGCAGATTTGTAAATTCGTGGATTTTTAAAATTTTAACCCGCTCTTTCTCGCTTCTTCCGCCACCGCTTTCACTTTTCCGTGATATTTATATCCCCCTCTATCAAAAACTATCTCTTCTATCTTGGCTTTTTTGCATTTTTCGGCCACAAGCTTTCCTAATTTTTTGGCACCTTCCAAATTATTCTTCTTGGAGACTTCGCTCAGGCTGGCGCTCAGGATTGTTTTTCCGCTTTCATCATCGATGATCTGTATATACATTTCCGTAAGGCTCTTGAACACGGATAGGCGAGGCTTTCGAACAGTGCCGGAAACCTTGGCGCGTATTCTTTTTTGTCTGCGCAATCTATTGATATTTCTACTCATAATATTTTGGTTCTTGGTTATTATCAGTCAGCGATTCACGGTTCTTATTATCTTATGTGAACTGCAAACTGTCTGCTTTTAACTATTTTATTCTCCGGCAACAGCCTTCTTGCCTTCCTTCCTTCGAACTATCTCATCGGAATATTTAAATCCTTTTCCCTTGTAAGGCTCAACCGGCTTAAGCCCCCTCACTTCAGCGGCAAATTGTCCGACCGCTTGCTTGTCCGCTCCCGATATGGATAAGGCTCCTTCCTCTATCTTGGCCGTAATTCCTTCCGGAATATCGATCAAAACAGGATGAGAAAATCCCAGAGCCAGATCGAGCTGATTTCCCTTAACCGCCATTCTGTAGCCTACGCCGTTAAGCTCAAGCCTCTTTTCAAAACCTTCAGTCACGCCTTTTATCATATTGGATATGAGCCTATTGGTCGTTCCCCACATAGCGGAAGCTCTCTTGCTTTTTTGCTTGCGATCTACAATAACAGCGTTATCCTTCAATTCTACCTTTACTTCATAAACAATCATCATCTCCAAAGAACCCTTGGGACCGGAAACTTTTATCCTGTTATCCTTTATTTCTATCTGCACTCCGGAAGGTATTTCAATTGGCTTTTTTCCTATTCTAGACATATTTTATCTCGAATCGCATATCGCATAACCCGGAACGTTCCAGGTCGTGCGCTACGCGCTATATGATTAATTTACCAAACTTCGCAGATTATTTCTCCTCCCACTCCTTTTTTTCTAGCTTCTTCTCCGCTCATTACTCCCTGAGAAGTGGAAACGATCAAAACCCCGCGCCCATTTTTAACTTTTCTGATGCCCTTACTGTCCACATAGATCCTTTGACCTTCTTTGCTGATCCTTTTTATCTCATTGATAGCCGGTCTCAATCTGCTGGAATTTTCTTCCCTTTCATATTTCAAAAAAAGCTTAAGCGTGTCGAAACTCTTCCCCTCAATTTTATCCATATCGTTTACAAATCCCTTTTTCATAAGTATCTTAATTATGGACTCTTTGAACTTTGAAGCAGGAAAAAACACCTCGGCATGACCCGATTTCTGAGCATTTCTTATTCTTGTTAACATATCGCTAATTGGATCTAACATACTTTGTTGTCGTAAATCGCATATCGTGAAGCGTGAAACGATCCACGTTATGCGTTATAGGTTACATGTTTTTTACCAGCTGCTCTTCTTGACTCCCGGAATTTCTCCTTTGCTTGCCAATTCGCGGAAACAAATTCTGCAAATGTCGAATTTCCTCATATATCCCCGCTTCCTTCCGCATCTCCAGCAACGTCTCACTTTTCGGGTGGAAAATTTAGGAGTTTTTTTAGCCTTGGCTATCACTGATGTTTTTGCCATAAAATTAATCTTTTATTCTATATAAACTATTTTTTTCTACTAGAGGAAATCCCAGCGCTCTGAACAAAGCCTCCCCTTCTTCTGCGGTCTTGGCGGTAGTCTTTACATTTATCTGCAAACTGAAAATATGCCTCACTTCTTCCGGAGTTATCTCGGGAAAAACTATCTGCTCTTTTATCCCCAGGTTAAGATCCCCTTCGGAACTGATGCTGCTTAATTTGATTCCTTGGAAATCCCTGGTTCTCGGAAAAGTAATGTTCACCATCTTATCTATAAAATCCCACATTCTTTTTCCTCTTAATGTAACTTTCACTCCAACATCTGCGCCTTGCCTTACCTTGAATCCGGAAATGGATTTTCGAGCTTTAGCCATAATGGGATTCTGCCCGGCAATCATTCTGAAGGTTTCCACTATATCTTTTATCTTTTCATTCTCTTTTTCAAAGCGTCCGATTCCTGAATTAACCACTACCTTTTCTATTCTGGGAACAGAAAAAATATTCTTGTATCCGAATCTATCCTTAAGCTTAGCTACCGCCTCTTCCTTATATTTAATTTTAATATTCGTAATTTTCATAATTTTAGCTGATTATTTCTTTTTTGCATTTCTTGCATATCCTGCTTTTCTTTCCATCAGTTGCCTTATAGCCAATCCGAGTCACTTTACCGCAGTGAGGGCATACCAGCATGACATTAGAGACATCGATCGGCATCGCGACTTCTACTCTTTGTCCTTTTTGACCTTCTTTTTTCGGCCGAGTATGTTTTTTGGCGATATTTGCTCCTTCTACAACCACTTTCCCTTCACTTTTAAAAACACGCAACACCTTGCCTTCTTTTCCTGAATCTTTTCCGTGAATTATTTTTACTTTATCGCTCTTTTTAATCCTCATATTATATTCTCTACAAATTACGAATTTATACCTGCCTACCGGCATGCAGGAGCTACAATACCTCAACTGCCAGGGATGCGATCTTATTAAATCCTTTCTCCTTTATTTCTCTGGCAATCGGACCGAAAATTCGGCTGCCTTTGGGCTCCATCCCGTCCACTATCACCGCCGCGTTCTCATCGAATCTTATATATGAACCATCCTTTCTCCTAAAATTTTTCTTCTGTCTCACAATAACCGCTCTGACCTTGTCGCCTTTTTTGACTGCGCCTCTCGGCTCGGAAACTTTGACCGAAGCGACAATAATATCGCCTATATAAGCATACCGCCTTCTAGATCCGCCTAAAACCTTGAAGCATTCAATAATTTTTGCTCCAGAATTGTCTGCTACTTTCAATTGTGTCTCTGCTTGTATCATACTATTCTCTATAGATTACAAATTTATACAAATTTACGAATAATTTAGTATAAATTATGATTCCCCTTATTTCCTTATACCCATTCGTGCATCCTTAAAAATTCGTACTTCGCCCTCCTGCAACGCACGCGCATAAACGTTGCGGACAGGAAGGGATTTTATAAAACAATAAACCTCTTACCCTTACTGATCGGCTTGGAGTTTGTAAATTCAACTTTATCGCCGACTTTGTATTTATTCTTCTCATCATGAACTTTATAGTTCTTGGTGGATTTATACTTCTTCAAATATTTAGGATGAGTCTTAAAAATATCGACAGCTACTACTATGGTCTTCTCCATCTTATCGCTGATAACTGTTCCGGTAATTTTTTTCTTTCCTGCTCCATTATGGATTTTTTCTCCTTTTTTCACTTCTTTTTCCATATCTAAAAATTATTATTTAAAAAATTATTCGCTTCTTTCCTTTATGATAGTCATCAGTCTGGCTATCTCTCTTTTTGTATTTCTGATCTCTCGGTGATCTTTAACCTGCTTAAGCGAAATATCAAACCGCAATTGTCTCACAATTTCTTTTTTCTCTTCGAGCTCGCGCTTCAATTCATTGATATTTTTTTCTCTTAATTCCTTGGCTTTCATGTAATTATTATCCTAAAAGCTATAAGCTGATTTATTAATTCTTTTCTATAAATTTGGTTCTGACGCTTAATTTATGCGAAGCCAGCTCCATAGCTTTTTGGGCTACATCTCTTTCTATGCCATCCATCTCAAACATAACTTTCCCAGGCTTAATCTTGGCCACATAATGATCCACTGCTCCTTTACCCTTACCCATAGGAGTCTCGTCTCCTTTTTTGGTCATTGGCTTATCGGGAAATATTCTTATCCATATTTTTCCGCCTCTCTGGATATGTCTCGTCATTGCCCGCCTGGCAGCCTCAATTTGCCTGGCAGAAATCAACCCCCCCGTCATAGCCTTGAGTCCGTAACTGCCAAAACTTACGGATCCGCCCCGAGAAACTTTTCCTCTTATGGCTCCGCCTCTGTGCATTTTCCTATATTTAACTTTTCTTGGCATCAATAGCATATTATTTCGTAAAACGTGGAGCGTGAAACGCAAATCATTTTTATTTATTGCGTTATGCGCTATACGTTATGCTTTACGAGATTATTCAAATATTTCTCCCTTGTAAATCCATGCCTTTACTCCGATTGAACCGTAGGTGGTGTTAGCAGTCGCTGTGGCGAAATCTATATCCGCTCTCATTGTCTGAAGAGGAATAGTTCCTCTGGAAAGCCATTCGGTCCTAGACATTTCCGCTCCTCCCAATCTTCCCGATACTTCCACTTTGGCGCCTTTGACTGTCTTATTCCCCATAACTTGATCCAGCGTGGTTTTTAAAACTCTTCTGAAAGGCATCCTTTTTTCCAGCTGTTCGGCCACTTGCTGGGCGACAATGGAAGCGTTGGATTCGAAATCTTTAACTTCCTTAACCTCTATCTTGATGGCGGTTTTCTTTCCGGAAAAATAATTTTTTTTCACAAAATTCTGGATATCCTCAACACCTGTTCCTCCTCTTCCGATAAGCACTCCGGGACGAGAAGTCAAAATAATAATCTGTATTTCGTTATTGAACCTTTCAATTTCAACATCGGCTATAGAAGCCTGCTTCCATTTTTCCATAACCCCCTTGCGTATGCTTACATCTTCCTTGAGATTATTTCTATAATCTTTACCCCCGAACCATCTGGAGCGCCAGGTGGTTGTTATTCCGATTCTGAATCCTTTTGGATTGACTTTTTGTCCCATATTAATTGTTCTAGTTGTCCAAATTGTTATATCGCTTTGCTTGTCCTAATTTATTTTACTGTAACATCTTCAACAATTATCACAATTTCAACAGTTATTTCTTCTTTCTCTTCACTATAAATTTATTACTATGCTTTTTCTTCTTTCTGGTCTTTTTTCCCAGTGCGATCTTTCCCCACGGAGTTTTGGGATATTTCAGTCCGATTCCTTGAACTCCTTCTCCTCCTCCATGCGGATGGTCAACGGGATTCATAGCTGTTCCTCTGACTGCTGGCCTTATTCCCATCCACCTTTTTCTTCCGGCTTTTCCCACTCTGACAGATCCGTGTTCGAAATTGCTTACTTGTCCTATAGTCGCATAACATTCATTGCTTACCAGCCTTATCTCTCCCGAAGAAAGCTTAAGTTGAGCCATTCTCCCTTCACTACCCATAAGCACAACGCTCGAACCGGCACTCCTGGCCAGCTGGCCGCCCGCATCCATTGCCATTTCCACATTGGAAATTATGGTGCCGACAGGAATATTTTTTATCTGCATCCTATTTCCTTTCTTAAAGGGCGTCTTTTTATCTGATATTATTTCTTTTCCTTCCTTTAATCCTTCTGTAGCTAGAACATATCTTTTCTCTCCGTCGGCATAAACAACCAGGGCTATCAACGCTGAACGGAAAGGATCTTTTTCGATAGATTTGACTTTTCCGGGAATTCCAAATTTATCCTGCTTGAAATCCACCAACCTGTATTTTTTCTTATGACCGCCTCCTTTATGACGAACGGAAATCTTTCCTCCAGAACGTCCGGATTTTTTACCGCGTCCAACTAGCAGAGATTTCTCCGGCTTATTTTTCGAAAGCCCTTCGGGCTTGACTACGGACATATTTCTCCGTCCCGCATTATTCTTTTTATAAACTTTGATCGCCATACTATTCTATGCCTGCCCGCGGCGCTTATGCGAATGCATTGCAGGCGGGCGAATTACGACTCATATAGAACCGCAAAATTATGTACAAATGTAATTCTTATTCAAATTATATTCTTGTATTAAAAATAAATTATTTAAATTCTTCCAGCGCTTGTTCGTAAATCCGTATAAGTTCGTACTTCGCAGTAGCTATTTACATCGACTTTCTCTTAAATATCTTCTTTGTCCAGCCTTTTTCCCTGCTTTCTTTCCTCTTGCCTTCTACTTCAAAATGTCCTTTTTTAATATCCCCGGTTATCTTGTCTTTTTTGACATCCACTTTCTCCACCGTTTCGATTTTTCCCTCTGTTTTATCATCCGCAATTTTCACCTCTTTCTTCTTGCTCTTCTTTTTTTTCTCTTCGGCCGTTTCCGCCTCGAGAGTCAGATAAATATGAGAACTTCTTTTCAAAATCTCGGTCGCCCTTCCATAGGCTCTAGGGGTCCAGCGCTTCAGGGTCATTCCTTCTCCCACTTGGATATCTGCTATTTTCAATTCATCCGTTTTCAGATCATATCTGTCTTTTGCATTGGCGATTGCGCTCTCGATTAATTTTTTCAGAGGCTCGTTGGATTTTTTAATCGTATTTTTCAATCTAAAGATTGCCTCGCCTGCGTTGCAATTTCTTACCATATCGGCTGAAATCCTTACCTTTCTCGGGGATATTCTCAAATTATTCAATTTTGCCTTAACTTTGACTTTCATGTTATTCTCATCTGCCCGCGACGCTTATGCGAATGGATCGCAAGCGGGCGAACTGCTAATTTATATGAAATTTCTTAGGGATTATTCTGTCTTGGCAGCCTTGGCGGAATCGATTTCTTTCTGTTTGGCCGCTAATTCTAATTCCTTCTGGATCTTTCCTCCGTGTCTCAAGAATGTTCTGGTGTGGGCAAATTCTCCCAATTTATGGCCGACCATTTCTTCAATAACACTGACTTCGACAAATTTTCTTCCATTATGCACTTCTAATACAAAACCCACCATCTCCGGCACAATAGTGCAAGCTCTCGACCATGTCCTGATCGGCTTCTTGTCACCAGGTTGTTTGTCCTTGATTTTTTTCATCAATCTTTCATCTACATAAGGACCTTTCTTTAAACTTCTTGACATATGCTAATTTTGATTCTAATTATATGCGAGTTATGTGATACGAATCATATTTATTGCATCGGAATATCATTCGGATTCGATTCATATCCTTATCCGCATGATCTACTCGAAAAATTCTATGCTTTCTCCTTCTCTCAATGTGATGATCGCTTTTTTAACACCTGACTTCTTTCCCTCAATTCTTCCGAATCTTCTTCTTTTTTGAGGGATGTTAACCATGTTGATTTTTTCAATCTCCACTCCGTACAGGCTTTCGATCGCCTCTTTAATCCGGATTTTATCTATCCCTTTCCTTATCTTGAAAACATATTTTCCATCTGACATTAAACTGTGGGTCTTCTCCGTTATCCATGGCTTTACCACAGTTTCATATGCCAAACTTCCATCCAATTCTTTATTCAAAATCTTTTTGGATTTTTTTGGGGCAGAAATCTCTTTATCCTCTCCTTTCTCAATCTTAACTTCGCTTCCTTCCGCTTTTTTATCAGAAACTTCTTTTTCTTCCTTTTTATTGTCTCCTTTTTTTCCGAATAAACTCATACGATTTATCTATTATACTTTTTTTCCAGGTATTTGATCGAGTCCTCGCTGATCAGTAATTTTGAATAATCGAGCAAATCCATCACGTTTATAATCTTTGCGGGGATGCATTTCATGTTTTTTATGTTTCTTGAATACAGATACGCATCCTTTTCCTTTTCTCCCAGACTCAGTAAAATTTTTCCTTTCAATTTCAGATTATCCATTCCTTTGGCAAATTCTTTGGTCTTTTTCTCCTTTAGCTTGAAACTGTCGACCACGATCATATTGCCTTTTTTCGCTTTCTCACTGAGAGCCATCTTTATGGCTTTTCGATTGGCCCTATTGTTGACTTTCTTGCTGAAATTTCTTTCTTTGGTCGGTCCGAAAACTATTCCTCCGCCTTTCCAAACCGGAGTTCTTACTGATCCCACTCTCGCTCTGCCGGTCCCTTTCTGTCTCCAGGGCTTTATTCCTGAGCCTGCCACCTCTCCTCTGTTTTTGGTATGCGCAATCGGCTTTCTCCGGTTGGCTTTTTTAGCTACATAAACCTGGTGCAAAAGAAATTCATTTTTTTCAACACCAAAAACATCTTCAGATAATTCCATATCTTTCAGTTTTTTTCCTTCCAAATTATAAACTGCTATTTTCATAACTATTTACAAAATATTTCAACTATTCTCCCATTTACTCCCGGAACAGGACCTCTAACACCTACAATATTATTTTCTCTGTCGATAAGGGCAATCTTTAAATTTTTAGTAGTCGCTCTTTTTCCTCCCATTCTTCCCGCCATTTTCCTGCCCTTCAAAACATGTTGCGGATATCCCGGACCTATAGAGCCAGGCGCCCTATGATCATGTCTGTGCCCATGGCTAGATGGAGATCCGTGAAATCCATGCCTTTTCATAACGCCCTGGAATCCCTTGGATTTTGCCACCCCGGAAACGCGCACTCTCTCCTCCAACTCGAATTTATCCAATGTGATTTCTCCCCCTTCCTTAAAAGAGCCAACTTCTTCTTTGGAAACTCTGAACTCTTTTTTGAATTCATCCTTCTTGGATTTTTCCATGCTCAATTGAATGGCGAAATATCCATCCTTATCCTCACTTCTGATAAGGGACACCTTATTAGGAACGCATTCAATCAAGGTAACATTCAAAGCTCCCTTGTCCTTGTCATAAACAGTCGTCATTCCTATCTTTTTTCCCAGTATAAATTTTCTCATTTTGTCTACGAGTGGAGCGAGCAGCTACAAAATGAGCATCCCGCACCTATTTCATCTAAAATCTAAATATTTACTCTGATTAAGCCGCAGGCGATTCTACAAATGAGGATCTGGATTTTCAGATAATTTCTTATAATCGGTTGCGGGATAATCTCTAAAACTGATTCAAATAAAAAAACTGGTCGATAAGAGCCAGTAAAAAACTAAAATAGTTTTGGTACCACCTGGCTAGCTTAGTATCTCGCATCTCTTTTCAAGAGATGGGGACTTTAACTAGTTGTATTTTCTTATTAAATCTACTACATCTTAACTTCGATGTCAACACCCGCCGGCAGATCAAGGCTGGTCAAATCGTCTATAGTCTTTGGTTTCGGATTTAAAATATCTATCAACCGCTTATGCACTCTCATTTCAAATTGCTCGCGAGCGTTTTTGTGCACAAAAGTTGATTTATTAACGGTTGTCTTATGGATTTCCGTAGGCAACGGAATCGGACCGGAAACTTCGGCTCCCGAACGCATCGCTGTGTCGATTATTTTCTTGGCAGATTGATCAATGACTTTATTGTCGTAAGCCTTGATTTTTATTCTGATCCTTGATTGTCCTTCTTCTTTTTTAACCATTTTTGTAACAAGATCTGGCAATAAATTACTTTATCCCGATTTTGAGGGGATAATCGTCCTGCCCTTCAAAAAGAGCAGGATTATATTCGCTCAAATTTATTTGATGATTTTAGTAACGATACCGGCGCCTACAGTTCTTCCTCCCTCGCGAATGGCAAATCTCATTCCATCCTCCATGGCGACATGGGAAGAAAGTTTTATTTTTAAATTAACAGTGTCCCCCGGCATAACCATCTCTGTCCCCTCGGGAAGCTCGACTTCTCCGGTAACATCAGTGGTTCGGATGTAGAATTGGGGCTTATATCCCTTGAAAAAAGGAGTATGCCTTCCGCCTTCTTCTTTGGTGAGAACGTAAACTTCTCCCTCAAATTCAGTATGCGGGGTAATCGATCCGGGAGCTGCAATGACCTGCCCTCTCTCTATGTCCTCTTTTTTAGTTCCGCGAAGAAGAACTCCGGCATTATCTCCAGCTTCTCCTTTGTCCAGTTGTTTGTTAAACATTTCAATTCCGGTAACAGTCGTTTTTTGCGTGTCTCTAAGTCCGACTATTTCTATTTCATCGTTTAAGTTTATAACGCCCCTTTCAATTCTTCCCGTAGCCACAGTTCCTCTTCCTTCAATCGAAAAGATATCTTCAATAGGCATAAGTAGAGGTTTCTCAGTGTCTCTTTTAGGTTCGGGAATTTTTTCATCCAAAGCCTTTATCAAATCAAAAATCGGTTTAGCTGCTTCATCGTCAGCGCTGGATGATTCAAGCGCCTTAAGAGCGGAACCTCTTATTATAGAAGCGTTTTCTCCGTCGAATTCATATTTGGAAAGAAGCTCTTTCACTTCTTCCTCAACCAGATCAATCAGTTCCGGATCATCCACCATATCAACCTTATTTATAAAGACTACTATATTTGGAACTCCCACTTGCTTGGCCAAAAGGATATGCTCTCTTGTCTGAGGCATGGGTCCGTCAGTCGCACTGACAACTAGGATCGCTCCGTCCATCTGAGCCGCTCCGGTAATCATGTTTTTAATATAATCGGCATGCCCCGGGCAATCCACATGGGCATAATGTCTTTTTTCCGATTCATATTCGCAGTGAGCGGTTGCAATGGTAACACCTCTCTCCTTTTCCTCAGGAGCATTATCGATATCAGAAACCGCTTTGGCCGACGCCCAACCTTTAAAGCTCAACACTTTGAGTATCGCAGCCGTAAGGGTTGTCTTGCCATGATCGACATGGCCGATCGTTCCCACATTTACATGTGGCTTAGTTCTTTGAAATTTTTCTGCCATAAAATTTTCGCGCGAAAGAAAATCCACTTTCGCAAATTTTTATTATGTTTTTTACTAATTATTGTAAAATAAAATTGCAAACAATAGCACTGACAAGTGCTACTAGGCCATAGTAGCATCCTATCTTTTTTTGTCAACTGTCAAGGGCTGAATTTCAGAATTATGAAATTTTTTTAGCCGGCTTGGCCTGAAAAAATTATTTTTTATCTCCTGATATTATTTCTTGGGCTATATTATTAGGCACTTCGGAATATTTTTCAAATTCCATATAGTAGCTTGCTCTTCCCTGGGTCATGCTTCTGAGTTGAGTGGCGTAACCGAACATGGAAGCTAAGGGAATTTCCGCTTCTATCTCCTTGACCATAGCGGTACCCTCTCCTCTGTCATTTATTTCTTTTATGATTCCTCTCTTTGAGTTTATGTCTCCAACCACATCTCCCATGTATTGTTCCGGAACAGTTACCACCACTTTCATTATCGGCTCGAGAAGAACCGGGTTAGCCTCCCTGGCCGCCGCCTTGAAAGCCATGGAACCGGCAATCTTAAAAGCCGCCTCAGACGAGTCCACATCATGATAACTTCCGTCATAAAGAGTAGCCTTGACGTCAACCATCGGAAATCCGGCTAAAATTCCGTTGCCCATCGCTTCTTTTATTCCTTTTTCGATGTGAGGGATAAATTCTTGAGGAATCGCTCCTCCTTTTATTTCATTTGCGAATTCGAATATTTTTTCTTCCTCTTTTTCCTTTCCTTCTTCTTCCTTAACGGCTTCTTTGACCAGAGGTTCAATCCTGACCCAACAATGTCCGTATTGTCCTCGTCCTCCCGATTGCTTGATATATTTTCCTTCCGCTTCCTTGGAAGATCTGATAGTCTCTCTATAAGCTACCTGGGGCTTGCCTACGTTAGCTTCTACCTTGAATTCCCTTTTCATCCTGTCCACCAAAACATCTAAATGCAATTCCCCCATTCCCGAAATGATGGTCTGTCCGGTTTCTTCATCGCTTCTCACCCTAAAAGTCGGATCTTCTTCCGCCAGCTTTTTGAGAGCCAAGCCCATTTTTTCTTGATCAGCTTTTGTTTTCGGCTCAATGGCAATATCGATAACCGGCTCCGGAAATGTCATTTTTTCCAGTATCACCGGCCTATCCTGGTCGCAAAGAGTGTCCCCGGTGGTAGTATTTTTAAGGCCGACCAGCGCGCCGATCTCTCCCACTCCAAGTTCCTCTATTTCCTCGCGATGATTTGAATGCATTCTTAAAATCCTGCCGATTCTCTCTTTTTCTCCTTTGGTCGAATTTAAAATATATGATCCAGCTTTTACCGATCCTGAATAAATTCTGAAAAAAGTAAGCTGTCCCACAAAAGGATCGGCTGCTATTTTAAAGGCCAACGCTGCAAAAGGCTCTTCCGCCGAAGGATTGATTTCCACTTCCTCTCCGGTTTTGACATTTTCTCCTTTTACCGGAGGCAGATCCAAAGGAGAGGGCAGGTAATCCACCACGGCATCCAAGAGAAGCTGCACGCCTTTATTTCTCAAGGCTGTTCCCATAATGACCGGAACGATCTTCACTTCTATGACCGCCTTTCGCAGACCCGATTTGATCTCTTCTTCGGATATTTCCTGACCCTCAAGATATTTTTCTACCAGCGCATCATCCGTTTCGGCTATCTTCTCAACCATTTTTTCCCTTTTGCTTTTGGCTTCTTCCAAAAGTTCTGCAGGGATTTCTCCCTCGATTACTTTTTCTCCCATATCTCCTTCAAAAGTATAGGATCTCATCTTTACCAGATCGATGACCCCTTTGAACTGGTCCCTTTCCCCAATAGGCATTTGTATGGCCAAGGCATTGGGAGTAAGTCTGTTGTGGATGGATTTCAAAGCATTTTCAAAATCTGCTCCTTCTTTGTCAATCTTGTTAATGAAGCAAAACCTAGGAACATGATATCGATCGGCTTGTCTCCAGACAGTCTCTGACTGGGGCTCCACTCCCTCTTTTCCGTCAAAAATAACCACCGCGCCGTCCAAAACGCGAAGAGATCTCTCTACTTCCACCGTGAAGTCCACGTGTCCGGGAGTATCTATGATGTTTACCTGATGATCCTTCCAAAAACAAGTCGTAGCCGCGCTGGTAATAGTGATTCCTCTTTCTCTCTCTTGCTCCATCCAATCCATAGTGGCCTCTCCCTCATGAACTTCTCCGATCTTGTGAGTAATTCCGGTGTAAAATAAAATACGCTCGGTGGTAGTAGTTTTTCCTCCGTCTATATGAGCTATAATTCCGATATTTCTTAATTTTTTTATGTCGGTGGCCATGTTTTTTACTTAATACCTATAAATTTACAAATTAGCTACAATATACAAATGGCTAGAGCCTTCGTGCCCATAGATTTGATGGCAATTATAAATTTGTAGATTCGTATAAGATTTGTATTTTAGCGGATTACTACGCGAAGTGAGCAAAAGCCTTGTTGGATTCAGCCATCTTGTGCACATCTTCTTTCTTCTTTATGGCTGACCCGGTTTTTTCGGAAGCTTCCAAAAGTTCATCTGCCAGTTTCTCCGCCATGCTTTTGCCTTTTCTTTTCCTGCAAGCCTCTTTTATCCATGCCATTGCCAACGCCTGCCTTTTGGTTCCGGAAACCTGAACCGGAACCTGATAATTAGTTCCTCCGACTCTTTTTGATCGAA
Source organism: Candidatus Moraniibacteriota bacterium (assembly GCA_028695135.1). Taxonomy (GTDB): domain Bacteria; phylum Patescibacteriota; class Minisyncoccia; order Moranbacterales; family UBA9337; genus STE-63. The sequence goes on along the minus strand of JAQVJM010000001.1, from coordinate 14,819 downwards.
CTATCAAGAGAGGCGATACGTTTTTAACCGCCTGTTCAAAAACGTTCAGTCCGCCCTTTTGGGTTTTTTCATGGATAATATCGAAGGATTTATATACTATCTCTTCGGCTACGCTTCTTTTTCCGTCAAGCATGATAGAACCTATAAACCTTCCTAATAAAATATTTCCGTATTTTGGATCGGCTTTCCAATGACTGGGATATTTTCTCTTTCTTCTTGGCATGTGTTTCTTTACTAATTACTAATTTATACTAATATACTAATTTTTAATTAATTTCTTTCGAATCACTATTTCATTCGTATATTCGTAATAAATTAGTAATTCGTAAAGACAGTCTTATTCTCCCTTAGGTCTCTTGGCTCCATACTTGCTCCTTCCTCTTTTCCTTCCGTCCACCCCGGCCGTATCCAGAATTCCCCTTACCACATGATATCTGACTCCAGGTAAGTCCTTCACTCTTCCGCCTCTGATCATCACGATTGAGTGCTCTTGCAGGTTGTGTCCGATTCCCGGGATATATGCCGTCACTTCCATTCCATTCGTAAGACGAACTCTGGCAATCTTCCTGAGAGCTGAATTGGGTTTCTTAGGAGTAGTGGTTTTTACGCTCAGGCAGACTCCTCTTTTAAAAGGACCCTGCGATTCAGTCGGCCTGTTTTTTATCGTGTTAAAAACAAAAGACATCGCCGGAGACTTTGTTTTTTTCTTGACTGATTTTCTCGATTTTCTTTTGAGCTGATTTATTGTTGGCATTTCCGGATTAAATTCAAAACCTTTGGCGAAGTTCGCCAAGTTTTTTGTTATTAAATTAAAATGCTGCTAAAAAATTTAGCGCAGTTCTAATATTATATAATGATTATCCGTTTGTCAATAGTTTTTACAGCTTTCAGCTTATAGGTTTTAGCTTTTAGGAGAGATTATTTTTTGTGTGCATATTTTTGTAGGGATAGGTTTTAAACCTGTCCCTACAACTACAACAAATTTATCTCTAGAAACATATATTTTGATATATATTAAAATTGAAGTTAATTTAAACTTGAGATATATAGACAGCCTTTCAAGCCTCACTCCCTAAATATTCGCCAGCCCACGCCTAGTTCCTCTTTTTTAAAGGATAAAAGATACCTTTAAGGGTACCTTTTTACTTTTAGCTTTAAACTTTTAACTTTGCACTTTTAATTGTCCAAAACCGCTTTGATCCTCCGCACGCCGGCGCCGGAAGACTCTTCTTTTATTATCTTAAATCTGCCAAGTTCCCCGGTATTTTTCACGTGCGGTCCTCCGCAGATCTCCTTGCTGAACTCTCCCATAAGATAAACCTTGACCTTGTCTCCGTATTTGCTGTCAAAAACTCCCTCCGCTCCCATTTCTCTGGCTTCATCCACGTTCATCTCTTCGCAGATCACCGGTAATTTGCTATTGATGATCTCATTTACTAGTTTTTCCACTTTTTCCTTCTGTTCGTCGGTCATTTTTTCCGGATGGGAAAAATCGAAGCGAAGGCGCTCGGCAGTAATATTGGATCCTTTCTGATGGACATGGTCTCCGAGGATTTTGCGAAGAGCTGCCAGCATCAAGTGAGCCGCTGTATGCAATTTCTTTGTTTCCTCCCCGCTATCCGCCAACCCGCCCTTAAATTTTCCGGCGCTGGCTGTGCGGGAAAGCTCCTGATGTTTTTCCAATTCTTTCTTGAATTCCTCTTCATCAACCTTGACCCCTGATTCTTTCGCAAGCTCAACAGTCATTTCCAACGGGAAACCGTATGTCTGATATAGATTGAAAGCCTCTTTGCCGTCAATATTATCTTTTTTTAATTTCTCAAATTGGCGAAGCCCTTTTTCCAAAGTATCTTTGAATTTACTTTCTTCTTTCTCCAGTTCCTCTAAAACTCTTCCCCCGTTCCTATCCAATTCTGAATAAACGTCTCCATAGATTCCAAAAATTTCTTGTGCCAGATCTTTGGTAAAATTATTTTCCACCCCTAACTGTTTTCCATATCTGATAGCGCGTCTGGCCAAACGACGGACGATGTACCCTTGATCGGTGTTGGATGGCGTGATACCTTTGTCGTCTCCCATTATCATCACGGCCGCCTTGATATGATCGGCAACTATTCTCATGGCTTTCGTAATTTCCTCCGATCCGCCGTATTTTTTTCCGGAAAGCCCTTCGATTTTTTCGATAATCGGCCAGAAAAGTTCTGTCTTATAATTATCATCCAATCCGTTCATTGCAGTGAGCATTCTCTCAAGCCCCATTCCCGTATCAACATTCTTTTGCTTAAGTGGAATAAATTTACCATCCTTGGTCTTTTCATATTCCATAAAAACATCATTCCAGATTTCCACCCATTGATCATTATCATCATTGAAACTCTCCGGCACTTTGTCAGGATCACCGACCCAATAAAACATTTCCGTATCCGGTCCGCATGGTCCGGTTTCTCCGGCCGGTCCCCACCAATTCTGCTTTCTTGGTAATTTAGCTATTCTCTTTTCTGGAATACCTAGCTTTCTCCAAATTTCATAAGCCTCTTCATCAAATGGTGCGCCTGCCCCGTCATCCGCGGATGACTCAGGGTCAGCGTCTCCCTCAAAAACACTTACAGCCAATCTATCTTTATCCAGTCCTAGCCACTCCGGTGAAGTCAGAAATTCCCAGCTCATTTCAATTGCCTCTTTTTTAAAATAGTCACCAAAACTCCAATTACCAAGCATCTCAAAAAACGTATGATGGGTAGTATCTCCTACTTCATCAATATCTGTTGTTCGAATACATTTTTGAACATTGGCAACTCTTTTTCCTCCCGGATGATCCTCACCCATTAAATATGGCACAAGCGGATGCATTCCGGCAGTTGTAAAAAGAGTCGTCGGATCATTTTGAGGAATTAAAGAATCCGAAGGGATTATGGTGTGCCCTTTCGACTTGAAAAAATCCAGATATTTTTGCCTGAGCTCGCTTGCTTTCATTAATTTTTAATCTTAATCACCTTTTTATATCCCTGATTTCCCTTTCGATTTTTTTTATCTCGTTTGCTATCCTTTGCATTTCAGCGTCTTTCTTTTTTATCTCTTTATCCAGCTGATCAATATTGGCTCTGGATCTATCAAGATCACCATTAAATTTTTTCATCTCCTCTCTCAATTCTTCCCGTCTTTTTTCGTTGGCCTTGATACTATCCTCGAGCACTCTCTTTTCGTCTTCGGTCCTTTTAATCTTTCTTTCAACATCGACGATATTGGCACCTATCCCATCGCTCTCTCTGCTTAAATTGGATTTATCGTTAAGCAGATTATACTTCTCTCTCTCCAGTTTTTTATAATACTCTTTTATTCCTATCAATTCTCTACTTAGCTTTTCATTGTCCATACTTTTTAAATTTAAACTTATTAAAAAATTTCAGCCTGTTATTATCCCTCCGCCCAAGACTTCATCGCCCCTGTAAAAAACCGCCGACTGACCCGGAGTTATCGCCTCCTGCGGTTCATCTAGCTTTATCCTATAATTCTTGCCCGCACTTTTAACTTTAAACTTTGAACTTTTCACTTCCATTATTGTACCACACACCGGATTGCTGTGGTAGCGCACTTTTATCTCAGCTTTTAGAGAAAATTCAATATCGGTTGAGATCCAGTTAACTTCATTTACTTTAAATTCATCAACTAAAAGATCTTCTTTATTGGAAACTATCAGCATATTTTTGGAAATATTTTTTTTAATCACATAATAAGGCCCTTCTCCACCTAAATTTATTCCTTTTCTCTGTCCGATAGTATAAAAGTGAAGTCCCTCATGCTTCCCCAGTTCTTTTCCGGACATATCACAAATTTTTCCCGGTATATTTTTTATATACTTTTTAAGAAAGTTCCCAAAATTATCCTGAGAAACAAAACACACATCTTGCGATTCTTCTCTATCGGCCACGGGCAAATTCATTTCCCTTGCAATCTCTCGAACTCGGCTTTTCAAATAATCACCCAAGGGAAAAATAATTTTCTCAAGCTGTTTCTGATTCAGCCCATACAAGAAATAGCTCTGATCTTTAGTTTTATCTTCTGCCTTCATTAAATGAATAGTGCTTTTGGATTTTGAATATTTGGCTTTATTTAAAATTTGGTACTTAGTATTTGGAGTTTCCCGCCGAAGGCGAGCATAGTGCCCCGTTGCCATAAAATCAGCATTTATTTTTCGCATCTCATCCATAAGGACTTTGAACTTCATCCTGGGATTACATATTACGCAAGGATTCGGAGTGCGCCCACTCTCATATTCTCTAATAAATTCATCAATAATTTTTTTTTTAAAATCCTCTTCTGCATTTACTTTATGAAGTTGGATACCTAAAATCTCCGCCATTTTTCTGGCAGATTCATACCCTTCTTCGCTATTTTTATTCTTCCAAAACTCCAGAAAAATACCTTCAACTTCATATCCTTCTTTCTTAAGAAGCGCTGCTGTCATAGTAGAGTCCAATCCTCCAGACATACCAACTATAACTTTTTTTCTTTTTATAGGCATAGAGTTTAATTCGCATATTCGCGTATTAGCATAAATTTTCATTCGCATCACAGTAACAAGCTAACAAAAATGGCAAAATATGTAAATAATGTGTTAAAATAACAGTATATTTAACTTAATTTACAAAAAATAAATGTTTGGACTGATAAAAAGCATAATCTGGATAGTCGGTTTTGTCGTTGTAGCCGGTTTTGTCCTGGATTATTTCGGATATGAAATCAATAAGAATTATTTCCAAGAGAGAAAAGCAGACTGCCAAGAAAAAGTCAAAGAGTGTCAAAATGAGCTTCTTCATCAAGGAATCGATAACGCCCAATGCGATTTGAACTGCATCGATCCCAAGCTTATAATCAAAAAGAAATGATGGTCTCTACGAATTGTACGAAAATACAAATATGCAAGCTATGATTGTTTTTAATAAATAAAATTTTTCATTTTTCGTAGTTTCATAAAATTCGTAATTCGTAAAGATCGCCTATTTTTTCAAAACTGCCAAAAAAGCCTCCGGCGGAATGGAAACTTTTCCGATATTTTTCATCTTTTTCTTTCCCTTTTTTTGTTTTTCCAGAAGCTTTCTTTTTCTTGTCACATCCCCTCCATAAAGTCCGGCGATGACATCCTTGCGAAAAGCGCTGATAGTTTCCCTGGCGATGACTTTACCGCCGAGCGCGGCTTGGATCGCAATGGCAAAATTTTGCCGGGGAATGGAATCTTTGAGTTTTTTGACAGCCGCTTTTCCTTCCTTAAAGGCAAGTTCCTTAGGAACAATCCTTGAAAACGCGTCCACTTTTTCGCCGGCCACCAAAATATCCATTTTTACCAGATCGGAAGAGCGGTAACCGGATAGTTCATAATTCATAGAGGCAAACCCCGAAGAAGCGCTCTTGAGCTCATCATGAAAATTGACGATAACATCCGTAAGAGGAGTTTCATAACTTAACAAAACCCTCTCTGCATCTATATATTCGGTGGTTTTATATTCGCTTCGCGTGCTATTCGCCAGTTCCATCACGCTTCCCATATATTTGGAAGGGGTGACGATGTCTAATCTTACGTAAGGCTCCATAATTTCCTCTATCGTTGAAGGATCCGGCATATCGATAGGGGAATAAACATCAATCGCATCTTTCCTGCCACCCGTCTTTACTTTATAAACGACGCTCGGAGTGGTGATCGTGGGGGAAAGCTCAAATTCCCTTTCCAGCCTAGCTTGGATTATTTCCAAATGAAGCATGCCCAAAAACCCGCACCTAAATCCCCTTCCAAGCGCAGGATTGCTCTCCGGCTCAAAAACAAAAGCGGCATCGTTAAGCTTAAGTTTTCCTAAAGCATCCCTCATAAAATTATAATCATCTCCCTCCAGAGGATAAAAACTGGCATAAACCATCGGACGCACCTCTTTATATCCTGGCAACGGATCCGCTTTGGTTTTATCTGCGTCTTCCCGCGTGTGATGCTCTGCGTTAATCCGCGACTGTGACAAAGTCACAGTATCGCCTACCCGACAATGCTCTACGCTTTTAAAACCCGTGGCGATATATCCGATATCCCCGGCCCCGAGGCTTTCTTGGGTTGAAAGTTCGGGCTTGAAAATGCCCACTTCTATAGCTGTGCTTTTTTTGCCGGTCGCCATCATAAAAAGCTCGTCTTCCCTTTTTACCTCTCCATCCACGATGCGGACATATGCCAAAACCCCCTTGTAAACATCGTATTTGGAATCAAAAATCAGCGCTCTCAGAGGTTTTTCTGTTTTTCCTTCGGGAGCCGGAATTTTTTCCACAACCGCTCTTAATATTTTTTCCACTCCCTCTCCAGTTTTTCCGGAAGCTAGAAGGATTTCTTCCTCCCGGCATCCTAATATATGAATTATTTCTTTCTTCACTTTTTCCGTATCAGCATTTGGAAGGTCGATCTTATTTATGACGGGAATGATTTCCAGACCCTGCTCGATGGCCAGATAGAGATTGGAGAGGGTCTGCGCCTGTACACCCTTGGTAGCGTCCACCAAAAGGACGGCTCCTTCAACTGCCGCCAGAGACCTGGAAACCTCATATCCAAAATCGACATGTCCCGGAGTGTCAATCAGGTTCAACTCATATTCTTGAGTTGTTGAATCGCTCTGCTTGTTGAACCGCTCCGCTTGTTGAATCGCTTTGCTTGTTGATTTTCCTTGGTCATTTTCAACACCTTCAACATTTTTAACGCTACAACGTATCTTCACCGGCTGAAGCTTTATGGTAATGCCTCGCTCTCGTTCCAGATCCATCTGATCAAGCAACTGTTCCTTCATTTTTCTTTTCTCAACTGTTCCTGTCAATTCCAAAATCCTGTCCGCCAGAGTGGATTTTCCGTGGTCGATATGCGCGATGATGCAAAAATTGCGTATGCTGTCCATAAAGTAAAATTCGTGAAAAAATGCGTATTTTATCTATTAATAATGGATGATTCGTATGTTTTATACTGATAAGTAATTTTATATTGTAAAATTTAAAATAACAAGACTGCCAAAAAAAATTATTCGAGCTCAGGTAAATTTTTCAAAAAAACGCGAAACCGATAAAAAGCTAGTTGCTTTCTTCGGTCATATCCCCCGGCTTTCCTAAGGTGCGCACAAGTATGGATTTTCTAAAGTCATAAAATTCATCCACCTTGAGCCAATGGCAGGCAATAAGGTAAGCAGCCAGCCCCGTCCCCCCTGCTATAACCAGCTGGGCTACCACTTCCCCTAAAGTTCTTAATTCTACGAAATTGGCCATAAAATGCCTGGCTAGATAGATAAACAATCCCGCCAGAAGAGAAGATACTGTTATTTTCAATATAGATTCGAAAGCGCTTTCCTTTTTTACGCCTTTGAAATATCTATCCAAAAGCCAGAAAAGCACAAGCATGTTGACAATTGAAGCCAGAGAAAAAGCTATCGCCAATCCCATAACTTGGAATTTGTTTATCAGGATAATTACCGCCGATATGTTTATCGCTTCGCTCAGAAGCGCCACGTAAAAAGGGGTCTTGGTGTTTTCCAGCGCATAAAACGCCCTGGAAATCAAGGGTATGGTGCTTTGGGCGAATAAGCTCAGAGACAAAAACCCCAATATCCATAAAGTTATCCGGGTGTCTTCCCAATCGAATTCTCCCGCTCCTAAAACCGCCCTGACGATTTCCGCCCTCAAAGAAAATATTATCACGCTGGCCGGAATGACAAAGAACAAGATCCTCTTAAAATTGCGCATGAATATATGATTGAATTTTTCCATATCGCCCTCCGCCGCCAAAGAGCTGAGCTTGGGGAAGGCGGCCAAAGCGAAAGATATTCCGAAAAGACCCAAGGGGACGCTTTGTAAATTATTGGCAAAATTGAATGCGGAGAGAGATCCGGAAGCCAGGGTGGAAGCAAAAATAGTTATAACCAATAAATTTATCTGCGTGACTCCCATAGCCAGGCTGCGTGGTATCATCAGCTTGATAACTTTCAAAATATGGGTGTTGGAGATTATTTTTTTGAGGCTTACGAAATTAAAAGAGAATCCGGCAAACTTTACAGCCTGCAATTGCAAAAGCATATGTAGAAACGCTCCCAAAACCACTCCCCAGGCCAATCCGATTTCTCCCCACAAATCCACCAGAAAAACCGCCCCGATGATTATGCCTATGTTATACATTATCGGAGCCAAAGAATAAACTAAGAATCTCTTGAAAGAAACCAATATCCCTCCAAAAATTGCGCTCATTCCCAAAAGCAAAGGGCTTAAAAACATTATCCTCGTAAATATCGCCGCCTGTGCGGTCTTATCATCAGAAAATCCCGGAGTGACTAGTTTCATCAGATACGGGGAGAAAAAAGAAAGAATCGCAGACAAGGCAACCACCGTAATTATCTGCAGAGTTAAAAGCCCCGAAGACAAATCCCAAGCCTCTTTTTCTTTTTTCTTAGTTATCAGTCCGGTAAAAACGGGAATAAACGCCGCGCTCAAAGCCCCCACTATCAAAAGATTGTAGATAAGATCAGGAATCCTGAAAGCAGCATAATAAATATCTAACGTATCGCCCGCGCCGAATTTGGAAGCCAAAATTCTGTCTCTGAAAAGTCCCAAGACGCGGCTCATTATTCCGGCAACTGAAACGACAAGCGCCGCTCCGGCCACGGTTTGGATCGGACTGCTGTTTATTATTTTATTATTCAATATCTTTTTTATCATATGGCCTCAACAAAAATAAAGCGCTAAGCAACTCTTAGCACTCTCAACAATTTATCACATGGGGGATAAAAAATCAATACAAAAGGTGCTTATGGTTTTATTATTTGAATAAAATTATCCGAGCTCTATCTTTAGAAAAATAAAGGCAAATTTTTTAATCTTGTTTTTTGACAAATACCGCTCCAAAAAATTTATCCCGGCTCAAATCGGTGCTTACACCTAATCCTTCTCCCATGTTTTCGGTCGTCCATTCCGTTTTCCACCCTTCAGGATATTCGATCTTTAATTCGAAATCGCTTCCCAAACTCCCCGATTGCTTCTGTGCCAGAAGAGAGAATGAGCTGAAAGGCTTTTCGAAATTCATGGACGCTTTAAAAGGAAGCTTGTATTTATATCTGACCACGACTTCTTCCTGGGGACTCACATAAACCCAGTTGGCAAAAACGGTTTTGCCTTTTTCAAAATATGTTCTTGTGCCTGTCAATTCGTTTATCTGCATCTCGCTCTCTTCTTTTCCGACATCCGCATCTCTTGTGAAGTTAAGGCTGTCGTAATCTAAAGGGGAATCGTTAAACTCCCGCGTCTGCCCTTCGACTTCCAAAAGCTCGGAACCCTCCGGAACATAAACCCTCATATAATTTGCGTTGACTTTATTCCACCAATCATATTCTTCGTTTCCTCCATTGTGCTTGCGGATTATCGTGACTGTATCTATTATCGTCCCGTCTTCTTGGATCTCCGCCTGATATTTTATGGTTTCATCCACAATCCCGTCAGTCTTGTATCCGTTTATGTTTGAATTTATGATACTGAGATAATCTCTGGAAGTATCCAAAATTTCTCCCGACCAGCCTACATCGGATATTATTTTTTGAAGATCCGGATTGCTCGAATATATCAAAATGTGTTTTTCGCTCAAGGCTTTCTGTAAGACTTCGGCCGTCCTGGCTATGACCTTTGCGTCATTTGAAGAAAACAGTTTATCCAGAACGATCGGCGCCAGATCGGAAAGAATCTTTTTGGGACGGTTTTCCTCCTTGTCATAATCTTCCTCTACTTCATATTGGATATTCTGGATGAAATTTTCGCCATTTAGCTCGGTGTCGTATTCCTCCATATATATCGGACCGGTGATTTTCAGAAGCTCTTGCATCACCGTAGGAGTGAGAGTGACGACTCCGTCAACTGTCGGACCGCCGGTCTTTTCATAAAAACTTATGGCTTTTTGGGCCGAAAGGGGAAAATCGGGAAACCAATTGCTGTCATGAAGGCTCCAAGCGGCGCTTATTTTTTGAATCGGCTTGGGGGGAACGATCTTTTCAACCAATTGTCCGTCCGGATTAAATATTCCGTCTATGAAAAAATTCCTTATCCTTCCGCTGTCCTCGATATCCAAAAGTCCGTAAGATCCGATGAAACCTCCCGTAGCCCGCATCTCCTGATTATTCTGGAACAGAAATAAATATTTCCTCGGACCGTTCGCGCCCAGCAAATCCGCTATTATGTGGCTGTTCTGAGAAAACTTATCCACTCCCTGGATTATAATCGGAAGCTTCAGTTTGAGCTCTTTTACGCCTTCTCTCTTGTCATCCGGAATATCTCCGAGCTTCACTTTTTCCAAGCTTTCCTGAGCCTTGTCGAGATCGTTTTTAATATCAGAAATATCCCTTTCAAAGGAACGGAAAATATTAAGCGCGTTCATATCCTCTTCTCCCAGATTTATGGAATTTTTTTTCAAATCATCCAAATCCTGAGCCACTTCGCTTATTTTTTTTCCGGCCGAAGAAAGATGCTTTCCGGCCTGAGTCAGTTCATATCCGGAGGAAAGCTGAGAGGCTCCCGGAATAAAACGCGAAACGGAAATGACCGCCGAACCCAAATCATTGAGAGAATCGGCCATATTGGAAAAATTTTCATAAGCTTGTCCAAATTTGTCCGAAGAAAGGGAAAAATTGCTTTCTTTCATATTAGCTACGGCCATATCAACATTGCCCAGCGCTTCATCGCTTATTCCCATGACCTGCTCTTTTATATCCAAGCTTCTGCCCATGAAAAAAAATCCTGCACCGGCAAGCGCGACCAGAAAAATAGCCGCTGCCAATGTCGCCTTGGCGAATAAAAAGGAACTGCCTTTTTCTTTTATTTCGATTCCGCCATTTCGCTCTTCGCCGGATGTTTCTTCAAATTGCATATATCCGTCTTTCCCAAATTCGATCTCGTCTTCCGTAAAATCCTCTCGGCCATAATCTTGATCAAGAGAGAGAAAATCATTCGCCGTTATCCCCTCCTCGATATTGCTTTTTTGCCGGCGCTCCAATTCATCGATATCGGTTTCTGCGCCAAAAACATAGGCTCGACAATCATAATTTTTTTTTCTTATCGGACGAAAAACAGCTTCTTCGGCCGTCAAAGAATTGATGAATGATTTTCTATTTGTTTTTTTCGGATTTATGATATCCATTTAAATTGATTTTTTGTAAATATCGGAGACCCTTTCGGCCATTTTTTCCCAGCTGTATTTTTCAACCTGAGAAAATCCTTTCCGGATCAATTTTTTCCTGAGCTCGCCGCTGCTGATTATTTTTTCAATGGCTTTTTTTGTTTCTTCTTTATTTTTCGCATCAAAATATAAAGCCGAGTCTTCCAAAACCTCCTTCATACACCCATGATCGGAAGACGCTACCGGCACGCCCCTCCTCATCGCCTCAAGGGGCGGAAGTCCGAATCCTTCATACAGCGAAGGAAAGATATACGCTTTGGAGTTTTTGTAAATTATATTGAGATCGTAATCAGAGACAAAATCCGTGAATATGACATTTCTGATATTGTTTTTTTTAACTATCTTTTTTATCCTTCTGTAAAAATAATCCGATTTTCCGACTAAGACCAGGGACAAATTATTATCCGAAATTTCGTTGAAAGACAAGACCAGATTTTCCAGATTCTTATGTGGATAAGCGTTTCCGACATAAAGCACATACGGCTTCATTATACCATATCTTTTAAGCCTTTCATTGCCGCATTTTTCCTCGCTTTCCACCTCCAGATCATCGCAGGCTTCATAGGTGATTTCTATCTTTTTTTCCGTATTTCTATAATTTCCGGCGATATCATCCCTGGTAAATCTGGAAACTGTTATTATTTTTTTGGCTCTCCTTACGGCCGAACCTATGACTAACTTGTAAGCTAAAAATTTTATCCAATAATAAATCGGGCTGAGAGTCGTATTCCTGATCGTCGGAAAGTGGAGAAGTATGAGGTCATGTATTGTTATGATAAAAGGACGCCTATAAAAAAGCGGAACATTAAAATGAGGAAAATGGACCAGATCCAAGTTATATTGGTTGAGCAGTTTGGGCAGATGGATCTGTTCCGAAAAAGAATACCACCTATAGTCGGCCAAAATTTTATGGAAGTTCTTGTTTTTCGGATGATATTCATCGAGGTTTTCTTGGCGCAAAAAAATAAAGTATTCGTCGCCGGAATCTTTATCCTGAATACTTTCCAAGTTTTCTATCAGTTTTTGCGTGTACCTGCCCAGCCCTTTGTTTTTCACTCCGTAAAACCGGGCATCTATTCCTATTCGCATGTTTTCATTATAACAAAAAAACCGCCCAAGCGGTAATCGAGTTAAATTTTCAATTTTCAATTTCTAAACAATGCATCAATTCTTCAATTTATCGATTTCTTAAACTGCTTGATATTTTGTTAAAAATCGATGTTAGTTCATGTGCTTCTTTTTGCAGGCTATTTAAGGCATTCTTATTGTTTTCTGCAATAATCTCATCTGATAGGTCTATCCAGTATTTGGTCTCTTTGAATTTCCTTTCTTCATATATGAATTTTATTTCTAAAGTCTTTTTTAGAACTCGCTCCATTTGCTTCACAGTAATTTGCGCCTACGCTTGTAGCAGATCTCACTAACTGCAGAATTAAAGATTTATTTAACCCATATCTTCTTATTTTTTAAGAAATCTTAAAATATTTTTACTAAACTCTCTCGTCCTATCTTCTAAATCATATTTCATAATTGAAAAATTTTGAAATTGTAAATTGTTTAAAAATTGAAAATTATCCAAATTGTTTAGAAATTAGAAATTGAAAATTAGAAATTATTCAGTCCCAACTATCCACCAATCCAAATCAATCCTACTTTCTGTCGGTTCATTTATTTCAATCTCAAATCCCTCGCCATTTTCAATCTTTCCAATTTTAACTGGAATCGCTAATTCCGCATTTTTAATAGTTATAAATATTTTACTATCCGCAGTAACAGCCGACGTAATTACGGACGTACTTACTCCTGTACTTACGGATTTTCCGCTTTCTTCATCAATCCCATCTTCATCCTCGTCAGTCGCATCCTTGCATCTGTCCTTATCCTCGTCATAATGTGTGTCCTTGGGACAAATTACGGATGTTCCGATGGTGGCGGATTCCTTTTCTTTTATCTTTATGGCAAGCTTTTTGGTTTCTGTTTCTTCAGTTTCCAGTTTTCCGTCAAGAAGAAGGTTTCCTTTGTTCGTCTCGCCAAGTCTTATAAACTCGCTTGCATTTATCGCCAGCATAAAATCCATAAGCTCGTTTAATTGAGTATTAATGAGTTCTGTATCAATTTGTTGCACTTGATCTTCAAGAATTGCCAGTTGAGAGCTATAGGTTGCGAGTTGCGAGTTTAGATCTTCAATCTGCGAGTTGAGATTTGAGACTTGTGAATCTACATCGCCGGTTTGAATAATTAAATCTTCACTTTGCACTTTTAGCTTTTCACTTTGAGCTTGCAAATTCGTAAGCTGCGAGTTATGGGTTGCAAGTTGCGAGTCAAGGTCAATGACATAAAGCGTGTTTTCCTCCGTCTTTTCCAGAAGCTTCATATCCCTGTCCTGGAGGGAAAGAAGCGCCCATCTGGCACGGTCGCGCATGTCCGGGATTCCCGGCAGGTGCTTGTTGGCGGTTATATAATTCTTGAGGTCGGAAAGAGGCATTAATCCGTAATTAGGCTCGAAGACGTAATCGGGAACCGTAAGAGTCGTTCCGTCGTCGATGAAGGATCCTCCAGTAACCCTGATATCTCCCCCGGAAACTTCTAATTTAGAAACTGGATCTGTCGTCCCAATGCCCACCTTACCAGCATTATCAATTCTCACAGCTTCAATCTTGTTGCTACTTTCAAAGGCAATTTCTGCTCCAGTTGAAGCAGTAAAGATTCTAAACAGATTATCATCATATTTCCAAGAAATAGCAGCTCCATGGGCATCTGACGGAGAGCCGAAATTATAAAATCCGGCACTAGCGTCCGGTGTCCAAATAGACATTCCGGCAACACTATTATTTTGAGCTATTATAAACTCATCCATTCCTACAACAGGGCTTACGCCTGACAGCTCTCCTAATTGCAATAATGAATTCGGACTCGTCGTTCCGATTCCGACTTTGCCACCTCCGTCAACATTTATTCTTCTATTACCTTCTCCATCAGCAATAATAATATTATTAGATAAATCGGCGTTTAATCCTTTGACGTTAGCTCCTATTATTGTATTATAATTTCCTATGGTTATTCCTCTCCCTGTTTCATATCCAATAGCCACATTAGAAATACCCTCGGTTAAATCATGGAGGGAATGTGCACCATAAGCTGTATTATAGTTTCCTGTAGTATTAAAAGGAAGGGAGTACTCTCCACCAGCTGTATTGAAATACCCTGTGGTGTTATTATATAGAGATGTTCCCCCGATAGCAGTATTTCTATATCCTGTGGTGTTTGCTTGTAAAGAATTCGTTCCGATAGCAGTATTTCTGTATCCTGTGGTATTCAATCTAAGATTATTATATCCGAAAGCAGTATTTCTACTCCCATGTTCATTGCTTGTCGCCGTAATCCCCATTGTAAAGTTTCCAGTCCCCACTCCAACAAAAGTATTATAACCATCTGGTATCGCTGTATCTCCTGTAGGATGCTGGAAATTATGAATAAATCTATTTGTATCTTTAAATATAATCCCAGTTGAACTGGAAAAAGTGTTCTCCAAATTTATCCCATCTCCAGCAATGTCCAACTTTTTCAAAGGAGAAGCTTTTCCAATTCCTATATTGCCATC